>JAJFUA010000387.1 GCA_021372635.1 Desulfobacteraceae bacterium | reverse complement strand
CTGAACGGATTTATAGTCGGAGTGAAAAATGAAGCGCGCGATTTCCGTCAATACGATTCCCACGCCGGCAGTCATGAGGACCTGGTTCTCGGGAAGGATCGAATCGATTTTCAACAGGGGATTCAGCAGGTACTTCTGGATGAATGCCCCGACAAAGAAAAGACAGGGCATCGCCACGACGAGCGCGAAATACGGATCCAGGCCCAGGTACTGGTAAAGCGTATAGGTTATGTACATCGCGACCATCATCAACTGGCCGTGGGCCAGGTTGATGATCCGCATGACCCCCATGATCAGGGTCATCCCAATCCCCACCAGCGCATAAATTCCACCGATTAAAAAGCCGGCCATCAACGTTTGAAGAAAGACGTCCATTGTGAGCAAACCTCTCGGGCAAACAGTGAAATGCGGGATGAAACCCGAAGGCGCACGTTCCGGCGCCACCGGGCGGGAGGATTATTTCCAGACTTTCGCCCAGTCGATCGGATAGACGAAAGACTTTGAAGCCGCATCCCCGGGCCACACCAGTTCAAGCTTTCCGTTGATCCACTGGACTAGATAGGTGGGGAGTCTGTTTTGATTGCTCATCTTATTGTAGGACACGAACTTGACGGGGCCAAAAACAGTCATCAGGTCCGTCGCGGCAAGGGACTTGCAAACCTCGTCAGCGGACATGCCCTTCGCGCGCTTGAGCGCATCGGCGATGACACAGGCGGAAGCGTAGCCTTCGGCGCCGTGGTATTCCGTATCCATGTTGTATTTCTTCACGAATTTTTCGTAGTATTCCTTCGCCCCGGGATAGGTAAGCGTCTGGTACCACAGGGACGCGGAGAAAACCATCTCGGAGGCTTTTCCCGCATTCTGCATGAATTCCGGCAACGTGAAGCCCGCCCCTCCTCCGACGAAAAGCTTCGGGGTCACCCGCAGTTCCATGGACTGCCGCATCAGCAGCGAAGCATCCATGAGGTAGGAAATCATGTAGATCACATCCGGATTAGCCTGTTTGACCTTTACGAGCAAAGGCTTGAAATCGACCCCCCCGCTCTGGTAGCCTTCGCACATCGCGACTTTGATCTTCATGCGCTCGCAGGCGGCTTGAAACTCCTTCGACTGAGAACTTCCGAAGTTCGTATTCTCATAAAGAATCGCAACGGATTGCGGTTTCACGACTTCGGTGAGAAACGTTTCCAGGCCCTTGAAATAATCACCCGCCGGCTGATTCAGCCGAAACACGTACTCCCATCCCTGCGCAGTGATTTTGTTGTCCGAACCGGTGCTCACCAGGAAAGGGACGCCGTTTTGCTGCGCGACGCCGGCAATGGCAAACGTCTCCGAACTCCCGTAACCGCCCCCGAGCATGACTACCTTGTCCTTCGTGATGAGCTTTTCCGCCGCGGACCTTGCCACATCGGGCCGGCCGGTATCGTCTTCGAAAAGGAATTCCAGTTTCTTCCCGTTGACGCCTCCGGCCGCGTTGATCTCTTCCAGCGCCATCTCAAACGATTTCTTCTCAATTTCTCCAAACTTGGCTTTCTCACCCGTTACAGGTAGAATGACCCCCACTTTTACGGTTTCCTGTGCCCACCCGCAGGTACTGCAAAGGAATATTGAGAAAAAAAACACAAGGGTAGCCATCGGCATTCTCTTCATTGCATCTCCTTCACAAAACAATAATGGATTAGAAATGATAGAGTGAGTCGAATACGATACCAGTTGACGAATAAACCAAGAAACTTATCCAGGAACACATCAATTCGAGGAAAACCGGGAAAAATCGCGTCTGGAAAGAGCGCAGAGTCTAAGCGGGTTATGTTTATTATAAACTGATGGCATATGTCAAGACGTTGCTCATAGGAGGAGCAGAAACTTTCTCATGGATAAGACGGAAATTATGAGCCCCGCCGACATCATGCCCGTTCTGGCTTCCATAGAACCAGTGGTCGCCCGGAGCAGTCTCGTCTCCCTGGACCTTTCCCGGCTCGACCAGGCCGTTGCCGGGTGGGGTGACCGCCCGGAGGCGCAGTCGGGATGGCAACATCCCTGTCATTACTTTGACGACACGGAAGAGACCGTACGCTGGATATTCATCCTCGACGTTCTGAATCACTGCTTCTGGCCGGACAGTAACGAACCGGTCTGGAACGTTTCCCACCGGGGAATCCTCTATTCCGGATACTGGGGGCTGGCCGCCGCTCTCAGGAAAGCCCTGGAGCAGGGAATCCCCCTGACCCGTGCCGAATACCTTGCCGACATCTCCCTTTCCGACGTGAAGACCATCCTTTCCGGCATCTCCGGAAAACTTCCCCTCCTGGAACAAAGGCATGAGAATCTTCGCGAGGCGGGGCGCGTTCTGCTTGCCGACTGGCGTGGGGATATCGTCAATCTTCTCCGTAAAACCGCCGGGAATGCCGTTCTGACCGTTTCCACGCTCGCTTCGGCTTTCTCCGGTTTCCGCGACGAGGCCTTCTACGAAGGTCTGCGGGTCATCTTCTGGAAACGCGCTCAAATCTTCGTCGCAGACCTTCATGCGGCATTTGCCGGAAGCCGGTGGGGCCATTTTGACGATATCGACCGGCTCACGGCCTTTGCCGACTACAAGCTGCCCCAGGTCCTGCGCGAGATGGGGATTCTCTCCTACCACCCGGATCTCGCTTCCGCCATCGACAGCCGGAAAGAACTGCTCCCTGGAAGCAGGGAGGAAGTGGAAATACGGGCTGCAACCATCGCCGCCGTAGAAGCTCTGAAAGGGGCTTTTTCCCGGACCGGCAGAAGAATGACCGCCTCGCAGATCGACTCCTGGCTCTGGCAGTTGGGACAGATGGATTCCTTCCGCAGCCGTCCCTACCACCGCTGCCGTACGATCTATTATTAATGCCGCCGCAAACATATCGAGGCCCGCTTCTTGCATAACCATCCCCGCACGGGATTGGGTGGAAAGCCGTGGGCCCGCACGGGATCGGTCCGAAACTTCCTTTAACAGCGCCGGCAGCTTGCCGGAAAGATCTTGTTCAAGAGTTCATTGGAAGGATTCTCATCAGATGTCAGAAATTTCACGAGAACAACTTCTCATGGCGGTCATATCCGGCAAAGGCCCCGCCTATCTTCGCGGAGTGGACCTCTCGATGCTGGACCTTTCCAATGCCGGTTGGCTCGTCGAAGCGGATCTCCGGCAGGCGAACCTCTCCCACACCATTCTCACCCGATCCGATCTCAGGAATACCATCCTCGAAAGAGCGAACTTACAAGAAGCAAAACTCGCCGGCGCCAACTTGGAAGGCGCAAACCTGGCCAACACAAAACTCATCACGGCCAACCTCCGGTATGTCAATCTTCGCGGCGCCAACCTCAGCGGGGCCAACATGGTGGGTGCGAACCTGTATCGCGCCAATCTCGACGGAGCGAACCTCGAAGGCGCGGACCTGGAGGGAGCGAACCTCGAAGGCGCGGATCTCAACGAGGCAAAGCTCAATAATGCGAACCTCAAGAATACCAACCTGATCGGGGTCAATCTGAAATCCGCTACCCTGACGGGCACGCTCATTTCCAAGGGGACCAACGGGAACAGCGCGGGCCAGGGGGGCGAGGAAGGATTCGTAGGATCCATCAACTCCATTCAGTTGTACGATCTCCTCCAGCTTGTCTGCCTGTCACGCAACAACATGCTGGTCAAGATCAAGTCCGATCAGAAGCGGGGAATCATCGAAATTCGCAACGGGCGCGTGTGTCATGCCCAGAGCGAGTCGGCCTCGGGAGAGGCCGCTCTCCTGGAAATCCTGGCATGGAGCAACGGGAAATTCGAGACGCAGCCACTCGGAGAACAGGTCACCTGCACGATCCAGAAGCCCCTCGAGCAGCTTATCCTCGAATCGGTGCGCCGACGCGACGAGAGGTTCAAGAACCCCGACTATCTCAAAGAAGAATTGCTCGTCCATGAAATCCGAACCCATACGCCCATACGTACCTATCCATCCAGGAGCCTGCTGCACTTTCTTTCGGAAAGCGGAAAATCCATCAATCCCACCAAGGAGATCCAGATAAACGACGTGTTCGATTCCGGTGAAACCGGCGGGGTCATGTGTGCGATCACCACCGAGGAGGATGAGTTCATCGCCCCCTTGAAGTATATAAAAATCCGGAGGGATCATCCGCTCTTCAACCGAATATTCGAGTATGTCAGGAGCAATGGAGGCCCCCCGCAGGAAAGCGGATCGAGCGGTCTTGCCGGGGCGCAGGGTTAGCCGCCCGTCCGTTCGGGAGCCGTTGCCCCGATACGCGTGCGGCCTCGTTTGACGTCTATCGGCCTGGATTCACCTCTACCGCACCATAGCCAATGAATGGCACCGTGGAGTCCATAAAACATGAGCTTAATTTTGACCAACACTGAAATCACGAAGCTGGAAGCCATCATTCAGAACCAACTGCTGGCGGCCGGCGCAGAGCATGTCATCATAGTGGATATCTGCGGAAACCTCATAGTCGAGCGCGGCTCCATGCAAATGGACGATATCTTCTCCCTGGCCGCCGTATCGGCGGCCAACTTCGCAGCGACCGCAGAAATAGCCCGCCTCATCGGAGAAGAGGATTTCACCCTCATGTTCCACAAGGGCGATACGAGGAACATCCACTTCAGCCGCCTCGGAAAGGATTTCATCATCGTCACCCTTTTCAACGACAATGTTTCCCTGGGATTGATCCGGCTCAACCTTGCCAAGGTATTGCAGCAACTGGAACCCATTCTCAACGGAGCAGAAGGAAGACACCGGTGGCCTTTATAGATCTCAGCAAAAACGAAATTCAGGCAAAAATCGTGTACTACGGTCCCGGACGCGGGGGAAAGACGACAAACCTCCTCCACCTGCACGAATCCATGGGCAGGCAGGTTTGCGGTAAGATGGTCACGATCGACACAAAAGGCGATCGCACTCTCTTCTTCGATTTCCTCCCCCTGAGCATCGGGAAGGTTCTGAACCTGACCATACGCATCCAGCTCTATACGGTCCCGGGACAGGTCATGTACAACACGACCCGCAAACTCGTGCTGAGGGGTGTCGATGGAGTCGTTTTCGTCGCAGATTCGCTGAGGGTGCAAAGGCAGAAAAATATCGAAAGCATTCAAAACCTTGCGGAAAACCTCATCGACGAGGGGCTCAACATTCAGCAGGTTCCCCTGGTTCTCCAGTACAACAAGCGCGATCTACAGGAATCGAACATTCCACTCCTGAGCATCCAGGAAATGGAGAGCGACCTGAACGGCAACATCGGCGTTCCCTATTTTGAAGCGAGCGCGATGAAGGGGAAAGGCGTTTACGAAACCCTGCGCGAAATCAGCAAGCGAACAATCCGTTGCGTCGTACAGAAAGTAAGAGGCGATCTCGGATAGCTTCTTGCCCTGTCATTGCCAACGTCAGACGAACAGGATTCCATCGATGTCCGACACTAAGAGTACTCAAGACACAAAGGACGATCCCAGCTTCGATCTTGAATCTTTTTCCCAGCATATAGACAGCGAGATTGACAAGCTCTTCGTCCCCGCGGAAGTGGAAGCCGAAGAGACACCGTCCACGGAAGCTTTGGAAATCGCCCCGGATATCACTCCCATCCCCGACACGCCGGCATCTTCCGCCAAACCGGCCGACTTCCCGACCTCGCCGCAGACGTCCGGGGCGGCTGACGGCGGGCTGGATCTTGAAGCTTTTGACGCATTGATCGATCGGGAAATTGACAATCTGTTCGTTCCGTCGACCTCCATGCCCTCTCTCGATGAACCCGGACTGCCGGAAACGCCGGCCGGTTCCCGGACTTTTTCGCCCAAGACCGCACAGGCGCCGGCCGAAGCGGCTTTCTCACCCTCCCCGTCAGCCACGGCATCCGACAGATCCTTCGACACAACGGCGTATCCGCCTCTCGCCGCTGACAACTTCGAGACGCGCCCGGCGGACCCCGAACTCTCCCGGCAGCAGCAGATCGAATTGCTTCTTGACCCGGTCAACGCCGCTTACCTGAGCCTCGATTGGGAATTCTCTTCGGACAATGCCCGCAAATACGAAACGGCGGTCGCCAAGCTTGAATCCTACGCACGTAAGAGCACCGCGGCCACTTCTCTTTTCAAGATGCTGCAGTCGACGGCTCGAAGAATGCGAGTCCATCCGGACCAGACCGGCCGGGATGTAACGGAATTTTTCCGCGACGCGCACGAACTTCTCGGCCCCGTCCTCTTGAGCCAGGGCCCATTGGCGGGTCCGGAAAGGGACAGGATCAAAAAACTCATCGAGCGATTCAAGACCATGAGGCAGCAGGTGGTCCAGTCCCAGGAAGCCACGACGAAAACTCCCGAAGCCGGCTTTTCGTCGTCCGCAATCCCGGCGCCCCCCCAGGCTCAACCCTCGCTGCGTCATTTCACTCCGGCCGAAGCCTGCGATGCAGCGGCACTGAAGACCTTCCGGGAATGGATGGAGCACGAGGCGGCACGGATGGACCAGGGTGTATCCTCACTGTCCGAAGAGGCTCTCCACCTCTCGGAGATCGAAGCTGTCCTGGCGAGAACCCGCGCACTGGCACCATTGACCACCCGGCTTACGGGCATTCGCAGAAACATCGAACAACACCTTGCGGTCTGCAGGCAGGCCTCGCAGGAATGGCCCGCCCGGGTGGACTGGCTGCGCCGGCTTGAAAACAGCCTGAGCATGGCGGCGGACCTGTCTGCCGGCGCACCGGGTCTGCAGGCATCTTCAACATTGCATCAGCCTTCCGAAACAGGCGCTTCCAGTTCCGTCGAGACCCGCAGCGAACGACTCTGCCTCTTCTCCCTGTCCGGAAAGATCATGGCGGTTCCCGCTTCGCAGGTGGTGAAAACCAGCGAGGCGTCCCCCAAAAAGGCCTTCAAGATCCTCAATCGCGGCTATGCCACGCTTGCTGATTTCAAGCCTTTCCTCAAGAGCCTGAAAAGCGGTCTCTCCGGCAACTGGAAGGAAATGCCGACGAATACCCTGAAAGGTCTGCGTTTCCATCCCCTCCGCTACAGCGCGGTTGACGACTCCTCCGGGGCAAAACCTGTCGGCGGGGCCATTCTCGTGAGTGAGGGTTCCAGGTACGGCATCATCTTCACCGATTTGCCGCCTGCCGAATTCGTGGACAACGCGGAAATCATCATGGATGGATCTGCGGAAAAGGACGTTCTGGGGTTCATTCTCAACGATTCCGGGACGCCGATCGAAGTCTTGAACCTGGATTGTCTTCTGGGCGAACAGCAATAGTCCGGGGACGGCCCTCATTCCCCAAAACCGCACATCCCCCGGAATTTGAGTTCCCGGTCCCGGGGTTTTTTCTGTCTTTCGGGCGTAACGCCGCAGGGCAGTCGATTGTGCCCGCCGCCGGGGGACACGGGAGCACGTGATGCATTCTTCCGAGCTGCTTCAAACGTATCTGAACCGTTTGCAGGAAGCCCGCATATACCGCGAGCAGGGTCTCGTCGACGGAGCCGCCGAACTCGTTGAGGACCTCTCGCGCGACATCGATCAATCGAACCTTCCCGAAGCCGAAAAGGAAAGCCTCCGGACAAAGATCGCCGCAGAACGCGACAGGCTCCGTCCGGAAAGCGCGGATCCCGCCGGTCCGTGCGAACCCGAAGAACCGCAAATACCCGCCGGTCCCCCAGACGACCGGAATGCTTTTGACTATGCAATGGTTCTCATGGATGGCCAGTTTTTTGACGAGGCCATTAAAGAATTCACCCGTGCCGCACTTGCCGGCCACCGTCCCATGGAATGCTGGGAATACTGCGGCGATGCCTCCTGCCAGTTGGGCAACTGGGCCGAGGCGATCCGTTTCTATGAAATCGTCTACCTGAACCCCGGCGTCCCGGAAGGCACCCGCCAGCAAACGCTGACGAAGATCACGAAGTGCACCCAGACTCTTCGGGAACTCGAAGCGAAACCTTCCAGTGAACCAAGGCAGGTTCGCGTGTGCGGAACCGTCAACGACCTTGGGGCCGGGCAGCATACCGACTTATCGGTTCCAAGACCCCAGGGTTCCCCCATCACCTCGCTCGATCAGTTCTCCGTCAGCGAACTTTCCGGCAGGCAGATCTGCTCATGGCCGCTGGATGGGAAGCAATATCTGACGGGACAGCAGGAAACCTATCGAATTCTCAATCTGCTTCACCTGGGACAGTCTTCAGCCATATTCGAACTGGAGCACCTGGAAACCGGGCTGCGGTTTGCAGGACAGAGTTTCACGCCTCAACTGAGCGGCAGGATTACCCCTCAGGCGATCTATCGATGGGCTCGCATACAACTGATGATCGAGTCTCCGTATCTCGCCCGCGTGTCCGATATCGCCTGCATGGACAACCACATCCTTATTGTGCGCGAGTATCTTCCTCTCACCCTCGTGGACCTGCTTTCCAAGGAAGAGTTCATGCCCATTCCCCTTGCCGTCTGCCTGGCACACCAGATCCTGGAGGGCATCGGCGATCTGCACCTCCTCATGGGCGATGACGAGCAGGTGAAGAGGATCTACCACCTCGACCTGAGGCCATCCCGGGTTTTGCTCTTTTCCGACAGGCCTTCCATCAGGATCTACAACGGCGGTCTCTGGAAAGTCCTCGAGGAGTGCGGGGAGGATGCCGTCGCTTTACGGAAACTGCCGCTCAACATGCTATCCTACAGGGCACCGGAACAGTTCAGGACGTATCTTGCGCGAAGAAGACCGCCCGCTTTCACGGACATTTACCTTTTCGGAATTCTGTTCTACGAGATGCTCACGGGTACCGCTCCCTTCAAGGCGTCCTCCTTCGAAGAGTACGAGATTCAGCATTGCGAGCAATACCCGACGCCGCCCAAGGTCTGGCGGCCGGAAATCCCGGAAGAGTTGAACAACGTCGTCGTGAGATGCCTGGAATGCGATCCCATGAAACGCTGGCGCAGCCCGACCGAGATTTCTCTCTACCTGGAGAAGGCATTCGGACACCTGTATCGGTCCACGAAGAACGGACTGTATGCAGAGTATCTCAATCGCCTGAAATTGCGCTAGGGAAAGTCCTCGTTTGAACCGCTTGCTTTCCCGGCCATGATGTATCTATAATGTTTTCTCGTCTGCATTCCGGAATTCCCAAGCCTGCGGCCGGCTTTCCACTGGTTTGGCTTCTGTCGCGTGCCGGAGGAAAGGATTCGTCCCGATAGGCCCTCCGGTTGAGGGCTCATAACATGTCGAAAGGAGACCACTATGTTGTTCATGGCGATATTCAGCTATTCACCGGAAGACCGCGACATCGTTATCGAGAGGCGCATGGCGACCATGGAGAAGACCGTCGGCGTCGAGGTCAGGGGAGAGTGGTTCGACGTCTCGGGGCATCGCGTATTCCGTCTTTTCGAAGCGGAAGACGAAGTCCGACTTGCCTCATCCATTTACAGTTGGACCGATCTCGGCGTGGCGGAGATCATCCCGGTTCTCGAAACGGACAAGGCGCTGAAGCTTTTGAAGAGAACTGCAAAGAAGTAGAGTTCCGAACACAAGTTCCGACAACTGCTTTCGCGGCGCTTTTCAGCTCAATAGGGAAGTCGGTGGGAATCCGACACGTTTGGCCGGCGCTGTAAGCGGGGATGAAATCCGGGAACAGCCACTGTCTCCCGTTTCTATGCAGACGGGAGATGGGAAGGTCCGGAGAGTAAAGTGAACCGCAAAGTCAGAAGACCTGCCGCGAAAGAGTGAACCCGGTCTCACCGGGCATGGCCGATGATTGCCGAAGCCATTAAGCGATCCCTCAAGCCTCATGCAGAGGTTTGAGGGATTTTTTATTTCTGTCACTCGCATTTATCGATGCATACGGAGGTAGATGAATGGAACGCCTTTCACGTTTGCTGGACTCCATCGAACCGGCCGATCCCCAATGGGAGGACAAGGCCTGGCAGCGACTCAGATCTCAAATCAGACCGCGCGGCTCCCTGGGGCAACTCGAGTTCATCGGAGCGCGCCTGGCGTCTATCCAGCGGACCCTTACCCCTGCACTTCAAAAGAAGCTGATCTTTACCATGGCCGGGGATCACGGAGTGGCCGCCGAAGGGGTGAGCGCGTTTCCCCAGGAGGTCACGGGACAGATGGTCTATAGCTTCACTCGGGGATGGGCTTCCATCAATGTCCTGGCGAGGCATGTCGGTGCGGACGTTCGCGTGGTGGACTGCGGAATCGCCTGCGACATCCCCCCGGACTGGCCCGTCGTTCACAGGAAGATCGGTAAGGGCACCCGTTCCATTGCCGCAGGCCCCGCCATGACACGGGCCGAGGGCGTCGAGGGGCTTCTGCTGGGTGCAGAACTCGTCGAGAACGCCTTTGAACAGGAAGGATACGAACTCTTCGGAACCGGCGATATGGGAATCGCAAACACCACTCCATCCACGGCAATCGTCGCCGCCTTCAGCGGAAAACCCGTGGCGGAACTGACCGGACGCGGAACGGGCATCGACGACAAATCTTTCGCACACAAGATATCCGTCATCGAACGCGCGCTTGCCGTCAATCGCCCAGACCCGGCCGATGCTCTGGACGTACTTTGCAAGGTCGGGGGCTATGAGATCGCCGGCCTGGCCGGCGCCGTGCTCGGAGCGGCATCGGTGAAAGCGCCCATCGTTTGTGACGGTTTCATCGCCACGGCCGGCGCACTCATCGCATGCCGCCTCTGTCCCCGAGCCGCCGACTACCTGTTTCTTTCACACCGCAGCCACGAAGTCGGGCATGCCGTGATGGCGGATCTGCTCGGAATCAGGCCGATACTCGACCTCGACATGAGACTTGGCGAAGGCACGGGGTCTGCTCTCGCCATGAACATCATCGAAGCTTCCGCCAGGGTTCTCATGGACATCAAGACCTTCGCCGAAGCCGGTGTCAGCGACACCGGCCACTGACACAAACCAGTGCAGGCATGTTTTCTTTCGACCGGTTTCGCCCGGGGCGGCCTCTTCCCTGCCCCGGTTTTTTCCCGCCCCGCCGAGTCATTTCTTGCAAATCGCCGGGCGATCGATAAATATGGTAAGATCAGTAATGAGAAATCTTTGACGCTCCCGTTTGCCCAGACCTGAAAGGAAAACGAAACCATGGCGACGATCATGCCTCAGGGAGAGAACATCAGAAAAGCCGTTAAGTGGATTTCCGCCAAGGTCCAGGAAGATCCGGAAAAGAAACCTCAGGCATTTATCAACGATGCCGTCATGCGCTTCGACCTTTCTCCCAAGGACGCGGAGTTCCTGATGGAGTTCTACCGCCAGGGTCAGCAGGAACTGCCGGACGAATTGTGACAGCATGGAATTCGGCGTTGCGTATGCGGAAACGGCTGCACGCCATTGAAGCGAACGGGGGGAAAGCCCTGTGCGACCGAAGAGGAGCACGGGTGCCTTACTTCCGCACACAGCGCCCATCCTCTCCCATACAGGAAAGATATTCCCTCCTTGACAGTCGCGAGGCAACGGGATATATAGAGCTGTGTAAGGGGATGTGGCTCAGCTGGGAGAGCGCGGCGTTCGCAACGCCGAGGTCAGGGGTTCGATCCCCCTCATCTCCATAGGTAAGTGTGTAATATCTAAGCTTTTTCACTCTCATTAGCTCCTGTTTCAGCCAGTACACAAACCCACTACACAAAGTGGAGGCTGGAATGGGAGCTAAATTTTTCTCTCCATGCTACCTCGTCAGACAGTCTTCGTGCTATTGTTTCCGCTACGCCGTCCCCCACGACCTGCAAAATATCAGGCCCGGAGGATGGCAGGCTGTGTCCAGGCAATGTTCAGAGACATCAGGAGAGGTGGAAGAATGCGGGAGTTGACGGAAGCGGAAATCCATAGTCTGATCGAAAGCTATGTACGAAGGGTACTCTACGAGGATGAGGTGGAGCGAGTCATGAACGAAGAACCACCGCTATCACAGTACATCCGTGCAGAAATATTACGGAACTACGAGAAAATCATAGCTGAATTCAAGCAGAACCTTGCAGACTGTGAGCACGACGCTATCGGAGCGAGTATGGATCGCTTGCTGCAAAAGAACGGGCTGACACTAGATCCCCAAAGCTACTCATACAGGAAGCTCTACCGGGAGTTGCTCAAAGCAAGAATTGGAATCTTCGAGGTACTCAAGAAACGGGAAGTGGGCGATTACCAAGATGAGCAACCTTCTTCCGCACCATTCTCCCCTACCCTTCTCTCGCCTGCCGATTCAGAGCCGTCTGAACTGTTCTCCACTGTCATGCAAAAGTACATTGCTGAACAGGAGCGCGGCGGGAAGTGGACGGAGAAGAGCAAGCTAGAAGTCTCTAAGTCACTTGAATTGATAATGAATCTATTAGGAGACATCCCGGTAAACAGTATCACACGCGCTATGATGAACGATTGCAAAGAGAATCTCCTGAAGCTCCCCACAAACATGGGAAAGATGCCACAGTACCGAGGGAAGACAGTGCAGGAGATACTTCAGATGGACATTGAAAAGCCCATGTCGGTCTCGAACGTGAACAAGCAACTGGACCGGGCAAGCTCCCTGTTCAACTGGGCAAGGATCAACGGCTTCATGGACAGGAATCCAGCAGAACGAATTCAGGTGTCGGTGAAAACAAGAGAGGATGAGGACAGGAACGCCTTCAGCAAGGGAGACCTAGACAAACTGTTCTCAAGCCCTAGCTATCTGGAGTGCACTCACAGGCAGTCGTATCAGTTCTGGATTCCCATACTTGGACTGTTCACCGGAGCACGCCTTGATGAGTTATGCCAGCTTCATCTTGACGACATCCGCGATGAGGAAGGCGTGTGGCTCTTGGACATCAACGACAAAGATGAAAAGAAGCTAAAGAACAAGTCAAGTCGGAGAGTTATCCCCCTGCATCCTTTCCTTGCTCATGAACTGAAACTCCCCCAGTATGCCGAAAAACTGAGGGCACAGGGGCACGACAGACTGTTTCCCGTGTCAGCGCCGGGTGTAAATGTCTCCAAATCAGCGGAATAAAATGTCCTCCCAAATGAGGTATCGGGCTACCCTACTGTTCGCCTAAAGAACGGGAGGAGAGCCGAGATGCTCAAAAAGGAGGACTGGATGGAGATCAAA
>JAJFUA010000385.1 GCA_021372635.1 Desulfobacteraceae bacterium | reverse complement strand
GCCGGAAGGCGGAACTGCTCTACGGGTTCCTGGACAGCCAGGACTTCTACCGCGGGACGGCGGAACCCGATTCCCGTTCCTTCATGAACGTCACGTTCCTCCTTCCCACGGCGGAACACGAACAGCGGTTCATCAAGGAATCCCAGGCTGCCGGACTCGGCGGTCTGAAGGGCCATCGTTCGGTGGGCGGCTGCCGCGCCTCCATCTACAACGCGATTCCGCTCGAGGGCGTCCAGGCGCTCGTGGACTTTATGAAGGATTACGTGAAGAGAAACGGCTAGAGCCGGCAGGTCTCGCCGACCCGCCCGCGGGCGGGAAACGCAATGGATTCCCGCGCGCCCTCCGGCCGGGGGGCGCGCGGAACCGGCCCGAAGAGAACCGGGGCCGCCTTTCGGGAGGCGGCCCCGGCTGCTTTTATTTCTTTTTCGTGCCTTCCGCCTTCCTGAGAAGGTCCGCGAAAGTCCCCATGGATTCGGACTTCCTGCCCATGTACTGCGAGACGTCCTCCTCCCTGCGCTTCTTTTCCTCAGTCTGTTCGGAGGCCGCCATCGACAGCGAAAGCCTCTTGTTTTCCTTGTCGATGCTGTCGATCTTCACCTCCACCACCTGGCCGTTCGAGACGACCTCGCGCGGGTGACTGATCCTCTTTTGCGCCCCCAGCCTGGATATGTGCAGGAGGCCGTCCACGCCGGAGCCCAGCGAGACGAAGGCGCCGAAGTTTGCGAGCCGGACGATGGTCCCCTTGTGGATGGAGCCTTCGGGGAAGTCCTTCTCGACGTTTTCCCAGGGATCGGGCAGGGCGCGCTTCAGGCTGAAAGAAAAACGCTCCTTCTCCCAGTCCAGGCTCACGATCACCACCTCGACCTCCTGGCCGACTTCCAGGTACCCGTGAATGTCCTCCACCCTGTCCCAGCTGATTTCCGATATGGGAATGAGGCCGTCCACGCAGCCGATATTGACGAAGGCTCCGAAGCCCTGGATGGAGCTGACGGTCCCGCGGACCTTCATGCCTTCCTGCAGGGACTTCCGCAGCTCTGCCTTCTGCCTGCGGAGTTCCTCTTCGAGGACCGCCCGGTTGGACAGGACGATGTTCCGCCCCTTTTCCGCGTATTGAGTGATTTTGAAGAAGAGATGCTTGCCCGCCAGGTCTTCCGAGCTGGCCGAACGATGCAGGCCCATCTGGGAATACGGACAGAAGCCGCGAAGCCCCCCGGCTATCCTGATTTCAAAGCCGCCCTTGATTTCCCGCTCGACGATCCCCTCCACGGGAATGCCGTTCTGCCAGGCGTCTTCCAGGAAGTGCCGCCCGGCTTCGCCCCCGGAGATGCGGGTCGTGAAGCGCAGTTCGTTGTTGTCGGACGACAGGAAGTATGCTTCGATGGCATCCCCTTCCTGGATGGTGAGGTTGCCTTCATCGTCCAGTACTTCCTTTCTGTCGAGATACCCTTCGCTTTTCGCCCCCAGGTCCAGGAAGATCCACTCCGACGAAATCTTGGCCACTTTCGTCTTCACCTTCTGTCCCGGGCTGAATCGGACGGGCTTCACGAAGCTCTCTTGCAGCAGTTCGGCAAAGCTCTCTTCTTCTGCGGTTTCGTCTGTCGCTTCGTTTTCCTCTTCTTCCAATCTTTCGTCGTTCTGATCCATTTGCGCGCTCGACCTCTTCCAGAATTGATGTGATGTGCCCGAATGCTTCCATTTCGTCCAAAGGACTCATTCAGGGCGCGGCAGGTCATGACCTGCCCTGTTTCGAGGATGATCCCCGGCGGCGTCGAAGATCCGTCCGGCCGGTACCGTCCGGAACGGATACTCCTGGCCGTGCCTTGAATGGACGCAGTACTGTTGGGTTAAGCGGCGCTGTCCCTCACGAGCGATCGTCTCAGTTCCCCCCTCGCGGGAGGAACGGGGAATCCTTAACGCAACAGCATTAAGCTTAAACTTTTAATATAGCACATAAGATACGCTCTAGAAAGAATCGGCAGACAGAATTCCTGGAGAAAACCGGCGCCGCGGGGCCCCTTTCAGGCGGGCAGGGAGGAATTCCGCCCTTAAAGGAACCGGGTGTTGTATATTCATCCCA
>JAJFUA010000369.1 GCA_021372635.1 Desulfobacteraceae bacterium | reverse complement strand
ACCGTCAGGCCGGTGATGGGAGTGACGGGCATCACCTTGTGCAGCATGCCGTACAGCCCGAAGCTGAACCCCAGGGCCAGGGCGATCCAGGGAACGCTGCCGTAGTCGACGGTCAGATACAGAACGGCCGCCGCGGCCAGCACCAGCGCAGCGATCTGCAAAGGCCGAAGCCGCTCCTTGAGGAACACCATCCCGAGAAGCACGTTGATCAGCGGAGTGATGTAGTAGCCGATGCTCGTTTGCAGAACGTACCCATTGTTGATGGCCCAGATGAAGATGAGCCAGTTGCCGGAAACCAGGACCGTCGTGACCAGCAGGTTCAGAAGCGTCCGGGTGGTCTTCAGCGACGAGACGAGTTCGTCCGTCCGATGCTGCCGGAACAGGACGGGCAGCAGGATGAGCGGGGACCACACCACCCTGTGCATGATGATTTCCAGCGAGGGCACGGAAGCCAACTGCTTCCAGTAGACGGGGCTGAGCCCCCAGATGAGGAAGGCGGCCGCGGTGTACAGGAAACCGGAAGCCGATTCGCCGGACCTTCCCGGCATGGCTGGAACGCCTCTCTTCATGACCTTCTCGCGGCAGGGGAACCCTGGTACGGCCCCGGGCAAAAGAGTGAGGGACATCGCTCCCCGGTTTCGCGCGGGGACATGCGGCTTCTCGATTTCACGGGGGGTGGAGACGAACGGGCCCGGACGACGGGGGTGTCAGGGCCCGTGTAATATAATCACGGAGGAAGTGCGGGAAAGCCCTCCACCGCTGGTCAGCGGCCGGATTTCAGGATCTTCAGGATGTCTTCTTCCATGCTCTTGGCGGGATATTCCACGATCCTGCCGATTTCCGCGCCGTTTCTCATGAAGACGAACGTCGGGACGCGCTCCAGCTTGAATTTCGAAGCCATCCCAGCCCCTCCGTCCTTCAGTTGCCGGTCCACCGAATAGACCTCCACGGCCAAGTTCGGGTTCGCCGCCGCGTTGAGGGATTTCAACATCTTCGGGGCCTCTTTGGCCGAATCGGGGCACCACCATCCGATGAACGCATAGACCTGGGTTTTTCTGTCGATCTTGCTGATCTCCCCGACGATTTCCGGGTTCGCCGGGTAGGCGTCCATGTCCTGCTTGTATTCGGGACCACCCTTGTACAACTGGTCCAGCGTTATTTTTCCGAGCAACTCTCTTTCGGGACCGGCGGGCGGTCTGTTCCCCCCGAGGCCGTCCTTCTTTTCCACGGGAAACTTGTTCATATACCAGTCCATCCAACCGCCCTTGAGAACGTACACATCCTTGTAGCCTTCGGATTCAAAAGCCTGTGCCACACGGGCACTGGTAGACATACCGTCTCAACTTCAATATACGACGATCGTGCCGTCCTTGGGATACTTCTTGCCCCAGGTGGGCTGCTGGCCCCTGACTTCGTGGACAGCTCCGGGGATCTTCGAAGTGGTAAAACCCCATTCCTTTTCCGTCCGGATGTCGATGACATACAGCCCCGGCTTTCCCAGCATGTCCCGCATCTGCTCCTTCGTGAGCACCTGCTCGGCCATGCACGGGCCGGCCAGCAGGATGAATGCGCCGGCCAGCAGAAAAATCCTCCTCATCCATTCCCCAATCATACCTCTACTCCCTTCATACCCTGATTGAAGCGCAAAAACACCGCCCCCTCCGAATGCGGGCGGCATGCCGAACACTCCATTTTCACGGGCGGCCCGTCACAGTCGTTCGGCGGCCGGACTGCGGAATCCCGGCCATGTCCGTTTCAAAGCGGATGGAAGGATGTTCCACGGCCCCGCGGTACGATTCTCACTGCTTGCCTTCCGCCGGTTTGGTCTCGGGGGCGTCCTTCTTTTCCGTCGGATACTTGGCCATAAGCCACGCCATCCACCCGCCCTTCAGGGCATACGCCTTCTTGTACCCCATCTCCTCGAAGGTCTGGGCCACGGCGCCGCTGGTCGATTCGTTGTCACAGTTGCAGTACACGACGATAACGGCGTCTTTCGGGTACTTCTTGCCCCAGGTGGCCATCTCGCCCTTCTTTTCATGAATGGCCCCGGGGATCTTGTTGGTGGTGTAGTTCCACTGGTCGGGCGTCCGGATGTCGATCACGTACACCTCGGGTTTTCCCAGCATGTCCTTGAGCTGTTCCTTGGTCATCGTCTGGTACGCCAGGCAGGGGCCCGCCATGAAAAGAAGCGCACCGATCGTCAAAAGAATCCTTCCAATTTGCCTCATCATCATGATCGCGTTTCCTCCTCAAATCGATCTGCAAAGGGAGATTTCACTCACCAGGGTTCCGGTGACCTTGCCGAAAACGCCGCTCGGAATAACTTGCGGCCCACTTCCATTATCGGAAAGCTCACGGAAAAATACGAGAAAAAAGAAGTCGAATCCACAGGAATCGTTCCCGGAGCATCCGCCCCGCCGCCGCGGCGGAAACGGCGCTTCAGAAAGCGCCCGCGGGGAATGGTCCTGCAAGGCGGTGGTTCCGTTCGATCTTGGCTATTGCAATTTCCGAAAAAATCCTGTTCACTCCATCCCAGCATCTTGTTCCGGGCATCCGCCATACATGCTCACGGCTACTTCTACTCCAGAAGCTCGAGGAACAAAAGCTGAAAACCGGTAAGAGCGGCACGGGACGAAACGGGCGTCGCCCCGGGCATCCCTGCGCGCCGCGCGAGGCGCCATGTCCGCCCGCTACAGCAATGTCGACCGAAACAATCGACTTGAATCCAGAAAAGACACTTGTTACACTTCCGCAAATCATTCTCGGATAACGGGTTTATCCAAAGGAGGCCCCATGAGACGGCTCTTTCCGGCACTACTGGCGATCACCCTGGTATTCGGAGTCACCGGCACCTCACTGGCGGCAAGCGCCCAGGCACTGAAGGAGCGGTCCAGCAACAGTCTCGTGGAGTTCACCCCTCCGGAGTCTTTCCTTTCGGGAAATTTCGTCGGGGATGAAGTCGAGCCGACGTACGTCTTCGGGAAAGTGCGCGATTTCGTCAAATCGCGTTCCGGCCCCACCGCCTGGTTCATAGAAGAAGGGGAAAAGAAGCGGATCGAGTCGCACAAGGCCGAGAGCGGTCCCCTCGAGTACACCCTGTACCTGGAAGAAGACTCTCCCGGAAAGACCTTTTACTACGTGTTCGTCGACCGTTCCCAGGCCAATTCGGCCCAGTGGCTCGAATGGCGCAAGCAGTTCCACAAGAGCAAGGCCCAGGGGCAGTACGCAGCGGCCCTGGCCGTTTTCGAACAGGCCGCCCTGAACGGGTATACCGTGGACGGGGAACTCCGGTTCATCGAAGAGAACGGCGAGCTGCACCTGAAGAAACCGGAAATATTCCTGTTGGAAGATTTGAAATTTCGGCCGATCTACGATCTGCAGGCGGGCAAGGCGGTCGAGCGCTGAGGTCCGCGGCCCGGAAACGGCGCCGGGCTTGCCATGCGGCGGATTGTGCAGCTGGCGGCCCGCCCTCTGATTTCCGGATTTCGGAGCAGGAAGCAGATGATTACGGAAGGTTCCGCACCCTCCCACAAGGGCGGGAAGCGCCGGAAGGCTCCCGCGGGCGCCGCGGAGAAGACCGTCGGCTGCGCCGTTCTTGCGGCCCTTTGCGCGATTTGCGTTTATCTCTATGTGCAGCAGGCCCGGTTCAGCCCGGCCGTGATCCCGTCCCTGAACAGCGCTCCGCAGGCCGGGCACCTGCCCGGAGAGCCGGACGGCCCCTCCTCGGGAGCGGCGGCCATGATCCCCGGCGGCCTGGCGGGTCTGTCCCCGCTTTCCGCCGCGGTGTCTTTCGGACCGGAAACCCTTTCCGACAAGATCGACGGCAAGGCCGAACTTTACCTGTCTTCGGGATTCAGGGAGATGGCCTGCCGGTCCTTCGGGAATGCCGAAGCCCGCATCGAAGTCTACGTCTATGAAATGGAATCCCCCGACGGCGCCTTCGCGGTGTTCAGCGGGCAGCGCCGGTCCGGGTCCGAGCCGAGCGATCTCGCCAGGAATGCGTATTTTACCGAAAACGCTCTTTTCTTCGCTTCCGGGAACTATTACGTGGAAGCCGTCGCCGACCGCGGGGACGAATCCGTGAAGCAGTCCCTCCAGGCCGTGGGAAAGGCTTTGCTCGCCGCGCTTCCCGCAGGGGCGGAGGCAGCCGATCCGACGACTCTTTTCCCCTCGGGGGGGCTCGACCGGGAAAGCGTCCGCCTGACCGCGTCCGACTCCTTCGGGCTGGAAGGGTTCAACGACGTCTATACGGGGGAATACAAACCGGAATCCGGCGAAGCCATGGCTTTCCTCTCGGTCCGCCCCACGCCGGAAGACGCCTCGGCGTGGAGGGAAAAGTATCTGAAATTTCTAAAAGAAAACGGTTATTCGGACGTGGAGGCCCAAGGGGCGCCTGCCGGCGCCGCGGTCCTCCGGCTGGACGACAGTTTCGAGGTGCTGCTGACGGAGGGCCCCATCCTGGCGGGGGTGCACGAAGCCACCAGCCTGCCCGCGGCCCTCGACCTGGCCCGGCAACTTGCCGCGGAACTGCAAGGAAAAAAGAAGTGAGCAAGATCGAGGCAACGACGGAAAGCGGCAGGGGATCCCCGGTCAACCGGCGCGACTTTCTGAAGCGCGTCGCCGGCGCTTCCGCGCTCGCCCTCGGTTCCGGGGGACTTTGCGCCGCCCTGTACGATTCCCTCGGACCGGGACCCGCCGAAGATACGAAGGCCCTGGCCGGCCTCGGGGATTTCTCGAAAGCCGGGTTCGCCGGGGAAAGAGGCAAAATGGCCATCGTACGGGGCTCCGACCGCGCGGCGATGCTGGAACGCGGCCTGAAGGCCGTCGGCGGCCTGGAATCTTTCATCGGCGAGGGAGACCGCGTGCTGCTCAAGGTCAACGCAGCCTTCGCCACCCCGGCCTCCCTGGGCGCCACCACGCACCCGGACCTGCTTGCGGCCATGACTCGCCTGTGTCTCAGGGCGGGAGCCGCGCAGGTGCTGGTAACGGACAACCCCATCAACGACCCGGACGGCTGCTTCGGCATGTCGGGCCTGGCCGAAGCCGCAAACCTTTCCGGAGCGAAGCTCGTCATACCCCGAAGCGACCTTTTCGTCCCGGCGACCCTGCCCGGAGGCAGGCTCATCAAAAACTGGCCGGTCCTGGCGGGAGCCTTCCACGGGGTGACCCGGGTCATCGCCATGGCGCCCGTGAAAGACCACCACCGCGCAGGGGCGTCGATGATCCTCAAGAACTTCTACGGGCTGCTGGGCGGCCAGAGAAACGTGTTCCACCAGGGGATCAACGAGATCATCACCGAACTGTCCCTGCTGGTGAAACCGACCCTCGTGGTCCTGGACGGCACCCAGTCCATGATGACCAACGGCCCGACGGGAGGGTCCCTCTCCGACCTGAAGCCGACGCACACGCTGATCGTAGGCACCGACCCGGTGGCGGCGGACGCGGCGGGAGCGGAACTGCTGGAAAGATCCCCGTCCGACATCCCGTATATCCACATGGCGGAGGCGGCCGGCGCCGGCCTTGCCGACTACAGGAGGCTGAACCCGGTCCGCATCGACCTGGACGCCTGAATCGAAAGCGAACCATGCGCATCGCGACCGTTCGACGGATCTGCCAGGTTTT
>JAJFUA010000389.1 GCA_021372635.1 Desulfobacteraceae bacterium | reverse complement strand
CTGGGCCCCGGTGGCGGTGAGAACCCGGTACTCGACGGAAGTGAGCCGCGCCTCCATGACTTCCAGGATATGAAGATCGTCATCCACCACGAGGATTGTCAGTTTGGGACTGGCGCTCAAAGCACGCTCCCCGATCGTCTTTTAGTCGTCATCACTGCCCGTTCATCTTTCGAAAAAAAGCCCGTTGCCTTTGCCCCTTCATCAACGGATCAATCTACCATAGAACTCAAGGCGTGGAAACCTCCTGCTTTTTCTCCTGGAATTTCAAGTGGATATTTTCGAGGGATTCGATCTGGTGCCGAAGTCTTCGAATTTCCCTCTCACGGGTCTCCAGCCGCGATTTCAGGCGCTCCAGTTCCTTGTCCCTGGTCTGCAGGAGGCTCTTGCAGGCAACAAGATTGTTATGGGTAACCATGTCCCTGGCGGGAGCCTTCCGGACAATCGGGAAGCGGGATTCCCGGCTTCCACCCGGAGGTGCGATGTTTTGCAGCAGAGGGGTCATCATGTGCGGGTCCTCCCCTCCCCTCGACGGCAGCTTTCTCCAGCAGTCCCAGGTGGCCATCGCCTCGCCGAATTCCCCGGACGTCCGTGCAAGAACCAGCCGGGTGACGGCCACCCCGTAAAGCGCCTGGTTCCGGATCGCCTCGTTCTCCCCGTTCTCGCTCAGCGCTTCGAAAATCGCCAGCGCCTTGCCATAATCTTCATCTCTGAAGGCCTGCATGCCGTCTTCCCACGTCTTCAGCTCCATCCCCGGGCAGGCAGGCTGCTCCGGCTTCGGAACGTCCTTCGCGACGGGCGTCGCCACGCACCCCTGAGTTCCGGCAATTGCCGCGGCAACCAAAAAAACGGCGCAGCAGACCAGGCCGATCCGTATCATTCTGTTGGATTTCATTCCTCTATTCCTTCCGGACTGCGGGAAGAGTAAAGCTGAAGGTGCTGCCGCCCCCCGCCCTGCTCGTCACCCAGACGGTCCCCCCATGTGCCTCGATGATGTGCTTGGATATACTGAGTCCCAAGCCCACCCCGTCCACCTGGTCCCTTACCCCTGAGGCCCTGTAATACTTATGAAACACCAGCAACTGTTCTTCCTCGGGAATCCCCGGCCCGCTGTCGGATACGGAAAATCGCAACCAATCGCCGCCGGGCACGTCCTCCCAGTCGACGCTGACCAACACATCGGTTCCGGCCGGAGAAAACTTGATGGCATTTCCCAGCAGATTGAGCAGCACCTGCTGCAGGTTGTCCGGGTCGCCGTTGACCATCGGGACTCCGGGAGGCACCGAGGTCCGCAGGCGGACGTCCTTTGCCTCGGCCGCGGGCGTCACGCGATAGACGCTGCCGGCCACGAAAGCGGCGGGATCGAGGGCGCGGGGCCTGATCTGCACGGCGCCCGCTTCCAGCCGGGAAATATGCAGGAGGTGGTTCAAAAGGCCGGTGATGCGCTCCATTTCGCTGCTCGCAATTTCCAGGAAGCGACGCTGCCGGTCGTTGATCGTGCCCATCACCTCTTCCGCGATCAGGTTCACCGATTCCCGAATGGATGTCAGAGGAGTCCGGATCTCGTGGCTCAGCATGGAGATGAAATCGGAGCGCATCCGCTCCTCGGCCCGCAGCCGAACGGTCATGTCGTTGAAAGCCGCCGCCAGCTCTCCGAATTCATCCTTGGAAAACACCTTGATCGGCTCGCTCAGCCCATGCTGCGAAATGGACCGGATTCCCCTGCGGAGTTCCCGAAGAGGGCGGTTCATGGAATGGGTGAGGAAAATGCTTCCGAGCAGTCCCACCAGGATAGAGCTCCCCAGGCCGATGAACCCCCAGCGCACCGCCATCTGTCCGCGTTCGGTCAGGGCGCGCATGGACGATTCGATCGCCTGCTCGTTGACCGACCTCGCTTTTGAAATCCTCTGTATCCAATCGTTGATGATGTCTTCGGCAATCCACGGAGGGTTCGATTCATCCGTAGCGGATTCGGCGGCGGGCGGAGTGTAATGGGACTTGTAGCTTTGCAGCAGCTCCATCCATGGCCCCCCCTCGCCCGTATCCTGCAGACCCAGCCGGAGGATTTCATAGAGATTGACCTCGAATTCCCTCTGCGCCGCCAGGAAATATTCCTTGTAATCCTCCTTTTTGAGCAGATCGTACTTGCTCTCGCTTTCCTCCATCCAGAGCAGGCTGTCGATCATCTTCTTGGAAGCCGAGGAGATTTTGTAGTTCTTGTTCACGACGTCTTCGGAGGTTTGCATGACCTGGCGGATATGGACGAAGAGGATGAGCACGGTTCCGTAAAAAATGGAAACAAGCACGAGATACCAGATAAAAAGCTTGAACATGATTCCGAATTTGATCTTCATCCGGTTCCTGCTTGTCTTGTAGTGACAGCTTTCACAAGGAAAGGCCCTGAATTCTTCCATCTCTCGCCGGCGGGGGAAGAACTGGGGCAGACTCCCGCACGCCTACCCTCCCGCAGGGCACGGCCGGGGACGGGCCCGAACCCGTACGGCGTCGCAGGTCGTCCACACGACGTCGGTTCAAACCAATATCATAGAAGAAGAGCCGATAGGAGTCAATTTAACGTTCCAGGAATCGTCCCGACCGGAATGAAGGGCGAACGGAGAGCCGAAACGGCGACCGGCCTGGATGCACACGTCGGCCCTAGGCCCGCAGCGCCTCTTGCGGATTCCTGTAATGTCTCGTCAATTTGAAGCTTTCCGCGATCGGCATGAAGGTAATACTGCCCTTGTACAGATTCAGTCCCTTCAGAAGCGCCGGTTTCTGCAGGCACGCCTTTTCAATCCCGTTGCAGGCGATGGAAAGTCCGTAGGCCAGCGTCCGGTTGTTCAGAGCGAACGTGGACGTGCGCGCGTAGGCGCCCGGCATGTTCGCCACGCAGTAGTGGATGACGTCGTCCACGACGTAGACGGGATCGGTATGGCTGGTCGGCCTGGATGATTCGGAGCAGCCGCCCTGGTCGATGGCGACGTCGACGAATACGGACCCCGGTTTCATGATTTTCAGGTGGCGCCGCTTGATGAGCTTCGGCGCCTGCGCGCCCGGGATGAGCACCGCTCCGATGGTGATGTCGGCCTCACGCAACCCGGCCTCCAGCGTATGGCTGTCCCCGAAGATGGGAAACACGTTGGGAGGCATGATATTGCCGAGATGCTCCAGAGTGTCCAGGTTGATGTCCAGTATGGTCACCCTGGCTCCGAAACCGGCGGCGACCCGTGCCGCGTTGCTGCCCACGGTCCCCCCTCCGACGACGAGCACATTGGCGGGGGCGACTCCGGGCACGCCGGTCGGAAGCACCCCCCGCCCGCCATTGATCCTGGCAAGATAAAAGGCGCCCACGATCGGGGCCATCCGGCCGGCCACTTCGCTCATCGGCTTGAGCAAAGGAAGCGATCCGTCCGCCTCCTGCACGGTTTCGTAAGCCAGAGCGGCGATCCTCCTGTCCATGCACGCCAGCATAAGCTGCCGGTCCGCCGCGAAATGAAAGTACGTGTAAACAATCTGCCCCGGCTTCATGAACCCGTATTCCGCCGCAAGAGGTTCCTTCACCTTCACGATCATGTCGGAATGAGCCCACACTTCCCCCGCCGACTCGATGATCCGGGCGCCTGCGGAAACGTATTCCGGGTCGGAAATGCCGGACCCGAGTCCGGCCCCTTTTTCCATGAACACTTCGTTGCCGGATTTGACATACGCCTTCACAGCGGCGGGCACGAGCCCCACGCGATATTCGTGGTCCTTGATTTCCCTGGGGCAGCCGATTCTCATCGAGAACACCTCCTCATCAAAGAACAGGTATGGGATAAAAAACGGAAATTGAATTGAATATAACTCACGCACCGGGACTTTTACAGGGCGTTTTCAGAGAGACTTACCGGGCATTCCGCCGGATCGCGCAGCTATTTTCGGCCTCGCAGCTGTACGCCCTTTCCGCGCGGGACCGGGCGCTTTTTTCGCGTCAGCGGCGTCGGTCGCACGCTCGCAAGTGCGAGTGTAATGACGGTTGACAGGTGCCACAATTTATGGTGTATGGCATCTAAACTCGTCGCCACAAGCACATACAAATCATTACCTACCAACATCGACCGACTCAAAGGAGGATGGCTCCCATGCAACGAAAAACTACCTTTCTCACATTGGCCGTCATCGCGTCGCTCTGTTTTGCCACTCTCGCCTGGAGCGCCGGGGACACGATCAAAGTCGGTTTCAACATTCCTCTTACGGGCGACATTCCCAAGGTTGGAGAAAGCTCCAAGTTCGCCGCCGAAATCCTCAAGGATGAAATCAACGGGGCCGGGGGCCTGAAAGTCGGGAACAAGACCTACAAACTCGAATTTATCTACGACGATAACGAATCCAAGGCGGAATCCGCCACTTCCACCGCGTTGAAACTCATCACCCAGAACGAAGTTCTCGCCATCATAGGGCCGCAGTCCAGCAAACAGGCCATCCCCGCTGGCGAAGTCTGCAATGCCAACAAGACACCCATGATTTCCCCCTGGTCGACGAATCCCAAGACCACGGAAGGACGTCCGTACGTGTTCAGGGCCTGCTTCCTCGATCCCTTCCAGGGTCCCGTTGCGGCCAAGTTCGTAACGGAGGAATTCGGCGCCAAGAAGGCCGCCGTGCTCTACGACATCGCCAGCGATTACCCCAAGGGGCTCGCCGAGTTCTTCAAGGAAGCCTTCGAGAAGATCCACGGCCCCGGCTCCGTCGTGGCTTTCGAAACGTTCACCACCAAGGACAAGGACTTCAGCGCCCAGTTGACGAAGATCGTCAGCGCCGGGCCTGATGTGATCTTCGTTCCCCAGTACTACGACGAGGTTCCGCTCATCGTGAAACAGGCCCAGGAACTCGGCTGGAAGAAGCCTTTCATGGGCAGCGACAGCTGGGGCTCCGCCGAACTGATGAAACTCTGCGGCGACGCCTGCAAGGGTTCCTATTTCAGCACCCATTACGCCGCAGCCGGCGCCAAGGGCGCAACCAAGGAATTCATCGACAAGTACAACGCAAAGTACGGCTATGTCCCCGATGACGTCGCAGCCCTTACGTGGGACGCCATCCGCCTCCTCTTCCAGGCGATGCAGAACACCAACGGCCTGTCGGGCAACATCGACAAGGACCGCGACGCCATCAAGGATCAACTGACGAACATCAAGGACTTCGAAGGAATCACCGGCAAGATGACCTTCACCCCCGGAGGCAATCCGACGAAGTGCGCCGTTATCGTCAAGATCAGCGACAAGGGCGAGTTTGAATTCTTCAAGTCGGCCTGCCCCTGAGACGAACCCGCAAAACGGTTGAGCAGCCCGGCAAGGCGGGAGAGGAAATCCCGCCTTGCCTGTTTTATTGCCGCACGCTACAATCACCCCCCTTTTGCAAGCTGCTGAAATATTTCAGGGAGTGATTCCAGGCGACGAAGAAGGAGCAAACACTTTGTTTTCACAGGTATTTTTCCAGAACTTGCTGAACGCGCTCCAGTGGGGCAGCTTCTACGCGCTGATCGCCCTTGGCTACTCGATGGTCTACGGAGTGCTGCTGCTCATAAACTTCGCCCACGGCGATATCTTCATGGTGGGTGCCTATATCGGTTTTTTTCTTTCCGCCCTTCTGCTCGGGCAGTATTTCGGGGCGCTGGCGCTCCCGCCGGCCATGGTCTTCGTCCTCATGCTCTTGTGCACCATGGCGCTCACCGCCGGCATCGGCGTGGCCATCGAGCGGATCGCCTATCGACCTCTCCGGAGAAAAGGGGCCTCGCGCCTCTACGTCGTCATCACGGCCCTCATGTGCGGGCTCATCCTGGAGAACGGAAACCTCGCCCTTCTCGGAGCCAACCGAAGGAGTTTCCCCGAACTCATCTCCAAGGCGGTCTACACCATCGGGGGAGTCACTTTCACCAACGTGAAGGTGATGGTGATCGTGACGACCATCCTCGTCTTTCTGCTTCTCGAGGGGATCGTTCGCAAGACGAAGCTCGGGATGGCCATGCGCGCCATCTCGTATGACCGAATGGCCGTTCCGCTCATGGGCATCCCCGCCGATACGGTGATCGTTTTCACCTTCGCCCTGGGGTCCTCCATGGCCGCGCTGGCTGGAGTCCTTTTCGCCACCGCCTACCCCGTGCTCGAACCCTACATGGGCGCGCTCGTCGGATGGAAGGCGTTCATCGCCGCCGTCCTCGGAGGAATCGGGGAAATCCGGGGGGCCTTCGTGGGGGGCTTTGCCCTGGGCTTCATCGAAATCTTCGTGGCCGCGTTCTTCCCCTCCACGTTGCGGGACCTCATCGCCTTCAGCATTCTTTTGATCTTCTTGAGCCTCAAGCCCACCGGAATCTTCGGAGTGGCCAGGGCCACCAAGATTTAGAGGTTGGAAAGACAATCCTATGAGTCGATTCAATTCGCTTCTTTTTTACGGCCTTTTCTGCGTCCTGGCGGTTCTCGCGGCCAAGCTCGGCTGGATCACCAGCTACATCCAGATCATCCTGATGTTCATCGGCATCAACGTGATCCTCTCAACCTCCCTCAATCTCGTAAACGGCTACATGGGGGAGTTCTCGGTGGGACATGCGGGCTTCATGGCAGTGGGGGCCTACATCACCTCGGTTCTGAACGTCTACCTTTTCACCAACTCCCAGGTCTTCGGCCCGTCTGTTCTGAGCCCCTCCTCGGCTCTCTATCTTTTCCCCCTGACTCTGCTGATCGGCGGGATCGGGGCCGCCCTGGCAGGACTGCTCGTCGCCGTCCCCTCGTTCAGGACCCGGGGCGACTACCTTGCGATCATCACCCTCGCGGTGAACTATATCGTCAAGAGTTCGATCGAAAACATGCAGCCGATCGGGGGGGCGAGAGGCTTCATGGGCATGCGGAACGTGGTGAACGCCATGCAGGAAGCCGTTAACCTTCCCTGGATGCTCATCTGGGTGTTGATCGGGGTCTATGCCTGCGTCTTCGTGCTTCACCGGTTCGTCAATTCGACGTACGGAAAAGGGATCGTGGCGGTCCGTGACGACGAGATAGCGGCCGAGATCATGAGCGTCAACACCAAGCACATGAAACTCGCCGCCTTCATGCTCTCCTCGGGGCTCGCCGGAGTGGCCGGAGGGCTTTTCGCCCATGTGCTCGGGTACATCAACCCGGGGACCTTCACCATCATGAAGTCGACGGAAGTCCTCGTCATGGTCTACCTCGGAGGGATGGGCTCCCTGAGCGGTTCGGTTCTGAGCGCCATCGGCCTCACTATCATCCTGGAGCTTCTGCGCCCTCTCCAGGTGGCCAAGTGGGTCGTGGTGCCCCTTCTCCTGATCCTCCTCATGCTTTTCCGCCCCGAAGGGCTTCTCGGGCAGAGAGAACTCTCCGACGTGTTCCCGAGGCTCAAAAAGATCTTCACCGCTCGCAAGGAGGTTCCCGATGCCGCTTCTTGAGATCCGGAACATGACGCATTATTTCGGAGGGCTTCGGGCCGTCTACAATTTCAACCTGGAAATCGAGCCGGGGGAACTCCTGGGTCTCATCGGCCCGAACGGTGCGGGGAAAACGACGGTCTTCAACCTGGTGTGCGGCTTCTACCGGCCGAGCGAAGGAGCGATCGATTTTCAGGGGAAAAGCATACTGGGGCTGGCCCCCCACCGGGTAAGCGCATCGGGAATGGCCAGGACCTTCCAGAACATACGGCTCTGGAACTCCCTGAGCGTCTTTGAAAACCTGTGCATCTCGCAGCATTTCCGGCTCGGCTATTCCATGCTCGACGCCGTCCTCCGGAACGGGAAATACCAGGAAAGCGAACGGAGGATCCGGTCGACCGCGGAGGAACTCCTCGAAAAGCTCGGGCTGCATCACTACTCCGCCGAACTCCCCAAGAACCTCCCCTACGGAATGCAGAGAAGGCTGGAGATCGCAAGAGCCCTGTCGCTTCACCCCAGGCTCCTGCTGCTCGACGAACCGGCCGCGGGGATGAACCCGGCGGAGGTCGAACAGTTGATCGAACTCATCGGCTGGATCCGGGAAAGCTTCAATCTCTCCATCTGGCTTATCGAGCACCACATGCGGGTGGTGATGAGTGTATGCGAGCGCATCCAGGTGCTCGATTTCGGAGAAATGATCGCGGGGGGAACTCCTGCCGAGATCCGACAAAATCCCCGGGTGATCCAGGCCTACCTTGGAGACGAAGAGCCGAGCCATGCTGGAGATAACTGATCTGCACGTACGATACGGCAATATCGAAGCCCTGCACGGGATTTCCTTTTCCGTAAAGGAAGGGGAGATGGTGGCCCTCCTCGGAGCCAACGGGGCGGGGAAATCGACAACATTGATGAGCACCATGCGCCTGCCGCCCCCCGAGGGGCCCATCGTCTCGAAGGGAAGCATTACCTTCAATGGAGAAGACCTGCTTTCGGTCCCGCCCCACATGGTGGTATCGAAGCTGAAGATCGGGCTGGTTCCCGAAGGAAGGCATATCTTCGGGAACCTGAGCGTACAGGAAAACCTGAAACTCGCCACCTATGCGAGAAAAGACCTCGAGCAGATCGAGAAGGACTACGATCGCGTATATACCCTTTTCCCGAGGCTTTTCGACCGCAGGCGCCAGATGGGGGACACCCTCTCCGGCGGCGAACAGCAGATGCTTGCCATGGGGCGCGCCTTTATGAGCGGCGTGCGCTTCATTTTACTCGACGAGCCCTCGATGGGGCTCGCCCCTCTTCTCATGCAGGAACTGTTCCGGGTGCTCAAGGCTCTGAACGAGGCGGGAACCACGATCCTCGTCGTCGAGCAGAACGCCCGCATCGCCCTTCGCTACGCCCACCGGGCCTATGTGCTCGAAGCCGGGCGCATCGTCATGGAAGGCAGCGCAAAGGACCTCGCCGACGACTCCTCCATGAGAAAGGCTTACCTGGGATGACAACTGTGAGGTTTTAAACAAACATGAAAATTCTTATCTGCGACGGTATGGAAGACAGCGGCCTCGAATTGTTGAGAGCCGCTGAAGGCATCGATGTGGACGCTCCGGAACAGCTCAGCGCCGAGGAAATCAAGGCGAGGCTTCCCGAATACGAAGCGGTGGTGGTGCGGAGCCGCACCAGGATGACGGCGGACATGATCGAGAACGCGCCCCGGCTCAAGGTCATCGGCCGCGCGGGCACCGGCGTCGACAACATCGACGTCCAGGCGGCCAGCAACCGGGGCATCCTCGTCATGAACACCCCCGGGGCCAATGCCATGGCCGCGGCCGAACACACCCTCGCCATGATGCTCTCCCTCGCCCGCCACGTCCCGCAGGCCACTCAG
>JAJFUA010000305.1 GCA_021372635.1 Desulfobacteraceae bacterium | reverse complement strand
AAGTGTATGGACGCGATTGGGATTTTAGGCTCCTGACTTTTACCCTTACTCTCCGCGCACTCCTTTTCGGCTCATTTGTGGAATCCCGTCCGGTCGGGCTCGGAATTCACGAACCCCCCGACAACCAGGAGATTTCCTCACTATTTTATCCACCTGAAAGGAGCAGATGACCCTCCAACTTGAATCAGTCTCGTCTCCGCACTCCACCGGGCAACATCGCACGGAAAGGACGGTTCCCGTGCAGGATACGAGTTCTCCTCGCAAACCGGGGTTGTCCGCCTTGCCGATCCTGTCCCGCGCAAGGCCCCCTGACCCTTTACAACAATATCGGCATACGACCGCAGATAAGGCCCTCAATTACCAGTAATGGAGAAGAACAGTCATGGCTGACTCGACACAAAACACAGTGGAAGCTGCCCGCAAGGAAACGAAGGACAACGGGGCGCAGCGAAACGAAATGAACCTCGTGGAACTGAAGCTCAAAAACATCAGGGAACTGATGACCATCGCCAAACAGTTCAACATCGAGGGCGCCAGTTCGATGCGCAAGCAGGAGCTTATCTTTGCGCTCCTGCAGGCCCAGGCCGAGATGAGCGGACTCATATACGGCGAAGGGGTCCTGGAAATCCTGCCCGACGGGTTCGGATTTCTGCGCAGCCAGAACTACAACTACCTGCCCGGTCCCGACGATATCTACGTTTCTCCGTCCCAGATCCGACGGTTCAACCTGCGTACCGGCGACAGCATTTCCGGGCAGATCCGTCCACCGAAGGACAATGAACGATATTTCGCGCTTCTCAAAGTGGAGGCCGTCAACTACGAGGATCCCGACGTCGCCAGGGACAAGATTCTCTTCGACAACCTCACTCCGCTCTATCCCGAACGCCGGATCAAGCTCGAATCGGCCCCGGACAACCTTTCCACGCGCGTCATGGACCTTCTGACGCCCATCGGCTTCGGACAGCGCGGCCTCATCGTCGCACAGCCACGGACAGGCAAGACGATGCTCCTCCAGAACATCGCCAATGCGATCACGGTGAACCACCGAGAGGCATACCTGATCGTGCTGCTCATCGACGAACGTCCGGAAGAAGTCACGGACATGCAGCGGAACGTCCGGGCGGAAGTGGTCAGTTCCACCTTCGACGAACCTCCGCAGCGCCACGTACAGGTTGCCGAAATGGTGAGCGAGAAGGCAAAACGACTGGTGGAGCACAAGAGGGACGTGGTGATCCTCCTGGACAGCATCACGCGCCTCGCCCGCGCCTACAACAGCGTGGTGCCGCCCAGCGGCAAGATCCTGTCGGGCGGTCTCGACTCCAACGCGCTGCACCGTCCGAAGCGCTTCTTCGGTGCGGCCCGCAACGTCGAACAGGGGGGCAGCCTCACCATCATCGCCACGGCGTTGATCGATACCGGAAGCCGCATGGACGAAGTGATCTTCGAAGAGTTCAAGGGCACCGGCAACATGGAAATCGTGCTCGACCGCAAGCTTGCGGACCGCCGCATCTTCCCGGCCATCGACATCAACAAGTCCGGTACGCGAAAAGAGGAACTCCTGCTGCCCGCAGACGACTTGAACCGGATCTGGATTCTTCGAAAGCTTCTGTCCCCGCTGAACCCCATCGACGCCATGGAGTTTCTGCTGGACAAGATGCAGGGAACCAAGAACAATTCGGATTTTCTTGCATCCATGAACCGCTGACAGTCGTTTCCGGGAGGGACGCAAGGGACCCGTGCCGTAAGTCGTCCACAGTCCTGCGGCCCTGTCCGGAGTCTCCACGGCCGTCCCGTCGACCGGCTGCGGAGGAGGGCGTGCCGTCTTTTGGCGGGGAAGCGCCGCCGTGCCGGGAAGGCTGCGGCGCGCGCGCATTTCCCTCTTGCCCGCACCACGCCGCCCCTCGTCGGTGCGATTCACCTCACCTGAAGTCCGGGTTTTCGCCTCAAAAAACCGTTGAAAAATCTGCTCATTGGTATAGAATAGTTAATTTGCGATGATGTGCCAAATCCACAAGGAGGATATGCAGTAATGAAAGAAAATATTCATCCCACGTACAACCAGACCGTGATCAAGTGTGCTTGCGGCAACGAAATCCCCACCGGTTCCACCAAAGAGGAAATCCGCGTCGAAATTTGCTCCAAGTGCCATCCCTTCTACACAGGGAAGCAGAAACTGGTCGACTCAGCCGGACGTATCGAAAAATTCCGGAGAAAGTACGAAAAATACCAGAAGCAGGAATCGTAGGTCCCCGGAAGCCTTTTCGTTCAGCTCCGTTGCCCCGGGCAACTCCCGGCCCCGCATGCGCCGTGCGTGCAGGCGGCCGGTCCGTCCGTCGTTCCACCCCCTGATCGGCGCTCCCGCCGAGTGCCCCCATGGGGGTTCTCCCTGTAGCGGAAACCCCGCCGACAGGCGCATGGCCCCCGACCAGCGGCAGCCATACGAGGAATTATGTTCGATCGTCTGGAAAGTGTCGAAGAAAGGTTTCGCAAGCTGGAGGAAGACCTCAGCAACCCGGGCCTGCTGGGCAACCAGAAGGAATACCAGAAGCTCGCCAGGGAACACGCGGAGATCTCCCCCATCGTCGAGGCCTACCGGCACTACAAGGAACTGAAGCAGCAGATCCAGGACAACCAGAACCTGCTGGAACACGAGGCCGACGCGGAGATGAGGGAACTCATCCGCCAGGAAGTCGCCGACCTCAGGGGCCAGGTCGAAGCGGCCGAAGTGGAACTGAAGCTGATGCTGGCCCCCCGTGACCCCAACGACGACAAGAACGTCATTCTCGAGATTCGCGCCGGAACGGGCGGGGACGAGGCGGCCCTTTTCGCGGCCGACCTTTTCCGGATGTATACCCGGTACGCGGAGCTTCGCAGGTGGAGGGTGGAGATCATGGACACCCACCCGACGGGTATCGGCGGCATGAAGGAAATCGTTGCGGCGATCAACGGCAAGGGCGCTTACAGCAGGATGAAGTTCGAGCGGGGGGTTCACAGGGTACAGCGCGTCCCCGCCACCGAAAGCCAGGGAAGGATCCACACGTCCGCAGTGACGGTCGCCGTTCTACCCGAAGCCGAAGAGGTGGACGTCTTCATCGATCCCAACGATATCCGCGTCGACGTGTACCGCTCGTCCGGTCCCGGAGGCCAGAGCGTCAACACGACCGATTCCGCCGTCCGCATCACGCATATTCCCACGGGGCTGGTCGTAACCTGCCAGGATGAAAAGTCGCAGCACAAGAACAAGGCCAAGGCCCTGAAAGTGCTGCGAGCGCGATTGCTGGACCAGATGCAGAGCGAACAGGAAGCCAAGATCGCCCAGGAGCGCAAGAGCCAGGTGGGAACCGGCGACCGCAGCGAGAGAATCCGGACGTACAATTTCCCTCAAAACCGCGTCACGGACCACCGGATCAATCTCACCCTGTATAAGCTGGACACCATCTTGGGGGGCACCCTCGACGAAGTCATCGATCCCCTCATCACCCATTACCAGGCTGAAGCCTTGAAGGATAGCGGCGACTGAGGCGTCCGCGGCATCCGCACGTCTTTTCGCGATGCGGACCTCGGGGCATGTGGCCAGGGGTTGAGGATGGAAGAGAGATGGACCATACTTTCGGTCCTCCAGTGGACGGCGGCATATTTCAGCCGCAAGGGCATCGAGCAGTCCCGCGCCAACGCGGAAGTGCTCCTGGCGCACGTCCTCGGAGTGGAACGCATCCAGCTTTACCTCCGCTACGACCAGCCGATGTCCTCCACCGAACTCGCCCGCTTCCGTGAAGCGGTGCAGCGGAGGGCGTCCCGCGAACCCACCCAGTACATCACCCGCAGGCAGGAATTCTGGTCCCTCGACTTTGAAGTCACTCCCGCAGTCTTGATCCCCAGGCCGGAAACCGAGGTCCTCGTCGAAAAGGCATTGGAAATACTGCCCTCTTCGCCGGCCCGCATCCTCGATATAGGCACCGGGTCGGGGGCTATCGCCGTGGCGCTCGCGTCCGAACGCCCTTCCCTGCAAGTCGTCGCCACGGACCGGTCGCCCGCGGCGCTGGACGTCGCCCGGCGCAATGCCTGCCGCCACGGGGTCCAGGAGCGAATCCAATGGGTCTGTTCCGACCTCTTCGGCGCGCTCTCTCCGGTGCAGCCCCTCTTCGACCTCATCGTCAGCAACCCTCCGTATATCGGCGAAACGGAGATGCCGGAACTGGCCCCAGAGATCCTGAAATATGAGCCGGAATCCGCCCTGCGCGGCGGAGGTCCGCTCGGCCTGGACATCATACGCAGGATCATCGAGACCGCGCCGCCTTACCTGAAGCCCGGCGGAACGCTGCTGGTGGAAATCGGCCACAAGCAGGCGGACGTCCTCAAAGAGGAACTGGGCAGGAAGCCCGGCTTCGAAGCGCTCGAATTCATCAGGGATTATTCCGGGATTCTACGAATCCTGCATCTTCGAAAAACGAACAGGTGAACCATGGACAAGCTCGTGATCGAGGGCGGCGTACCTCTTCAAGGGGAAATACGCATCAGCGGGGCCAAGAACGCGGCCCTTCCCCTCATGGCCGCAACTCTTCTCGCCAACGGCGAACATATCTTCCACAACGTCCCCCGCCTCAGGGACATCCGCACCATGCGGAACCTTCTCGCACACATGGGCGCGGCATGCCGGCACGAAGACGTTCTCCACATCGACACGTCGGACATCCACAACCTGGAAGCGCCTTACGATCTCGTGAAAACGATGAGGGCGTCCGTCCTGGTGCTCGGTCCGATGCTGGCCCGGCACCACCGCGCGCGGGTCTCCCTGCCGGGGGGCTGCGCCATCGGGGCCCGTCCCATCAACCTCCACCTCGCGGGACTCGCCCGGATGGGTGTCGACGTCAAGTTGGACCACGGCTATGTGATCGCCTCGGCCGACCGTCTTCGAGGAGCCCTCATCACCTTCGACCAGGTGACCGTGACGGGAACTGAAAACCTGATGATGGCCGCCACGCTGGCCGAAGGTCAGACCGTCCTGCGCAACGCGGCCCGGGAGCCGGAAGTGGTCGCCCTGGCCGAATACCTGTGCCGCATGGGAGCCCGCATCGAAGGAGCGGGAACCGACCGGATCGTCATCGAAGGGGTCCCGGAACTCTCCCCCTCCACTCATACCGTGATCCCCGACCGGATCGAGGCCGGCACGTACATGGTGGCCGCAGGGATCACCGGGGGGAATCTGCGCCTGGTCGGGTGCAGGCCCGACCACCTGGAAGCGGTCACGGAAAAGCTGCAACAGGCGGGACTCGTCATCGAGACCCACAACGGCACCATCGACGTCAGGCGCGACAGGCCGATCCGCAGCGTGGACGTCAAGACGTGGCCATTCCCCGCCTTTCCCACAGACATGCAGGCCCAGTTCATGTCCCTCATGTCGCTGGGCGACAACGTGAGCACCATTTCCGAGCAGATTTTCGAAAACCGTTTCATGCACGTCCTGGAACTCCAGCGCATGGGAGCGGATATCGAACTGGAAGGAAGGGTGGCCATGGTCCATGGAGTAAAGAAGCTCTCGGGCGCGCCCGTCATGGCCACGGACCTCCGGGCCTCGGCGTCCCTCGTACTGGGCGGGCTGGCAGCGGAGGGAACGACGGAAATCCACCGCATCTACCACCTGGATCGTGGCTACGAGGCCATGGAAAAGAAGCTCTCCGCCGTCGGCGCGCGCATCTGGCGAAAGCGGGAGGAGGAATAAGGCCGCATGCCGCCCCTCACCGCCCGCCCAGCAGTTCCCAGTTCAGGCAGTTGGGCGGTTTTTCTCCGCGCAGGCCGGCCAGCAGGTTTTCCGCCGCCATATGGGCCATTCGGGTGCGCGTCTCGATGGTCGCGCTGCCCACATGGGGCAGAAGCACCGCGTTGTCGAGTTCCGCGAGGCCGGGAGCCAGGTCCGGCTCGTTTTCGTAGACGTCCAGCCCGGCACCCCTGATGGTGCCGTTTCGCAGCGCCTCGACGAGGGCCGCCTCATCCACAACCGGCCCGCGGGCCGTGTTGACGAGATAGGCCGAAGGCTTCATGAGCTTCAACTCCCGTGCGCCCACGAGATGCCGGGTCTGCGACGTCAGCGGCACGTGGACGCTCACGAAGTCCGCTGCCCGGAGAAGCTCTTCGAAAGAAGCATAGTCGACGTTCAGTTTCAGCTCTTCGGACAGGTCCAGGCGGGTGCGGCTGTGATAGATCACCCGCATGTCGAACCCAGCGGCCCGCTTCGCGAGCGCCCTCCCGATCCTCCCAAACCCGACGATCCCCAAAGTCTTCCCGCTCACCTGCTGCCCCAGGAAATTCAAAGGCGACCAGAACCTGAAGCGTCCCGCCCTGGCGATCCGGTCCCCTTCGACCATCCTGCGGGCAGTCGCCAGGATGAGCGCGAACGCGATGTCCGCCGTCGCATCGGTCAGGACTCCGGGCGTGTTGGTCACGGGGATTCCCTTCCGGGTCACCGCCTCCAGGTCGATGTGATCGAACCCGACGCCGTAGTTGGCGATGATCTTCAGACCGGGGGCGCGATCCAGCAGCTCCCCGTCTATCCGGTCCGTGATCGAGCAAAGCAGCCCATCCTTGCCTTCGAGACCCCGCAGCAGCTTTTCCCTCTCCATCGGCCGTAATTCTCCGTTCATTTCGACACGATGCTCCTGCCGGATCAGCGAAACGACTTCATCCGGGAGAAGTGCAGTGATCAGGACGTCCATGTCATCCTCCGTCTCCTGTCGGTTCGATGCGGTTTGCCAGGTTGCACTCAAGAGAAACCAATACGTGCATGCGTTATATTATGCAAATGGAAAGTCGCCCTCCCGCAGACACCCTGCGCATGCAACCGCCCGACGGATGGACCGCCTCCCCTGGAGCCGCTGGCATTGGCTGGAAGCCACGATCGGACGGCATACTTCAAAAGGAATGGACACTCCAGGGCCGTAAAGCCGGTGTTCATTCATATATTGAAGTACCACCAGAATACCTTTTTGGACACCGTGATACTTTTTTTGCATTTTTGTACTTACGTGAGCAAAAATTTGCATTCCTATTTTCACAGGGCACATTTTTCAGGGGTGGCTCTTCCCGCCGCAATTCGGATCATTGACGATTACCTTGAAACTTCAATACATTACTAATATTAATAAAAACAGAACGCCTGCAGGCACGCTCTTTGCTCTATATGAAGGCTAACAGCAAAAACGAAAGGAGCTTAGAAAAAGGAAATTAACATGGAGTGCTTTGCATAAGAAAAAAATTGAATCAAACTTGAATTGTCAAGATAAAATTTATTAAATAGGAGGTGATGTGCCAAACTAATCTGTAACGTCTGCGTCAAATGGCAAAAAACAAATTTTAAATATAGTTCAACTCATGATTTATCAAGGAGAACAGGATGAAAAAGATCGTTTCTTTGGTTGGTGTAGGCGCAATGGTAGTGACGTTGGGTATTGGCAACAGTTTTGCTCAGCAGTCCGGGACAACTCCCGACTCGACCCCGGCAAAACAGTCAATACCGGCCAAGGCAGAACCGGAGAAGAAACCTGCGGCAAAACCGGAAGCAGATCTGAAAGCACCCAAGGCAACGACCGGCAAGCCCGAAGCTGCGGCGAAAGTCGACAAGAATGCTCCGGCGAAGCCCGCGGCCATAGCGGGAACGGTGGAAAAGACGGGGGAAAAGGCTACTCCGGCGGCCCAGGCAACCAAGCCCGAGGCGGAAAAGACCGCGTCGAAGCCGGCCGAAGTGAAACCGGCACCCGCAGTCAAGCCCGCTGAAGCCGCAAGCCCCAAAACCACTGGGGTGACTTCGCCTGAGGGAAAGACCACCGAAAAACCGGCGGATGTGAAGACTTCCGTTGAAAAGAAGGGTGAGCAGGCAGTATCGAAGACCCCCAGCGTCGCCACCAAGGCCGAGAAGACCGCTCCTGTAAAGCCGACTGCGGAAAAGGCTTCCGACAAGGCCACCCTTGCCAAGCCCTCTGCGGATACGGCGAAGGACAAGACTGCGCCCGCCAAGGGGACATCGGAAAAATCGACCGATAAGAAGGACGAGCCAAAGCCCGTTGTAAAGTAACAACGAACAGTCAATTTACCTGAAACATCCCCCCTCGCCATCGCCCCCCTGACGGCGGGGGGGATTGTTTGGGCGTCCCATCGCCGTGTCCGTTCGCCCGGTCCCGTCCGGAAAGGACACGTTCGGCCGCACCAGGAACAAGCACGCGATTACCCTCCCGCAGGGAGAAGGGAGTCCATCGGGAAATTTCCTGCAACGGGAAAGCTAACGGACTGCCCCGAGATCTCCCGGCTTGATCATCGCATAGGCCATCCGCATTACGGGCGTCGGCACCCGAAGCGCTTCGCCCGCACGCACAACGATTCCGATCATGGATTCCAGTTCCGTCCGGCGTCCCGCCTCCAGGTCCCTCTGCATCGAGGGCTTGATTTCCGGGGCGCTGCCATCGATGAAGACCAGGGTTTTCTCCACCACATCCTCGTCGAGAGCCACGCCTCTGGCCCGGCCCACCGAGGCGACCTCCCTCAGTGCATCCGCCAGTACGGCGCGGGACTCCGGTACCGACCTGTATTCGCCGAACGTCACGCGCGTCAGGCAACCCATGGCACTGACGGCGGAGATGAAGACGAATTTGGTCCAGAGTACCTGGGTGATGTCCGCGACGATTTCCACCGTCGCTCCCATGCTTTTGAGAACTTCGGCAATCGCCTGGACCCGGGGGGTTTCGGAACCGTCGAATTCCCCGACCGCAACACGGCGGAATTGGCTGTATTGTCCGATCACGCCCGGAGACTCGATTGCCGCGGAAAGCCATGTGGCTCCGCCCACGAGGTGATCGGGGCCGATCACCGCTCCGATGCGATCGGCAGCGTCCACTCCGTTTTGCAGCGAAATCACCACGGTACCCGGCCCCACCATGGGAAGGATCGCCCGCGCCGCTTCGTCGGTGTGATAGGTTTTCGTGGAAAAGAGGACCAGTTCGACCGCGCCGACCTCCGCGGGGGCATCGGTGGCCTTCGCGGACAGCACCTCGAAGTTGCCATGGACGCTTCTGACCTGGAGCCCCTTTTGCCGGATGGCTTCCAGGTGGGCACCCCTCGCTATGAACGTCACATCGTGGCCGGCCCGTGCAAGGAGTCCGCCGTAGTAGCCCCCTACCCCGCCCGTTCCCATGATCGCGATCTTCATGATCCCCCTTTGCAGTAAGAGACGATGGATGTTTTTTTCACAGCTTCCGGAACGCCTGATGGCCCCAGAGCCACTCGTCACGCCAAATTTCGATAAACCCAAGCTCCCCGAGTCGCTTCATCGTCGGCTCGAAGTCCTGGACGATGTGCTGGGGACGGTCGGCATCCTGTTCCGCGTGGAACCGGCCGAAAAGGATGCCGCCACGCTTCATGGCCTTCCAGATCGCATCCACGGTGGAAACGGGATCGACCAGGTGTTCGAAGACGTCCATCGCCGACACCATCGTGAACGTATCGTCGGGGAGTTGGCCGGTTTTGAGGTCCACGTACCGTGCGGAAAGACTTCTGAGTTCCATCCGCCAGCGGCTGAATTGAAGCATTGACGAACTTATGTCCGCGAGGGTCACCTCCATTCCGTGCTTCGCAAACAGGATGGCGCCCGAACCGACGCCGGCTCCGAAATCCAGGCACCGGGTGCAGCCGTGCTGTTCGGCGAAGCGCAAAGCGAGTACGTAGGCCAGGGGCGAGTCGTCCTCCGCCAAGGTATGCCAGTGCATGAGTTCATACATCATCGCCTGGGTTTCGTCGTAAAACTGTTCGACAGCCTGCGTGCTTTCGGATGCCTGCTGGTCCTCCCATTCCTTTCGCACACTTTCGAGCGCCTTCGTGCACAGGTTTCGAACCGTCTGCAGATCCGTGCACCCGGAATACCGCCCCAGTTCCGCATAGAGGCTGTCGGAGAGGCTTGAAGCCCCTTCCAGCAGAAGAGCCCGCGTCCAGGTCCGGCGGTACGCGTCCATGAGAAACTTCTGTTCGGCGCTGAATTCATCCGAGGTAAGGTGTTTGAGAAGTACGGAATTCCACAGTTCTTTCAAACGATCCGGCAATAGCTTGCACGATGCTTCCATGGGATGGTCCTTTTCTGTCCTGCAAGAATAAAATGGTCGTGTACGCTAATGGATATACTGTATAGCGCAGCATCCTGTTTTCACAAACAGAAAACTAAAGCAACAGCACCACTCACTTAAGAATATTTCTCACCCTCCCCGGACAGACAACGGATGATCCCGGTGGAAGGAGGACGACGGGTCCCCGGGATGGGGTTTATACACCTATACGGCAGCGTTTTGAACCGATCTGAATGCATTTCCCGCCCGCACTTCACGGAGGACAAAAGAATATGCTATAAAAGCAACTTGATGCCATCGTTCACGTGGTTGTTTTTTCAGACCGATTTTATCATGGAGGCTTTCAACATGGTGAACCTACCCGTTCACAGCAGAAAAGACATGTATCAGGTAAACCCAACTAAAATCATAGCTTTAGGGCTAAACTATCATTCTCATATTGCCGAGAGTCACTCCGTAAAAGTGAGGGGCTTTACAGCCGAGGTCCCCAGCGAACCCATTCTTTTCCCGAAGACGCCCAATGTTCTCATCGGTCCGAACGACCCGATCGTCATCCCGAAATTTCTCAACGACTACGGCTTCGAGACCCTGAGGACCGATTACGAGGGCGAACTGGCTGTCATCATCGCGGACCGCTGCCGGAACGTGCGCCCGGAAGACGCCCTGAAGCACGTTTTCGGGTTCACCTGCATGAACGACGTGAGCCAGCGGAATCTTCAGACCAGCGACCGATCGGGCTGGTTTCGCGGAAAATCCCTCGACACTTTCGGCCCCGTCGGACCGGTGGTCGTCCTGGCCGAAGACCTTGCCGACCCGCAGAATCTCCGACTCCAGACCCGTTTGAACGGAAAAACGGTGCAGGACTCCAACACAAAGCACATGATCTTCCCCATACCCGAAATCATTGCCTTCGTTTCGAAAAACTTCACCCTGATGCCCGGGGACATCATCGCAACGGGGACCCCCAGCGGGGTGGGAGCCATCAAGCACGGGGACGTCGTAGAGGTGGAAATCGAAGGAATCGGGATTCTGAGAAACCCCGTCATACAGGAAGACATGCAGTAAACCCGCAAGACCGCGTACGGGGCCGGCTTCTTCCTTTTTCCCTGGGAGGAGTCGCCCCCCCTTCCGCCTCATCCCGGCAGAACGCCTGCAGCCTTCCCTCATCCTTTGTTAGACATTTCCAATGGATAATGTAATATGAGGCGCTGAACCGCGGCACTATGCCACATACGGCGTCAAACGCTGGAGCGGCCGGAAATGAACGACAGGGAGGACGCGCAGGAGGGGAATATCCACACCGTACATGGCGGCGACGCCGATATGTACGCTTCGGCCCTGCCCCGCCTTCTCTTTCCGCCGCTTTTTCTGCTTGCGGCGGCTTTTGCCGCGGGGATCGCCGCTTCGCGCATTTCGTCCCTCCCCGGCCCCGGAATCGAAAGCATGTGGATCGCAGCGGCGTCCATCAGCCTTCTCGTCCTTTTCGCGTTCCATCCCTTCCGGAGGCTCCGCCGCCCCTGGTCCGCCCTGATCCTGTTCCTCGCACTGGGTTTCGCCCTCGGCCGGTCCGCCGCGCCGGAAATGCCGGCGCCTCCCGCCTTGGAGCCCTTCTTCGACAGGCCCCAGACCGTATTCCTGGCGGAAGCGGCGGGACCCGCCGATTTCTACCCGGACAAGACGCGCGTCCCGCTGCGGCTCAAGTCCGCACTCTCCGATTCCGGCCTGTTCCCTCTCCATGCGGGCGTGCTTCTCACCATCGGCGGCGCGCGGAAGACCTTCCTGGATATCGTCCCCGGAGACCGTCTGGTCGTGCGGCTTTCCCTGAAAAGGTTCCACAGTTTCAACAATCCGGGCGGGTACGACTATGTCCGGAACCAGGCTGAAAAGGGGCTTCACGCCAGGGCTTTTCTCCCGGACGAGCACCGGATCGTGAAGCTTGCGCCGGAACGGGGGATGTTCGGAAATACAATCGGCCACCCGTTGAGGAGTCGCATCGAACGATTCCGGCAGGAGGCCCTCTTCTGGCTTCAGAGGGAACTCCCACGCGATACGGCGGCATTTTACGGAGCCCTGCTTCTCGGCTACCAGCATCTTCTGACGAGTGAATGGCAGGAGCATTCCAGCCGTGCCGGCGTAACACACCTGCTTTCCATAGGCGGCATGCATCTCAGCCTGGTCAGTCTTGCGGTCTTCTGGCTCACATGCCGCGCAGTCCGAACCTTGCGCCCGTCTCTCCTGCGCAGGCACGACGACCAGCACATCGCTCTTTTCCCCGCTCTCCTCGCGGCGACGCTCTACGCGATCGTCAGCGGTTTTGCCGTCGCACCGATCTGGCGTTCCACCATCATGCTCCTCCTGTGCTTTTCGGCCGCCTGCTGGTATCGCCAGGCGAACCCGCTTTCCGTCCTCGGCGCCGCCGCGCTGCTCATCCTTGCGGTCACCCCGAATGCCATCGGCAGCATCCCTTTTCAGCTCACTTTTCTGTGCATGTTCGCCATCTTCAGCATTTATCCCCGGCTGCAAAGATTTCAATCGCCCCGGTGGCACCCGGTTTTCAGCCGGGCAAAACCCCTCGGGAAATTCCTTCACCCGTTTGAAGAAGCCTTCTGGATCTCCGTAGCGGTCAACATCGCGGTGATCCCGGTCACCGCGTACTATTTCAAGGGAATATCCCTCGCCAGCTTCGCCGCCAATATCCTCCTCGTCCCCCTCGTGGGATTCCTCGTCATTCCGCCCGGACTGGCCGCCCTGGCCGTTTTTTCGATGAGTGGAATCCTGGCCCTTCCGGTGCTGCAGTTCGGGGCATGGTTCCTGTCGGTGAGCCAATCCCTGATTCTCTGGTTCAGTAATCTTTCGTGGGCGTTCTTCCAGGTGGGGAGCGTGCCCGTTACCTGGCTGCTCTGTTATTATTCCGCGCTGGCCCTGCTGCTCGCTTCGCTGCGGCCGAAGGCGAAAATCGTCTGCCTGGCCCTCGTCCTCGTACTGGCCTGCGGGATCACCGGTGCCGGCCATGTCTCCTTCTGCGGGAAAGAAAACGGCACCCTGCAGGTGGTCGCCGTCGACGTCGGCCAGGGGACTTCCACCCTGGTGCGTTTTCCCTCGGGAGAAGTGATGCTGGTGGACGGAGGCGGCTATTTCGACGATTCCTTCGACATGGGGCGGTCCGTACTGGCGCCCTTTCTCTGGTCCTCCGGCATCTCCCGACTGGACGGCGTGGTGCTCTCCCACGATCACCCGGACCACGCCAACGGACTTCGGTTCATCCTCTCGCACTTCGACATCGGAGCGTACAGGGAAACCGGCCTGACGGGAACGCCAGGGGAACACACCAGTCTCAGAAGCATCGCGGAACGGCGGAAAATCCCCGTCGACCTGTTGCAGGAGCTGCCCCGGGAAGAGAAAATCGGTCCGTGCAGGCTCCATATCCTGCACCCGTCCTCCGACTACCTGCTGAAGAACTGGAACGGCGACCTGAACAACGCCTCGCTGGTGCTGGCGGTCGAGTACGGAGAAACCATCGTCATCATCCCGGGCGATGTGGATGCCTCCGTGGAGGAACATCTTCTCCGGGAATTCCCGGCCTCATCCAACGTCCTCCTCATCGCCCCGCACCACGGCAGCGACCGCTCGTGCGGCAGTCTTCTCCTGGATCGGCTGCACCCGCAGGCCATGATCATCTCCTGCGGTTTCGACAACTTTTTCGGATTCCCATCGGGCCGCATTCTCGAAGAATGCCGCAGGAGGGGAATCCCCTGCTTCAGAACGGATCTTTGCGGGGCGGTCTGCGCCCGCTCCGACGGCGGGAACTGGAGCGTCCGGACGATGAACTCATGCCCCCGGCCGGGCGGCGGGCAATGAGGAAATAAAAGGGAGCTTCGACATGCGAGCTTGTTTTTTCGGGGACATCCACGGCAACTCTCACGCCCTGGAAGCCTTTCTGCTGCGGCTGCCGGAATGGAAGGCGGATGCGGTCTACTGCCTGGGGGACATCGTCGGCTGGCTGCCCTTCGGGAATCGCACGCTGCAGCGCGTTCGGGCGCTCGGTTTCCCCACGGTGGCCGGAAATCACGACCTGCTGGTGTCCGGGCTGTTCCGGGACCATCCCGGTCAGGCGGACCGCATGCAGGCGACCGCCTACAACGCCGGGCTGCTCTCCGGGATGGAAGGGGCGGCCGACTACCTGTCGAACCTCCCGCTCATCCGCGAAGAGAGAGACTTCAGCGTCGTACATCACAGCCCGTTCGCGCTGCCGGCACCCGGAGAGGCTCCGACGATCCAATGTTTCGACTACCTGGACGAAACGGCCCTCCGCGGCAGCCTGGAAGCATGGCGGTCGTGTCCGAAGCGCCTGATCTTCAGCGGGCACGATCACGTCCCGGCCATTTATGAACTTTCCTATTCCCGGGGCACTCCACGCTTCGGGGAGGTCCGCGCGTTCCGGCCGGCAGGCATGGAACCCCTCACCGTGAAGATCTCCTCCGGGCGGCGCTACTGGGTCAAGGCGGGCAGTATCGGCGGGCCGTACAGGGACGGATGCCCCTGCGCCAACGCGGTGCTTTACGATGAAGACGCGCAGACCCTGACGCTCCTGCGCATCCCCTTTCCGCGTGGCGAACTCCACCGGGAACTGTCGGCCAACCGGCTGTTCGGCACCATTCCGACGATCCGGAAGTACCTGGAGCTTCTCGAAAAAGGCCCATGCTAGGAAGCCATCCCGGCCATATCCCCGACCACGTCCCGGATGCTCTTGAAATCATGCCGGAACCAGGTGCGCAGGAAAGCGTCGTCCGCTACCAGTTCGGGCGGGTCGCCGGCGCGGATGGGCTTTTCCACCACGTTCACCTGCCTGTGCAGAGCATCCTGAACGGTCTGCACCAGTTCACGGACCGATACGCCGGCCCCTCGGCCCACGTTCGAAATCAGCCGGTCCTGCGAGGCGATGACGTCGAGGGCACGGATGTGCGCGGCCGCCAGGTCCATCACGTACACGTAGTCCCTGACCGCGGTCCCGTCGGGGGTCGGATGGTTCGTCCCGAAAAGGTAGAAGGGTGCCCCCGTCTGCGCCGCCTTCATGAGGTTCGGCAAAACATGCGTCTCCGGTTCGTGCCTTTCGTAAACCTCACCTTCCGGGTCGTTGCCGACGACGTTGAAGTAGCGGAGGGCGGCGTAGCGAATCCCGACCACGGGCGCGACGTTGGAGAGGACCTGCTCGCACTGCCATTTCGAAAGGCCGTACGGATTGGTCGGTTCGTGGGGGTGGTCCTCCCGGATGGTGGGAGTGACCGCATTCCCGTAGGTGGCGCAGGAACTCGAAAAAACCAGCCGCTTCGTTCCCGCGCGCTTCATGGCCTTGAGCAGCGCGATGGTCCCGCCGACATTGTTGTGGAAATACTCCTCGGGAAGCCTGGTGGATTCCTCCACGTAGGCCTTGGCCGCGAAGTGAATGACGGCATCCACCTTGAACCCGGCAAGTGCGCGATAGAGCGCCTCTTCATCCCGGATATCCCCGAATACGAAGGGACCGAACTTCACCCACTCCGCCCATCCGTTGGAAAGATTGTCGAATACGATGGGCGTATGGCCGGATTTCTTGAGAAGTTTCGAAGTGTGGGAACCTATGTAGCCCGCTCCTCCGGTAACCAGGATATTCACAACTGTCTCCTTGCGATGATTGTCGATAGCATGTACTCACCCGTTTCACGCCTGCGCTGCTCCGAAAGCCCTCCGGCCGGTCAGTCGCCAAGCGGCGGGGAAGGACGCTTTTCCCCGATCCGGGCCTCCAGGGATGGAACCCGCTGATCTTTTAGCACACTTTCAACCTTTTTGGGATAACCACGGAACCCTTTCAACTTGTCTTTTCGTGGCATTGCGATAATATTCAGCGGCAGTCGGCAGACGATGCGGACCCGGAAGCCCTTTTCCCCGGTCACTTTCCGTCCCGGGAGCACTGTCCGCCGGTTTCCCCGGTTCATCCGCGTCGAAACCGCTCCGGGACTTTTGCCATGCGGGATGCGTCAGGAAAAGGTCATATGCCGATATGCTCTCATTCGTCCTCTTCATTCTCTGGGTGTTCTATCTCATCTATCCCACCGACCTGATCCCCGACCGTATTCCGTACCTGGGCCGAATCGACGATCTGCTCCTCCTTGCTTATCTCTATTGGAATTTCTTCCGAAAAGGCGGAAAATACAATCGGGGCAAGTCCGGCGCGAACCGGCGTGAAAGCAACGGGAGCAATGAGCGCGAGAGGAACGGCCGGCACGCACGCCCCGAGGAACGCACCACCCCGGGGGATGCATATGCCATACTGGGAGTGGAACGGTCGGCCTCGCTGGAAGAAATCAAGCGGGCGTACCGTGAACAGGCCAACCGGTACCACCCGGACAAGGTTTCGCACCTCGGGGAGGAATTCCAGGAGATGGCCAAGAGAAAATTCCAGGAAATTCAGTGGGCGTATGAAAAGCTGGCGGCAGAGCGGAATTCTTCCTGAACGGCCGTGCGGCTGCATGCAACGAGTCGCCGGCTCGCACAGACTCTTCAGGCCGCCACGACAGCATAAGGAGAACGGGACCTGGATCTCATGGACGATCGATCTTCCACGCTGGTCAAGATTCATACACTGACAAACCGTTTCGAAGCCGACATTCTCATGGATGCTCTGCAGCAGGAAGACATTCCCGCGATCTTGAAGTGCTTCGAAGAAACGCCTTACACCGGTCTTTTCGTAACGCAGAGGGGATGGGGCCAGATCCTGGTTCCCTCCGAATTCGAGTACAGGGCCCGGCAGATCATCTGGCCCGTGCTTCACGGCGTACAAACCGGCAGGCTCTGCCTGGATTCCAGCGAACTCGATCCGCTCCTCTGGGACCGGCTTCGCGAAGCTGATCCCCGGAAAATCTGCCGGCAGGCCCTCGTCGGGTACGAAGAGGAAAAAAACGCGTTCGTGGTGCCGTTTCTGACGGGCAGATTCCTGTGCCTGCCCGACGAGGAACGCATCGAACCCATCCATGCCGTTCCTTCGCACAAGCCCGATTTCCAGTTCCACCTGGCAATGCTGCACTACCTGCTGGAAGCCTCCGAAGTCGAACCGAGCGGGAACTGGATCGGGGAGAAGGAAATCCCTTCCGGTGAATCCTTTTTCCGCGGCCCGCACGCGTTTCCCGTGCAGATGCTGGCGGATGAGTTCGGCAGCCGGCCGGCCCTCTTCTCGGCCGCATGCCTGTCCCTCGGAGGACGGGAAGTCGATATGGGCGATATGGCCTATCGGCTTATGCCTTTTCCCCGCATCCCCATCCTTCTCGTACTGTGGGAAGGGGACGACGAGTTCGAGTCCGTGCTGCACGTCCGTTTCGATGAAACGATCGTCCATCAGCTTCACAACCTGGACACGATCTGGGCGCTCGTAAATACCGTTTGCAGCAGCCTGGACTCGGCCGCCGGCCAGATTACCGGGGAAGAAAAACAATGACTCGGGCGATGCGCATCATATCCCTCGCCCCCACCCAGACCGAGATCGTGGCCGCCCTCGGGAAACTGGAAAACCTGGCGGGAAGAACAGAGAACTGCGACTACCCCGAAGCGGTTCGAGACATCCCCACCTTCGGTTCCTGGTATGCGCCGGACCTCCACGCCGTGATCCGGGCGCAGCCCGACCTGGTATGCACGTTCGGAACGCACCAGGAAGAGATCATGGCCACCCTGGCCGAAGTGGGGGTGCGAGTCTTTCACGGCAATCCGGGTTCCGTTGAGGAATCCATGGACTCCATGCTGGAAATGTCCGAAATCCTGGGCTACGCGAAGCAGGGGAAAACCCTCGTCGAATCTCTCCGAAAAAGACTCCGGGAAGTACAGAAAACGCTGAAAAGCCTGCCGCGGAGGGAGCCTCCCACGGTCTTCCGGATCATGAACTGGCGCCCCCTCATCACCGTCGGCCCGGGGTCCTTCCAGCATGACGCGATCGAACTGGCGGGAGGCCGGAACGTAATGCGGGACGGCAGCAGACCTTATTTCGTCTGCGAACCGGCGGAGGTACAGGCAAGAAATCCGGACGCCATCTTTTTCTGTGAATCCGAAATTCGCCCCATGCTCGAGAGCAGCCAGGAATGGAGCAGGGTCCGCGCAGTGCGCCACGGCCGGATTTTTGTCTTCGACTGCGGCCTGACCTGCCGCTCCGGACCGAGAATTGTGGACATGGTGGAGCGGTTGGCTCACGCGCTCCACCAACAGCCGCCGGGGCAGGCATGAAAATCTCCGCCCCCGGCGCAACGGAAGCTTCCCCGGGGGCGTGTCCCCATTGACCCAATGCCGGACCATTCCGGCTTTCACCGCCAGAGAGGAAGGGCTTATGCCGACCGCACCGATTGACGATATCCAACTCCACTATGAAGTTCACGGCCAGGGAGACCCGCTGATGCTCGTGGCCGGCCTCGCCTCCGACTCCCAGAGCTGGCAGCCGATCCTCGACGAGTTGTCCTCGCATCGCAGCGTCATCGTTTTCGACAACCGGGGAGTCGGCCGCACGCCTCCGTCCGGAACGGACATGACCATCCGGCTGATGGCCGACGACTGCATCGCCCTGGCCCGGCACCTGGGGCTGTCTTCCTTCAGCCTGCTCGGACACTCCATGGGGGGCTACATCGCCCAGGACTGCGCCGCGCGCTACCCGCAGTTCATCGACAGGCTGATCCTGGCGGGAACGGCAACCCGCACGTCAAACCGCAACATCGCGCTTTTCTCCGACTGGACCACGTGCCTCGAGACGGGCATGGATCCGGAAATCTGGTTCAGGAATATTTTCTTCTGGGTGTTCGCCCCCCGATTCTTCGAAAACGAGGCTGCCGTAAAGGAAGCCATCCAATTCGAACTCGAGTACCCCTACCCGATAGACCCGTCGACCTTCAGAAAGCAGGTGGAGGCCATCGCCGCGTTCAACGGCGGGGAAACGGCCTCGATTGCGGCGCCGACCCTGGTCATTGCCGGGAAAGAGGACCTGCTGATGCCTCCCGAAGAGGGGTTGAAGCTCGCGAGGATCATCCCGGGGGCAGCGTTCCGCACGATCGAGCATGCCGCGCATTCCCTCTTTACGGAAAATCCGAAGGACTTCGCCGCCGCGGTGCTGGATTTCCTGTCGAAAGGGAAGTAGAGGGCGGCTCTTTCCGCACCCGCCGCATTGCTCATGGAATGACGTTCATCGAATACCGGAGGGAACCGTGAAGCCGGAATCGTCCCGCGCTCTTCTTGGACTGTGCTGCCTTCTCCTACTGGCGGGCCTGCCGGCGATGTCCCCTTCCGCAAGTTTCCTGGCGACGGCCGCAGCGGCGTTCCCCGCCCTGGCGGCCGCATTCCTGGGCAAGAAATCCGTTCGCCTGGCCGGAGCGGTTCTCCTGCTCCTTTCGCTTGCCGCGGCCGCGTGGTTCCTCCCTTCCTTCCAAAAGGAACACGCCGCGTTCCGCCAGCATGGGAAGCCGCTGCCGGCTCCCGTCGACGGCACCTTGCCGGAAATCCGCAAAAAAAACGGGGAGTGAGCCGCATTCGGCCCGCTCCCCGGAATATGGGATCACGCTGGGTTCCGTTCAAAAACAGCATCTCATTCGATGGGATCGTTCTCCACGAGGTTCCAGATCCCGCAGGGACAGGCCCCGCCACAGAACCCGCACCCGATGCAGCGCTCCGGGTCGGACACCATCTCAAAGCCGCCGTCTTCCGTTTCCTTCCTGGAAATGGCCGCCTGCGGGCAGGCCGTAACGCAGATGCCGCAGTCGCGGCACGCGCCGCACGAGGAACACTGGGAGGCGCAACTCTCCACGCCGTCGAAGCTCATGATGCGCGGATCGTAATATTCCATCTTCACGCGCAAATATTCGATCCTCTGGCGCTTGCCCCCCTGCGGGCGCTTGCCTTCCAGCATCTCCGAGATCACCTGGGCCGTTTTCCGCCCCGCCCCGATGGCTTCCGTAAGAAGACCCTGCCGCACCGCATCCCCCACGGCAAAAATCTGCGGGTCCGTCGTCTGGTTCCATTCGTTGACCTTGATGAACCCTCGTTCCGTCGCGATGCTTTCGGGGATGAAATCCAGGTCCGGCAGATCCCCGACGGAGACGATGACCGTATCCGCCGGCAGCACTTCGCCGGTGGTCAGTTCGAGCCCCTTTTTCGTGACCGCCTTGCTGAAGCAGGGGTAGCGGAATTGCGCACCCGCGGCTTCGGCCGCCTTGCGTTCCTTCCCGAAGGAGAGAGGCGCCTGGATGTCGATGAGGATCACCGTACCGGCTCCCAGCCGGAACGCTTCGGTCGCGGCATCGCAGCCCACGTTGCCCGCGCCGATGATGACCACCCGCTTGCCGACTTCAGCCTGCCCCTGCTTGCTCTTGCGCAGGAATTCCATGGCGGGGACCATTCGCTCGCTGCCCGGTATGGGAATGATTCTCGGCTTCTGTGCCCCGGTCGCGATGACCACGAAATCGTATTCTTCCTTCAACTGTTCCACGTCGCCGCGGGTAAGCTTCTGCTGCAGGTGGACATGAGGGATCGCCTGGTTGATCCGCCCGATTTCCGCTTCGACCACTTCGTCGGGGATACGCGACCGGGGGATCTGGGCGGCGATTTTCCCTCCCAGAGTACTCTGCATGTCGTAGATGACCGCCTCGTGGCCTTTCCGCCGGAGCTGCCAGGCTATGGAGATGCCCGCGGGGCCACCGCCGATCACGGCGACGCGCTTTCCGGAAAGCGGGGGCAGTTCCGGAATCTTGGCATCGATGCTCGCCTTTCCCAGCTGGCTGACGTCGACGGGGGGCAGGTACGCCTGCTGACGCGAACATCCCTGCATGCACAGGTTCGGGCAGAGATAGCCGCAGATGGAGGCGGGAAACGGCGTGTAGAGCAGGGCAAGGTCGACGGCCTCGTCGATCCGGCCTTCCCGGACCAGGCGCCATCTCTCCTGGACCGGCATCCCGGTCGGGCAGCTGGATTCGCAAGGCGCGGCATACTTGCGGTTTTCCCAGACCGGCACAAACCGGCGCAGATTGCCCGTGGTGACGACCGAGACCGGGGTTCTGTCGATGTCGACCAGGTCCCCGATCAATCCCCCCCTCCCCAACTCCCTGTCCCAGACTTCCTGGTGGAAACCCTGCATGGAGCGGCGGGGCTTGGCATATTTTTCAAGAGGGCCGCGAGCGACGAGGAGCTGCCACTGCTCGCGATCCGCCAGCGTTTCGAAGAGTTCGCTCTGCTTGATGGCATGGAGGTAGTTCTTCAGGTTTTCGACCATCCACTGCCAGTCATTGTCCGAGATGGGCACCAGCCGTGCATCTGCCCTGCTGTACCCCTTGTGGGGCCCGCGGAAGAAAACCTTCCCGCCCACCATGCCGACACAGGGACGATGGCCCAGGACGTTGTCGGACACCTGGGGATTGTGCCCGCAGACAACCGCGGTGCCTCCCGCCATGAACTCCGCGAAGTAATCGCCGACGGAGCCCAACACCCAGAGTTCCGGCGGGGCGAAACGCGGGTTCTGCTTGGTCATGGTCATGCCGCGCGCACCGATGTTGCCCGCGATGAAAACCTTGCCCTGGGCCATGGCGTTGGCCGTTCCATTCCCCGCGTGTCCATGGACGACGATCTCCGCTCCCGCGTTCAGCCAGCCGACGTCGTCCGAGGCCGGCCCGAAGACCTCGATGCGCGTATTGGGAAAGCCCATGGCCCCCACACGCTGCCCCGGAGAGCCGACGATTCTCACGCTGACCGGCTGATTTCCGGCCTTCCAGAGCCGCCCGCCGAGGCCATGATGCCCATAGGCCTTGATTTCCAAGAACCGGTATCCATCGGCTACCGCCTTCTGAATCCGCTCCTCCACGATGCGCGATTCCAGGCGCCGCCCTTTTTCCATACCGGAAATCCTGTGATACTGCTGATTCTCCATGTGCATATCTCCCAGCGATGAGAACCGCTAAACGACATATTTGATCTGCAGGCGTTCGGCTGCGTTGCGATCGGCAATCGCCAAGGCGTCGGACATTCCGATGGGAAGCGACGTGGAACGGCCGAGCGGCGCCACGATCTTCTTCAGCTCCGTATCGAAGCTCAGGAAGACGTCCACGACCCGTTCGGCGACCTTTTCCGGGTCC
>JAJFUA010000263.1 GCA_021372635.1 Desulfobacteraceae bacterium | reverse complement strand
CCGGCTCCTGCCTGGCGTCGCTGAAGGCCCTGCCCCAACGGATTTTCGGGGGAAGACTGAAAAAAGTGCGACTCATGGCTTACCTCAGCTCCGTCGGCTTTCCCCAGGACAGCACCAGAAGCGAAGAACTCTGGACCCTGGCGAATCAGCGGCTCTTTGCCGCATTTCGTTCCAAGAATGAGAATGAAAGCAGATAAAAGTCATTGACCGGACTACCCGTTCTCTATAGAATTTTCGGCCATTGATCAACGCTCGACAATAAGCCCAGAAAAGAAGGGTAAGACATGTTCGATCGACTCTTAGGATATTTTTCCAAGGACCTGGCCATGGACCTTGGTACGGCCAATACCTTGATCTATCTCCGCGGCAAAGGCGTAGTTCTCAATGAACCCTCGGTCGTTGCGATCAACCAGGACACCCACCAGGTGATCGCCGTGGGCCAGGAGGCGAGAAACATCATCGGCCGGCACGGCCATCGCGTCGTCACCATCCGCCCGCTGAAAGACGGCGTGATCGCCGATTTCGAAGTCACCAGCGTCATGATCAAGTACTTCCTCTCCAAGGTCCTGAAGCGCAAGCAACTCATCCGACCCAAACTCGTCGTGGCGGTGCCGACGGGCATCACGTCGGTCGAGAAGCGCGCGGTGATCGAGGCCGCGGAGCAGGCGGGAGCCCGCCAGATCCATCTCGTGGAAGAACCGATGGCGGCGGCGATCGGAGCCGGTCTGCCCATCGACCAGCCTTTCGGCAACATGATCGTCGATATTGGCGGCGGGACGACGGAAGTCGCCGTCATTTCCATGTTCGCCGTCGCCTACAGCGAATCCGTACGGGTGGCGGGCGACGAGGCGAACGAGGCCATCCTCCGATACATGCAGCGCGAACGCCAGATGATCATCAGCGAGGTGCTGTCCGAAAACATCAAGATGAAGATCGGCACCGCCTTCCCGCTCGACCAGCCCGAAACTCTGAACGTCACCGGGAAAGACATCCTGACCGGCATTCCGAAGACCTTCACCGTCACGGATGAGGAAATCCGGGAAGCGATCAAGGAACCCATCATGGCCATCGTTGAGGCGGTGAAACGGGCTCTCGAAAAAACCCCTCCGGACCTTGCCGCCGACATACACGACAACGGCTTCTGGCTTGCCGGAGGCGGCGCGCTCATCAGGGGGCTCGACCGACTGCTCATGGAGATCACGAGCCTGAAGGTGAACATCGCCGAAGATCCGCTGACTGCGGTGGCCCGCGGGGCCGGCGCGGCCATCGAGCACACGGAAGCCTTCAGGCAGGTGTTCATCAACTGACGCATTCCGCCGGGAGATTTCACTACCCCGGGTTTCGAAGCAGAACCCGGGGACGCCGGCCCGGCGACGCGGTTGCACTTCGGCCAGCCGTATGCCCATGTCCTCAGTCCCTGGCGCAGGAGATCGAAAAGCCCGCCGGCGTCCGGCGGCAATTCCCCGAATCCGCCATTCCCAGGCGATTTTCCCTTCGACGAAGCCCGGCCCTTTTCCTCGGCCGCACGCTGACGGGTCCGATGGCCCGGGTGCGGCCGGCAAAGTCGCATCCCTCCCGGACCGCTTCCCGGTCGGAAATCATTTTGGCGTTGACACGTTTCTCTCCGATTTCCTATTCTGTTTGCAGCATAGTGGATACTCTGTCATCGGACCCAAGGAGGAAATCATGTACATCGGCTGGAGCATGAGGACAAACCTTTACACCGTTTCGCCAGAGACCAGTATATTCAAAGCACGCGAATTGATGGACGCCCACCGGATCTCCCATCTCCCGGTAACGGACGGCAAAGCCCACCTGGTGGGCTTCCTCACGGACCGGGACCTCAAGAAAGCCTGGGCGTCTCCAGCCACAACCCTCAGCGTGCACGAACTCACCTACGTTCTTCAAAAACTCACCGTCGGGCACGTCATGACCAAGGAGGTGATGACCGTCACCCCGGACATGACGATCGAACGGGCGGCCGCGATGATGATGGAGCGGAAGATCGGCGGACTGCCCGTCGTCAAGGACGGCAAACTCGTGGGAATCATCACCATCACCGACCTGATGCAGGTGCTGCTCCTGGCCATGGGCGTGGGTGAAGGCAGCAGAAGGCTCTGCATCCTGGTAAGAGACCGCATCGGGGTCCTGGCGGAAGTCGGAAGGATTCTGCAGGCGGAAGGGGTCAACATCCGGAGCATCATGACCAAGCCGCTGCCGAACCACAAAGACGTCTGGCAGTTGCTCGTCCGCGTCGACGAGGTCGATTTCACGAACGCGGTCAAGGGGCTGAAGGACGCCGGGTTCCCGGTGATCGTCGAATACGTGGAAGACCTGACCCCCTTCCTGCCCAAACCATAGGGGTGACTGCATCCGGCGGACGGTTGCGGAGCGCGCGGGCCCCCGCGCGGTTTCGCCCCGCCCGCCCAGACGGGATAATCGAGTGGCAGACGTTATTGACCTGACCTCCAGGCTTCCGGGCGCGAACAACCTCATCACCTCCCACCCCCTGGAATTTCGCAGGGGAGACTGGCAGCACGGCCAGCCCCTGCTGTGCACGAGAATGGAATCGGCCAGGTTCGAAGAGCACCGGGCCGGCGCGCTGGCCGCGCCGGGACACCGGCACATCGCCTTCGTGCCCAACCATCTTTCCCTGGACGAAGGCAGCCGCTGTACGCTCCTCGGGCTTTTCCGGCACAGAAACGACGAAGGAAGGATGCGCAGGGTCTACCACCTCGCCGGCCTCATGGAATGCGTCACGAACGCCACCTCCCCGGTTCTCAGAACGGACCTCCTGCGGCGTCTCTACCAGGAAATCACCGAGGAACGGGAAGCGCTGCAGGTCGCCTGGAGGGGCCGGGTCGACCATTTCCTCCTTCCCCTGTTCCCGGAACACTACAATCCCAACCTTTTCCAGCACCGCATTTCCCGTGCGGAAACCCTGAAGGAACTGTTCGACGCCGTACGCGGGGAAACGGACGCGCAGTTCAATGCGCTGTCCCGCTTTTACGTGCTCTACCTGCCGGACGACTTTATCTTCAGGATATGAGACACATTCGGCACGCCCGCCCCGCGCGGGATGCCGGCAGGAGGAATGCAGTGGAACAGGAACTGTTCATCGGGATCGACATCGGCGGAACGAACACGCGCATCGCCCTGATCGACGATTCGGGGCGGATTCTGCTGGTTCGCAAGGTGCCGACGGAGATCGGACTGGGAACGCCGCAGGTCAGTCGGCGCCTGGCCGCGGAGTGCCGATCGCTCATGGACGCCGCGGCGGGATTTTTCGGGCGCGTGGTCGCAGTGGGACTGGGGGCCGCAGGAAGGATCGACGCCGCGCGCGGCATGGTCGTCTTTTCCCCCAATCTGCCCTCCATGAGGGACTACCCCCTGGCGGCCGAACTCGAAAAGAACCTCGCCATTCCCGTGGTCCTGGAAAACGACGCCAACGTCTACGGGATCGGTGAATCCTGGGTGGGATCGGGAAAGGACATCGAGAACTGGATCGGACTGACCCTGGGCACGGGAGTGGGCGGGTGCCTGATCCTGGGGAAACGGATCTGGCAGGGGGACGGAGCGGGCTTTGCGGGAGAAATCGGCCATATGACCATTCATCCCGAAGGCCCCGCATGCGCCTGCGGGTCGAAAGGCTGCCTCGAAACCTTCTCCTCCGGGCGAGCACTGAAGGAAGGCGTCGCCGCGGCCATCGCCGCGGGAACGTTGCGGGAAGGCCCCCTTTACGAATCATGGAAGAACGGATCGCTGACCCCCGAAACGGTCTACCGCGCCGCAACGGAAGGAAACGCCCTGGCACAGGCTCTGTTCGACCGGATGGGCCGGGCGCTCGGCATCGCCCTCGCCAGTCTCTTCAACGTGCTGGGAATCCGGCACGCCATCATCGGCGGAGGAGTGAGCGCCTCGTGGGATCGGTTCATCGGACCGCTCAGGGAAAGCCTCGCCCGCCATTCGGGCATGTTCGACCCGAAGGAGGTGTCGGTCGTGAGAAGTGCTCTCGGGGACGACGCCGCCCTCCTCGGCGCGGGAGAACTCGCCCGCCGCGCCGCCCGGGAATCCCGGAGGCAATAGACCGCAAAGGTCGGCCCCCTATCCCCCTATGGCCACCATGGGGCGGTTGATGCACCGGCGGAAAACGGCACTGTCCAGTTCGTGCTTTTCCGGCTTTTTTTCGATCGCCTCGCGGATGGCCGCTATGATTTCATCGTCCAGGGCTCCCTGACGGAGCAGTTCCCTCAGGTCCGTTTCGTCGCTGGAGAAAAGGCATGTCCGAAGCTTCCCGTCCGCCGTGACGCGAAGCCGATTGCAGGCCGGGCAGAAGTGATGGCTGATGGGGCTGATGATCCCGATCAGGCCCAGCGCGCCAGAAAACCTGTAGTGCTGTGCCGGCCCGTTGCTGTCCTTGCTCCGGGCGGGAACGAGCGGACCGATCCTCTTGAGGCGGTCGATGATTTCGTCTCCCGAAAGGAATGGGTCCTGCCGCCCGTTTTCCTGGAACGGCATGAATTCGATAAAGCGCACGTGGAACGGATAGGCGAACGTAAGCCGGGCCAGATCCTCGATCTCGTCGTCGTTCACTCCCTGCATGACCACGGCGTTGAGCTTGATGGGAGCAATCCCCGCCGCGTGGGCGGCCGTGATCCCTCGCCACACTTCCTGGAAGGAATCCCGCCGGGTGATCCGCTCGAACTTTCCGCGCTCCAGAGTATCCAGGCTCACGTTGATGCGATGAATCCCGGCCTGCAGCAACCCTTGCGCAAACTCTGGAAGGAGCACTCCGTTGGTGGTGATGCTGAGGCTTTTCACGCCGTTGAGCCTGGATATCCGCTCGCACAGGTAGAGGATGTCCTTCCTCACGAGAGGTTCCCCGCCGGTGATGCGAATCTTGGAGATTCCCATTTTCGCGGCCAGGCCGGCCAGGCGCAGGATCTCCTCGTAGCGGAGGATATCGTGGTGTTCCAGCTTCGGGACACCCTTTTCGGGAACACAGTAGGTGCAGCGCAAATTGCACCGGTCCGTCACGGAGAGCCTGAGATATTCGATCCGGCGGTGATATGAGTCGATGGGAGCTGAGGGCATTGCAGGTCCTTGCAGATAACGGCATTCGGTGCGAAAGCGGTCTCAGAGGCGGAGCAACGGCGTCGTCCGAGAACGTACCCATCCTGATGAGAAAAATTGTAACTCCGGGCCGTGAATAAAACCACCCAAACCACAATGAATCCACCTGCGGCACAGTTCCGTGCCGCCCTTCCGGGAAGTCCCCTTTACATCCTGCGCTTGATGTCGATCACGGGCGTACCGTCGACAGCGTCCAGCCCTTTCACGGTAATCCGTGTCCCTTCCACCGCAAGGACTTCCACCCTTTCGATGCTGAGCGGGTTCGGCCGGTCGGGGCTGCGCGTGGAAAAAACGCCTCTCATGGGCCGGGTGACATCCCCCCGGGGATGAACCCGGAGAGCTTCACGGTCGGCGAGGTGCATCCAGCAGATCACGTCGATTTCCTGGCCCGGTTCGATCCCCAGCAGGGCTTCCGCATAACGTTCCTCAACGAGGATCGTCCCCGTGATATCCGCTTCGCTCCCCTGCCTCGGAGCTTCTTCCCGTGAAGCCAGGGGGCTCCTGATGACGCCGATCGGCTTGAGGCAAATCGTTTCTTCCATTGGTGCAGTCTCCACATCGTCGGTTGAAAGCAGCGGCACCGGAACGTATCGCCGCAGAGGGAAATCGTCAGGGGGAAAGACTTCCGGATCCGTCGCCCCCGGGCTCCAGTTCCTCCAGCAGGGAAACACGTATGCGGCGTCGGCGCTCCATGGGAAAACGGAGGACGAACGTTGCCCCCTCCCCCCTGTTCGACCGGACCTCCACGCTCCCCCCGTGGCTCTCCACGATCCGCTTCACCACGGCGAGATCGATCCCCGCCCCGTCCGACTTCGTGCTGAAAAAAGGATTGAAGACAAAAGGAAGGTCCCCGGCGGCGATTCCCTTGCCGGTGTCCTGGACGTGAATGAAGCAGTGGCTGCCTTTGACTTCGTTCGTGATGGTGATCCTGCCTCCATCGGGCATGGCGTCGAGGGCGTTTTCCACCAGGATGGAAACGGCTCTCGCCAGGAGGTTCCTGTCCACGCACAGGACCGTTCCATCCACGCGGGTCTCCAGTCCGACCTTGTGTTCCTCTATGGTCAGCATGTAGGGCAGCAGGGCCTCGTCGATGACCCCGACAAGCGGTGCTTCGGCAAAATCCGGTCTCGGAAGCTGGGAAAAGAACTCCACCTTTCGGATCAAGTTGTCGATTTTCGACAAATTACTCATAATGACCTGGTAATACCTGCCGGCGTCCCCGGAAATATCGCACGTCTTGACAAGCCGGTTCACAAAGCCGCCCACGCCGACGAGAGGATTCCTGATTTCATGGGCTATGCCGCTGGCGATCTTCACCAGGTCCTGGTAGTAGGTGGTCGGGGCGATCTTTTCCAGGTGCTTCAGCTTGTCGATGTTCTGAATCGTCACGATGGCAATGGGTCTGCCTTCATCGGGATCGAAGCCCGGCCGCACGACCATGAAGGCCATGAACCTCGTCCCATCGCTGCGCACCAGCATCAATTCGCCTTCGAAGGCTCGATCGTTGCGCACCAGGTACAGCAGGTTGGGATAGAGGCAGTCCAGGTCCTCGCGGGTGAAGATGAGGGAGAGATCCCGCCCCGTAAGCTCCCGTGGGGTGTAACCCAGCTCCTTGTCGCTGGTCGTGCTGGCAAACAGTATCGTACCTTCGAGGTTCGAAACCAGGATCACCTGCTGGATCGAAGACAGCAGGTCTTCCCACAATTCCACCGAGCTGCAGCATGATTTCAGAAGATCCATGTCCTGACGTCCCCGAATGGCAACGAATGAGAGGATGTTTTCCATTGCGGCACCGCACGGGGTCCGGCCGCAAGATGCGGAAAAACGAGAGGGATACAGCTAACAAATAAGTCAGCGGATTCGCGTTGTCCACCAAAAACAGCAATGCCGGCCGGTGGCAAAACGATCCTTTCCCTTGTTTTCATTTTGGAATATATAGACATGTGTTTTCTCTGAAGCCCACAGACGGCGCTCGCTGTCGGGCAGCCGGCGAAAAACCCCTCAGGATGCCCAGGAGGAGTAACGGTTTGGTCCTGAATTCCCCGTTCTTTGTTTTTCTTTTTCTGCCCGCGGCGCTCGCGCTCTACTTCGTGACACCGAAACAATGGAAAAACCTGGCCCTGTTCGCCGCCAGCCTCTTCTTCTACGCCTGGGGCGACAGCCTTTCCCTCGCGGTCCTGCTCGGCTCGACGGCCGTCAACTACGGCTTCGGCATGCTCATCGAAAGGTCATCCGGAAACCGGACCGGCAGGCTCGGCCTCTTCGCGGGAATCTGCGCCAACCTCGGGCTGCTCCTCTATTACAAGTACCTCAAGTTCGCGGTGCAGAACCTGGACGCCGTGAACCTCCTGGACGCCGGCCGCTTCGATTTCTCGGGCTGGCACCTGCCCCTCGGAATATCCTTTTTCACCTTCGGCGCCGTTTCCTACCTGATGGACGTCTACCGGAAGAAAACGGCTGCGGAAGTAAATTTCCTGTCTTTCGCCCTGTACATGGCCCTTTTCCCGAAGATCCTCGCGGGCCCCATCGTGCGCTACGCCGATATCTCCGGAGAACTCCACGCCCGGGGCGTCGACCTGGAAAGCCTGGGGCGCGGCGCGTCCCGCTTCGTTTTCGGGCTGGGAAAGAAGGTCCTCATCGCCAATCCCGCCGCAATGGTGGCGGACCAGATTTTCAGCGCCAAAGGCGACCTCGGCATGCCGGTCGCATGGCTCGGCATCCTCTGCTACACGGTCCAGATCTATTTCGATTTTTCGGGATATTCCGACATGGCCATCGGCCTGGGCCGCATGTTCGGGTTCACCTTCGCGGAAAACTTCAACTACCCGTACATCTCGCAATCCATCCGGGAGTTCTGGAGGCGCTGGCACATCTCCCTGTCGAGCTGGTTCAGGGACTACCTCTACATTCCGCTCGGCGGAAGTCATGCCTCCAGCGCCAGGACCTACGGCAACCTCATCATGGTTTTTCTGCTCTGCGGCCTCTGGCACGGGGCAAACTGGACTTTCATCGTCTGGGGCCTCTATCACGGGTTCTTTCTGACCGTCGAGCGGGCCTTTCTCGGGCGGACGCTGCAAAAGGCCGCTACGCCGCTGCGCCACGTCTACACCATTCTGGTGATCATGACGGGCTGGGTCTTTTTCCGCGCCGACAACCTGCCGCACGCCCTGCGCTTCCTCCAGGCAATGTTCTCGTTCTCGTGGGGCGAATTCGAATACTACAGCATGAACTTCTTCAGTCGCGAACTGATGCTGACCCTGGCCATGGCGGTCATCGGCTCCATGCCCGTACCCGGATTTCTGCGGACGCTGCGCGCCAGGATCGAACCGGTCCTGCGCCCGCAGTTCGCGAAAATCTTCGCAGCAAACTGCACCCTGGGCTCGCTGGCCTTTTTCATACTCGTTCTCGTCGCTTCGCTGATGCAACTCGCCGCGAGCACCTATAGTCCGTTCATCTACGCCAGGTTCTGATCGACACTCCCATGAAAACGGAACGCATCGTAAAAATCGCCCTTTTCCTCGCGTTTGCCGCGGCCATATCCGCTCCCGCGCTCTTCTCCCTGTGCGGCTTCCGGGAAAGCGGACCACACCCCGAAAAACGGGCTCCGAAGGCGCGGCCGCAGCTTCCGCAGGATTTCCCCTCCCTCCCCCGGTTCGCCGGCGAATACCAGGCGTACTTCAACGACTCGTTCGGGCTCCGGCGGCTGCTTATCCGCTCGAACAACCTTCTTCGGCTCGGTCTTTTCGGTGAATCGCCCGTTGACCTGGTGGCCGTGGGGAAGAACGGCTGGCTGTACTATGCCGGGGAATGGACCATGCTGGACTACGAAAATGTGATGCCGTGCACGCGGAAGGACCTGGACGTGATGGAGGCGAACCTGGAGCAGAGACGCAGATGGCTCGCCGACCGGGGCATCGGGTTCTACGTCGTGGTCGCTCCGAACACCCAGACCATATACCCGGAACATCTGCCCGACCACATCCGGAAAATAGGAGAGGAATCCCGCTACGACAAGATTGCCGCGAGGATGCGCGAAAACCCCGGCATAGAATTCATAGACCTCAGGAACGCCCTGCTGCAGGCGAAAAACGGCCACAGGCTCTACCATCGGACGGATTCACACTGGAACGACTACGGGGCGTTCATCGGCTACCGGGAACTGATCGAGCGGATCGCCCTGCGCCACCCCGGCGTGCGCAGGCTGCGGGCCGAAGACTTCACCGTAAAGGAAGCGGAAGGAAAAGGGGGCGATCTGGCCGAGATGCTCTCCCTCAGCGACCTGATCCGGGAAGAGCGCATCACTCTCACTCCCAGATTCGAACGGAGGTCCAAACCGGCAACCCGGGACTATCCCGACCCGGTCCACTACCCGGAGCGGGACATGGTCGTGACGGAAACCGGAGATCCGTCCCTTCCCAGGGTGCTCGTCTTCCGGGATTCCTATTGCTCGGCGCTGATTCCCTACCTCTCCGAGAGCTTTCGCAGCGTCGTCTGTCTGTGGACGTTCGAATTCCTGCCGGAGATCGTCGAAAGGGAAAAACCGGACGTCGTGATCCTCGAATGCGTGGAGAGATACATCCACGCGATGACCATCGCCAACCCGGAGCGGGTGAGAGCGGCCGTCCCGGGACCGAAATCGGCAGTCCGTTAGGCTTGAGGCTTCGAAACCCGCTCCCCGGGCAACTCTTCAACCGCAGCCGCCGGCTTGTGCTCGAGTTGTTCGATCTTCTGGACTTCCTCCGCCACGGTCTTTTCCGCTTCCTCGGCGGCTTTCTTGAAATTCCGGATCCCCTTGCCGAGCGACGCACCAATGTCGGGCAGCTTTCCAGGGCCGAAAAGGATCAACACCACCGCCAAAATGACCGCCATGTCGGGTATGCTGAACATACCAGGTCCCCTTGTCGTTAATGGGTGATCGATGAATCGAAGGAGCGGGCCGAAGGCCGTGTACCGCTCCTAAAGGCTTTCAGCGGATTTTCCGCATGCATATTGGTCAAACATAACCGCATTCGTACTCTTTGGGAAGACCTGCCCTGAAATTACGAAAAGAGTGCCGCGACAAGTGCGCAGAAAACAAAAGAGCGCAGGCAGAAGGGGATGAACCGGCTCTCTTTCGGGGCAGGCTGGAAAGATCCTCTTTCCGCTCATGATGATAACCCGTCGGTCAAGGATGGGTTGGAGGATTCCGTCCGCGGGCGTCTCGACACCGGCGGATCGCCCATGCTATTAGATGATGGATGACTATGCTACGACGGCTCATAAAATTCATCGCATGGCTCGTTGCGGCCGCAGTCTTCTTTTCCGCGGCCGCGGTCGTGCTCCTGCGCTTCGGTCCTCCCCCGGCAAGCGCCTTCATGGCAGCCCGGTACATCGAGGGACTGCTGGACGAGAAAAAGCGGAAGGAGATCGAATACCGATGGGTGGACATGGCGGATATTTCTCCGCACATGGCTCTCGCGGCGGTTGCGGCCGAAGACCAGAGATTTCCCCGGCACTGGGGATTCGACCTGCGGGAAATCCGTGAGGCACTGGACGACATGGACAGGGGGAGGCCGAGAGGGGCCAGCACCATCTCCCAGCAGACGGTGAAGAACCTGTTCCTGTGGAACGGCAGGAGCTACTTCCGCAAAGGCATGGAAGCCTGCCTCACGGTCCTTGTGGAGGCATGCTGGCCGAAGAGGCGCATCCTGGAAGTGTATCTCAATGTGGCCGAATTCGGGGACGGGGTCTACGGAGTGGATGCGGCGGCGAGAAAATTCTTCAGAAAGCCTCCCTCCAGGCTCACGAAGGAGGAATCCGCCCTGCTGGCGGCCGTCCTCCCGAACCCGAAGAGGTACAGGGCGGCCGCACCTTCCGCCTACGTTCGCGGAAGGGCGGCGCGTGTCGCAAAACAGATGAGGAATCTCGGGGACGCATACTTGCGGCCCCTGACAAAATAAAACCCGGAACGGCTCACTCGGCTCCGGACGCCTGTTTTTGCAGCTTCATGCTTTTCATGAGACCATCGAAGGAATCCTTCTTGATCACCACGCGGAACTTGTCCTTGTAGGCGCCGACGATGCTCACGCCGTCGATGTCCACGTCCCGGATGAACCAGTTGTTGTTCTTGCGCTCCATCTTGTAGTCCACGGGAATGTGCTCCGCCGCCCGCATGATCACCGTGCGGACCTGAACGCCCCCGCTGGAGGGAGATTCACCCTTGTATTCGATGGTTTCCTTCTGCATGAAGTTCAGCACCATCCGGGTGTAGGAATCCTGAAACAGGTCCTTGAAGACGGAACTGAACTCGCTCCGCTGCTTTGCGGAAAGCTTGTCCCAGTTTTCCGCGATGGACTCCCTGGCCATTTCCTCGGCCAGGAAACTCTCCGAAATGAGCTGCCGGATCAGCCGGGCGCGATCCTTACGGTTCGCATCTCCCTGAAGTTCGGGCTTCGTCTGGATTTCCATGGCCCGATCCAGGACGGCCTTGACGGCGGGTTGCGCCCCCGGCGCCTCCGCCGATGCCTTCGAAACGCTCGGGACAACCATGGCGAAAGTCATCAGGACGGCGGCAATCAGTTTCACATTTAAAATAAATCTTCTCACTTTTCAGCGCTCCTCATTTCACGTTCACTACGGGCGATCTCAAACCGGCCAGGATGGCCGGCACGATGACGACGGCCGTGGCCAGCACACACAGGCTTCCAGCCCAGGCGACAAAACCGGGGCTGAAGATGCCCCGGTAATGCGAAATTGTAAGAGTACCAAAGCCCACGGTGGTGGTCAAGGCTGCCAGGATCACTCCCGTGCCCCGGGAAAACTGCCCGGGGTCCATTCGCCCCTCCCGCCGGCGCTAAAGAATGATGACCCCGTACTCGCCCCCCGCGTCCACGATGAGTGGCATGAACATACTGTTGACCAGGTTGCAGTCGATCCCGGTCAGGCCCATGACTCCGACCGGGCGGTCCCCGCCGCGAGAGGCGCAAGGGCGATGAAGACGAGGCAAACGACCCTGAAATTGAGCGAAAGAAGCAGGTTATGGCGAGGAGCGCATACACCGGGGCCGGGATGCACGAAGCCGCCGCGGAGACGGACGCGATCCCCGGAAGCAGAAATGGCCCGGGCAATGCCCGGGCCATTTCTGCAAGAGCCTCATCGGCATCTCGAAATCATACGGTATTCGTCGCCGCACACGGTGGCTGCGAGCTTCCGCAGTTCAACCCCGCCTACCCCTTGGACCCCGTCAGGTATTCGGCGGCGGCATGGCTCAAACGGGCCAGGGCCAGGTGATAGTTGTACAGGGAGAGGAGATATTCCCCCTGGTTCTTCCCGTAGCGATCGATCGCGTCGAACATGTCCCTCGCCGTCCCGACGCCCATGTCGAAGTTGGAAAAAGCCGCGACGACCCATTTGCGGGACGCCGTGGCCGACTTCTTATAAGATTCGAAGGATATCCGGGCATCCTCGGCATCCTGGTAGTATTTCGCCACTTCCAGCGGTATGTTCTGTTCGGCGTACTCCTTCGTGTGCATGAGCTTCTGGTACTCCGCAAGGGCCTTGTTCACCTTGCCCTTGCCGATTCCCAGGTCGAAATGCCACTGCGCGCCCAGCACCAGTCCGGCATCCGCATGGTTGAATTCGTCCCGGATGTAAAAACCTGCGAGATGCTCACGCCCCGGGGCTCCCGCGAAAGAGCCGATGGCAGCGAGGAAGAGGGACGGGTAAAGATCGGCCTGGGAAGCCTCCACCATGGATTTTTGGGCATCGATGCCCTTGCGGAGCTGATCGAGTTCCGGGCGCCGGGCCAGCGCATTCCGTACGTATTCCTCCTGGGAAGCGAGCAGGATCGGTTCCCGGGGAAGCTCCCTGGCGTCCAGGACAAAATCCTTTCCCGGAGGCATCCCCACCGCCGTCTTAAGAGCCAGGTACGCCATCCTGGCACCCGAATCGGCCTTGTATTTAAACTGTTCGATCTCCGCCCTGTACGCTTCCAGGCGGTACAGATCGCTCTGGTCCACATTGGTCGATCCCAGGCTGATGAGGCGCTTGATCCTGTCCTGGGCATCCCGCAGGAAGGTATCCGCATCCTCGGCGGCCCCCTTGCCCTGGTTGGCGGCGATGAGCCCGAAATACAGTTCCTTGACGTTCAGCATCACGTCGCCGCGCTTCTTCTCCTTGCCCGCCTTCTGCACGGCCACGCCGGAAGCGGCGGCATCCTGGCGGTTGGAAATCTTTCCGAACGTGTAGAGAGGCTGCACGATGTTGATCTCGAGCTTTCCGAAAATCCCTATCCCGCCTTCGTCGTTTTGCAGATAGCCGATGCCTTTCGAGTTCACCTTGACATAGGGCTCGTCCGCATTGGGAACGGGACCGGCGATAGCGGTCACATCCATTTGCGCCCATTGGCCGGCCTTGGCCTGCTGCAGGTCGCTCCTGGCCGACTGAACGTCCATTTCGGCCTGCTTGAGTTCGGGGCTCCTTTCCAGTGCCATCCGGACCAGTTCATCCAGTCCGAGTACGGTTTGTGCCCCGTTGGAACCCGTGGGAGCGGCCGCCATGGAATTGCCGCAACAGGTGAACAGTAACAACAGGAACAGGCTGGTCCATTTTCTGCAAATCTTGTTCATTACGCTCCTCTCAGCCTCTCAGGATTCGGATTAAATAAACGGCACTTTAAAATAGCGTAACCAGGTCGCGATGAAAAGCGTTAAAACTCCCGCAGCAGACAGCTTCTTGACATGACGGAGAGGTTCTGTTAGCTAATCGTAGGCGTTCCTGTACCACGATCTTTTCCCATGGCTTCGCCCGACGGATGAAAGATCTCACGACATGCGACGCAGCCTGATCATTAATGCCGACGATCTGGGGTACACCCGCGGTATCAACCGCGCTGTGGACCTGTGCGCCTCCCGGGGAATGCTCCAGAGCGCCACGGTCATGGCGGGCGGCAACGCCTTCGAGGACGCCGTCGCCGTTGCGAAGAGGAACCCGGGGCTGTCCATCGGGGTGCACCTCGTCCTCACGGGCCTGCGCCCCCTCTCCCGCCCCGCGGACATTCCGGGGCTGGTCGACGGGGAAGGGTTCCTGCCTTCCGGCCCGGACGCACTGATGGGCGGCCTGCTTTCGGGAAGGATCTCCAGGCGGGCGGTCTACCGGGAACTGGAGCTTCAGGTGACGAAGGTGCTGGACCACGGGATCGTCCCCACTCACCTGGACAGCCACAAGCACGTCCACCTGCTCCCCCAGGTCCTCGAAGCCGTTGTCGCCGTCGCCTCCAGGTTTTCCATCGGATGGATTCGAAACCCCTTCGACGGATGTTCCGTAAGAGATCTGTACCCCACGGTGTCTCCCGGCTGCCGGACGATTTTCTTCAAACAGCACCTGAAATCCCGGATCGCCTGCTTTTTCCGCCCGTCTTTCTTCCGCATCCTCAGGCGGGCCGGGCTGCGCGCACCCGATCGATTTTCCGGCGTTTCCCTCACGGGCATCTGGAACGAAGACTCCCTGAGGCGTCTCATCCGGCGGGTGCCGCCCGGTCTCAGCGAGTGGATGCTGCACCCGGGCGACTGCGACGAGGAACTGCTGCACCAGGGAAGCCGCCTTCGAGAATCCCGGGAAATCGAAAGAGACCTGCTGCTCTCCCCCGTCCTGCGGGAATTGGTCCGGGAGAGCCGCATCACCCTTGCAGCCTTCGGAGAGGAGAACGCGTGAAAACACCACCTGCCGGCACTCCGGCGGACGGCAGTGCGAACGACGCCGGTGAAGCGCCCGTCGTCTCAGTAGTCATACCGCTTCACAACGAGGCGGCAACCCTCCGGGAACTCTACGCCAGGGTCCGCGGCACCATGGAAAAACGGGAGGAATCCTGGGAACTGGTCTTCGTCAACGACGGCAGCACGGACGAGACCCCCGGAATGCTCGATTCCCTGCATGAGGAAGACCGGCGTGTCGTCGTCGTCCACCTCCGGCGCAACTTCGGCCAGACGCCGGCCCTCGAGGCGGGATTCGACCACGCGCTCGGACAGTACGTGGTCGCGATGGACGGCGACCTCCAGCACGCCCCCGAGGAAATACCGAGCTTCCTTGACAAGATCTATGAAGGATACGATCTCGTTTCCGGGTGGAGGGCCAGGCGGTCGGACGCCCTGCTCACCCGCACGATCCCGTCGCGGATCGCCAACTGGCTCATGGCGTGCATCTCCGGCGTGAAGGTGCATGACTTCGGCACGACGTTCAAGGCCTACCGCCGCGAGATTCTCGGCGATATCCGCCTCTACGGCGACATGCACCGGTTCGTCCCGGCGCTCTGTGCCTTCCGCGGCGCCAGGATCGCCGAAATTCCCATCATGGACATGGGCCGGAACAACGGGAAATCCCACTACGGCCTTTCCAGGACTTTCCGGGTCATGTTCGACCTGCTCACCGTGGCGTTTCTCCTGCGCTACCTGACACGGCCTCTTCATTTTTTCGGCAAGCTATTTCTCGCCAGTTCGGGACTGGCCACGCTCATCGGCCTGTTTCTCGCCGTGCGCAAGCTCTTCTTCGGCGTGCACATCTTTCAGCAGCACGGCCCGCTCATCATCCTGGCGACGTTCCTGGCCATGGCCGGAGTGCAGTTCCTGGCCGTGGGGCTCATCGGCGAGATTCTGACCCGCATTTATTTCGAGTCCCAGAACAAGCAGATCTATACGGTCAAGAGAGTGTGCAGAAGGTAGATCCGGGGAAAGCCCACGCCGCTCCCCCTATCGGTTGACCAGCACTTTTTTCCCGCCCTTCTCGGCCAGGACCCGGTAGATCAGGCCGGGATGCCTGGCAAGCAGGGATTCCAGCGGCAGCCGTTCGCTGAAGAGGAACACCCGCTTTTTCGAATTCCACAGATCCGGAAAGGAAGCGTCGTCGTAGAAGATGCTCGGGGCATCCGGGAAGAAGGAACCGTACCAGAGGTTACCATTTCGGCCGTTCAGGATCGAAACCTGTTGGTGCGTGTAGTAGTTGATGGAGGACCCCTTCTCGTACACCGCGTTGACGACGATGCAGTCGCCGGGCCGGTATTCCAGCATAATCGCCTCGCCCAGGTCCTTCGAAGAGAGGACCGGCTCGAAGGCCGCAAGCCCCGACTGGTAGGAATGCAGGAGTCCGGCCATCGTCAGGGCCAGCAGAACGGCGCATGTCTTCCAGCGCCTGCGCGAAGCGGCGATAAAGGCGGCCAGCGGGCCAACGGCCAGAAACGCCACCGTCCGGAACACGAGCGGAGCGAGATTCGCGAAGGTTTCCGGCGTAAGGTCGTGCATGTGGCCGAAGGAAAGAGCGTATTGTTCGGGGTTGACGGTCAGCGTCCCGCTGAGGTCCGCCGCCCCGCCCCCGCTTCCCATCCACGCCAGCACAACGAGGCCGGCTCCGATGAGCACGCCCGCCGCGGCCAGCACGCCCACCCCTGTTGCGGCCGAACGCCGCGTTCCCGCCCCCGCCGACTCTTCCAGTCCCGCAAGAGTCCTCCCCAGCAGGAGCGCGAAGGCGGCAAGGGTCGGAAAGGTGTAATATTCCTGGGTGGTCGAAAAGGAAAAGAAGACCAGGATGACCAGGATCCAGGTCAGGAGGAAAACGCAGATCTGCCCGTCGCGGGATTCGGGACGCAGCCCCCCGGAAAAGTGACGCCGGGCTTCCCAGGCAAAAGCGACCCAGGGAAAGGTCCACGCCAGGTGGAGGAGCCAGAAGAGCCAGACGGGGACCCTGTCATAATCCTTGGGAAAGCGCAGGCCCAGGTAGCGCAGGAAATGCTCGTTCACGAAGTAGAACCAGTAGAACCCCTCGTTTCCTAACCCGGCGGCCAGGTGCCAGGGGGCGGCGATCAGGAGGAAAACGGCCAGGCCCGGCAGGACCTGGAGTCTCCCGAGGACCTGCCGGCGTCCGCTGACGAGCAGGTGCGCGAGGATGACCGCGCCCACGAAGATGATTCCCACGAGCCCCTTGGTGAGCACGGCCAGGGCGGCCGAGGCGAAGAGGCCCATGCACCGGAGGTCCAGGGGGCCGAGGCGCATCTTTCCGGGGTCGGGTTCGTAGACCAACTGGAGGTAGAAATAAAAGGAGGCGGCCATGAAGAAGGAAAGCATCACGTCCGGAAGGAGAATTCTCGTAAAGGCGAACGGTCCCAGGCTGCTCACGTAGACGACTCCGGCGTAGAAGCCCGCCTTCCCGCCCCAGAAGCGGGTGCCGAAGGCATGGCAGAGGAGAGCGAGCAGCAGGGAAAAGAGCGCCAGGGGAAAACGCATCGCCCAGTCGGAAAGGCCGAAGATGCTGATGGAAACGGCCGACATCCAATACATGAACGGGGCCTTTTCCAGGTACCGGATGCCGTTGTTGATGTGCAGGGTCACCCAGTCGCCGCCGGCCGCCATTTCGCGCACCGCTTCCGCGTGAACCGTATCCGCATCGTCCAGGAGGGCGGGGCTGGAAAGATTCCCCAGGTAGATGATCCCCCACAGGGCCACAATGACCGCAATGTGGAGAGCCGAACCGTTCGTCCGCATAAAAGTCCGCGCCATGAAATGAAGAAGAGATTGCCGGGAAGGAGGTCACGCCGCCGCGTCGCGTCAGGATTCCGGCCGTTCGCTTCCGCCCGTTTCCTTTTGCCGGGACCTTTCCCGAAAGATCAGGTAGAGATTTCTCAGGTAGATGAGAAGCCCCCCCGCCTGTCCGAGGATGAACACCGGATCGCGCCTCAGGACGGCATACACCAGGAGAAGCCCTCCGCCGAGAACGCTCAGGAGCCAGAACGCAACGGGCACCACGCTTTTTCCCGCCCGCTCGCTCACAACCCACTGCACGAGGAACCTTGCCGTGAAGAGTCCCTGAGCGACGAATCCCAGGACAAGCAGACCGTATTCCGCTGTCACCGCGCCCTCCCCTTTCAAAACCGGAGCCGGCCGAAGACGTTTTCCAGGCCCTTCGGCACAGCTGCCCGTTCGTGGCGTTTGAGACATCCGCGGGCCAGAAAACTGAATGACGGACGCAAACAGCCTTCGCTCCGCGTCCATCACGCCGGAGGCTCTCCTTATGTTTACAGCGGACCCGTTTGTCAACCGTCAACCCGGTGCATTCCCCGGGAAAGACAAAATAGAGCCACGACCGGAGCTTTCCCCCTGCGGCGCAGGCCGCCCCCGTTCGTCCGGCATCGGGAAGACAGGGGGTGAGAAAATCACCGCGAGAGGGTGCGCCGCATGAAGCGCCCGGAATCCGGAAGGCTGCGGAAGCCGTCGGAAAAAGCTCCGTCAGTCGTCGGCTTCTTCCGAGATCGAACGCTTTCCGGGAAACTCGATCCCGTATTTCTTTATCTTGTAATGGATGGCCCTGCGGCTGATTCCCAGCAACTGCGCAGCATCCTTCTGCACCCAGCCGGCCTGCTGCAGCGCGCGCACGATGGCGTTCCGTTCACTGTCGTCCAGGGAAAGGGAATCGGGACTCGGCTGAGCCGCCGCAACGCGTCCCGGATGGTCCGGCAGCCCCGTCAGGTGCAGATCGCTGGTGCGCAGGACGCCATCGCGGCAGAGAACCACGCCGGCTTCGAGGGCGTTTTTCAATTCCCGGACGTTGCCGGGCCATGGATAGGCGGTCAGCCATTTGACGGTTTCGGGAGGCAGTTGCACCAATGGAAGGGAATGACTCCTGCAAAAGGATTCCACGAAATGCTGGGCAAGAAGGGGAATGTCCTCTTTCCTGTCCCGGAGGGGAGGAATCTTCAGCGTCACCACACGAAGGCGATAGTAGAGGTCCTCGCGGAAATTTCCCACGCTCACCTCGTCGGGCAGATCCGAATTGGTCGCGGCGAGCACCCGGCAGTCCACGGGGATTTCCTTCAACTCGCCGATCCGGCGGATCTTCCGGTCCTCGAGGAACCTGAGCAGCCGGACCTGCATCTCCGGGGAGATGTTTCCGATTTCGTCCAGGAAGAGGGTTCCCCGCTCCGCCGCTTCGATCAGCCCTTTTTTGTCGCGGATGGCATGGGTGAAAGCCCCGCGCACGTGGCCGAAGAGTTCGCTTTCGAGGAGTCCGGCGGGCGTCGATCCGCAGTCGACCACGACGAAGGGGTATTCCCTGCGGGGTCCCCGATCGTGGATCAGCCGGGCCACCCGTTCCTTTCCGACCCCGCTTTCCCCCAGGAGCAGCACATTCACGTCGCTGGGGGCGACGCGTTCGATCAGGTCGAACAGTTCCTTCATGGAGGGGCTCTTCCCTCCGCAAAGCACCTGCTGGAGCGGAGGCGCGGATTCCTGCTGTACCTTGGCGGGGCGGCTCTTCAGGATCTCGTTGACCTTGAGCAGGAGTTCCCGGCCGTCGAACGGCTTGGTCAGGTAGTCCACGGCCCCGGCCTTGACGGCCGACACCGCGTCGGGAATCGTCCCGTAGGCCGTGAGGAATATGACCGGCAGGGCCGGCCGGAGCGCCCGGGCCTCCTTCAGCAGGTCCATGCCGCTCTTGCCGGGCATTTTCACATCCGTGATCATGAGGTCCACGTGATGCGACTCGATGATTTCCATGGCCGCCTGGGCCCCGGTGGCGGTGAGAACCCGGTACTCGACGGAAGTGAGCCGCGCCTCCATGACTTCCAGGATATGAAGATCGTCATCCACCACGAGGATTGTCAGTTTGGGACTGGCGCTCAAA
>JAJFUA010000251.1 GCA_021372635.1 Desulfobacteraceae bacterium | reverse complement strand
CCTGGTGGGGTTCAACTTCGGGTGGGACGTGCCTTCCCCGGTGTTCCGGTTCCTCCACGAACCCGGCGAAGACTTGAAGCAGGTGGCGGAAACCTACCGGCTGCTCGCCGAAATGGGTCTCGACATCAGCCAGGAACACCTGGCCGAGAGATTCCGGATTCCGCTGCGCGGCGGCAGGGAAACGGCCCTGGGGTGAAACCCGATGCTGTTGCATTGCGAATTCCCATTCCCCTCTTCGAGGGGGGATCAAGGGGGGTGTCGATCCCTAAGTAATCGAAGCTTTGGAGAAAACACCCCAATGCCCCCCTAAAGGGGAGAATTGAGATTGTCGCTCGACCGGGAAATTGCACGCTTAACACAACGGTATTGGGGATGAAACCGGGGCGAACGCTTATATGCCAGGGAGAATCCAATGGGCAACGAATTGAAGCTGTCGTTCATCGCGGAAATGCCGGCGAACGCCGGGGAGGTCCCCCCGGAGTTCCAGGTCTTTCCCCGGGGGCGTGTGGAAATCGAAGGGAGCGACGGTTTTACGGTGGATGCGGAATCCGTGGATGCCGTGATCCGACGCTTCAACTCCCGGGGACTCGACATGGTGGTCGATTACGAGCACCAGACGGAAAAGGACGCGGAAGCCCCGGCCGCGGGCTGGATCAGGGAACTCGTCGACCGGGGAGGGGACGGACTGTGGGCGAAGGTCGAATGGACGGACCGGGCGCGGCAGTACCTCGCGAACCGGGAATACCGCTACTACTCGCCCGTTTTCCGCGTATCCGGGGGCGGCAGAAGGCTGGTCGAACTGCTTCGGGTGGCGCTGACCAACGCTCCCCGGCTCAACCGAATCAGGCCCATCGTGGCCGGGATGAACCCATCAGACAGGAAGGAGGATGCAATGGAGTTTCTCGTGTCGTGCGCCAGGAAACTGGGGCTTCCCGAAGGAGTGGACGAGGAGGAAGTGCTTGCGGCCATCGAGAAAAAGGCCGGAGCGGATGGCGGAAGCATGCCCGCCTGCAAGGAGGTGCTCGACGCCCTGGGATTGCAGGATACGGCGAAGCAGAGCGAAATCGTCGCGACGATCCACGCCTTGAACGCGCTCAAGCAGCGTCCGGACCTCACGAAGGAAGTCACTGAACTCAAGGCGAAGCTCGCCGCCCGCGAGCGCGACGAACTGGTGGCGGCGGCCATGAAGGACGGCAGGATCACGCCCGCGCAGAAGGACTGGGCCGAAAAGTACGCCGCCCAGGACCCGGAAGGCTTCCGGCTCTTCGTCGCCAAGGCCCCGCAGGTGGTCCCGGTGGGGACGCTGCACCCGGCGCGGAACCCGGCAGAGCGGACGGGGCTGGACGACGCGCAGCTCGAAATCAACAAGCTCTTGGGGATCTCGGAGGAAACCTGGAAGAAATACAACCCGCAGGTCTGACGGCCGGAAAACGGCCGGGCAACTCTACCGAAACGAAAGGAAGGTATCCATGGCGGCACTCACAGCAGACCGGAAGACCCCGTACAGGGAAGGAATCGAGACGGAATACAAGGTCGCGGCGGCGACGAAGATTTTCGCCGGCTCGCTCGTCTGCCTCAACGCGGGCGGCTACGCGGTTCCGGCCGCGGACGCGGCCAATTTCAAGTTCGTCGGCGTGGCCCGCGAGCAGGCGGACAACTCTTCCGGGGCCAACGGAGACCTCACGGTGCGGGTGCGCCGCAAGGGAGTCTTCCGCTTCGCAGCCTCCGGCATGGCCCTCACGGACATCGGGGCGAACGTGAACGCATCCGACGACCAGACGGTGGCCAAGGCCACCACGAACAACGTCGCCTGCGGCAAGATCGCCGAATTCCTCAGCGCCACGGAAGTCGGCGTCGACATCGACATGCGCTGATCCGAACGGCTCAACCTTTTTCCAACACGAACAGGAGTGGCAGATGATCGTCAACCAATCGAACCTCGCGGGGATCTACAAGAGCTTCAATACGCTCTTCAACCAGGCCTTCGACGCGGCTCCCTCCCAGTGGCCCCTGGTCGCGATGGAGGTGCCCTCGACGGGCCGCTCCGTCGACTACAAGTGGCTCGGGGACTTCCCCATGCTGCGCGAATGGGTGGGGGACCGGCTCATCAG
>JAJFUA010000246.1 GCA_021372635.1 Desulfobacteraceae bacterium | reverse complement strand
GATCGCCCGTTCGCTCAAAGAAGCCGGAAACAGGGTGATCTCCATCATCGGTGCCCGCAACGAATCCCTTCTCCTCTGGGAAGACAAGATGCGGGCCGTTTCGGATGAACTCATCGTCACCACCGACGACGGTTCTCACGGACGGAAGTGCCTCGTGACCGAACCGCTGAAGGAAATCCTCGAGTCCAGACCCGGCGAAGTGAAACGGATCTGGGCAATCGGCCCCGCCATCATGATGAAGTTCGTCGCGGCGACCACCAAACCCTTCCAGGTGCCCACCATCGTGAGCCTCAACTCGATCATGGTCGACGGAACGGGAATGTGCGGCGGATGCCGCGTGCTCATGGAAGAAGGGGCAAAGTTCGTCTGCGTGGACGGTCCCGAATTCGACGCACACAAAGTCGACTGGAACAATCTGCTCTCCCGCATGTCATTCTATCGCTCCGAGGAACAAGAGGCGGTGCAGTCCTGGAAAGCCAAGGATCACGTCTGCAACCTGGACCGGGCTGTCAGAGAGGGGGTAAAATAAGATGGCTGAACTCACGAAAAAGGAACGCATGAAGATTCCCCGCCAGGAAATGCCAGTCCAGAGTCCGGAAGCGCGCACGGCGAATTTCGATGAAGTGGCCCTTGGCTATACGCTCGAACTTGCACGCAAGGAGGCCGAACGATGCCTGCAGTGCAAGGAACCACATTGCATGGAAGGCTGCCCGGTGGGTGTGTCGATCCCGGAGTTCATTACCGCCATCCGGGAAGGCGACATGCCTCGGGCGGTCGCAGCGATGAAGAACAAGAACAACCTTCCGGCGATCTGCGGCCGGGTGTGCCCGCAGGAAGTCCAGTGCGAGCAGCGCTGCATCCTGGGGAAAAAGGGGGAACCCGTCGCTATCGGGCGTCTCGAGCGCTTCGTCGGGGACTTCGAGCTGCAGAACAATACTTACAAGGTTTCCAAGGGACCCTCCACCGGGAAGAAAATCGCCGTTGTGGGCTCCGGCCCGTCCGGGCTCACCTGCGCCGTGGACCTGGGGATCATGGGTCACGAGGTGACCATCTTCGAATCGCTCCACACCCCGGGAGGCGTTCTGGTCTACGGGATCCCCGAGTTCCGTCTGCCCAAGAGCGTTATACGCTCGGAAGTCGATACCGCGGCCAAGGCTCTCGGCATCGACATCCTTTCCGACTACGTGATCGGGCGCACGCTCACCCTCGATGAACTCCTGCAGAAATTCGACGCGGTGTTTCTCGGAACGGGGGCCGGACTGCCGACCTTCATGCGCATCCCCGGCATCAACCTCAACGGAGTCATGTCCGCCAACGAATTCCTCACCCGCGTGAACCTCATGAAGGGCTACAAGTTCCCCGAATACGACACTCCCGTCAAGGTCGGCAAGAAGGTGGCCGTGATCGGCGCCGGGAACGTGGCCATGGACTCCGCCCGGTGCGCCAAGCGCCTCCAGACCCTTCGAGCCGCGGCCGGCGGAAGCTCCGACGCCGAGGTCCACATCGTCTATCGCCGCTCCCCGGAAGAGGTGCCCGCCCGCCTGGAAGAAGTGCACCACGCCAAGGAAGAGGGAATCATCTTCGATTTTCTCACCAACCCCGTTGCCATCCTGGGAGACGAAAAGGGTATGGTGCACGCGATGCGCTGCATCCGCATGGCCCTGGGAGAACCAGACGAGTCGGGCAGAAGAAGGCCTGTGCCCATCGAAGGCTCCGAGTTCGAGATGGAAGTGGACCAGGTGGTGATGGCCCTCGGCACCAGCCCCAATCCGCTGGTCTTCTTCAACGCGGACGGCTTGAAGCGAAACAAGTGGGGCACGGTCGTGGCAGACCAGGAAACGGGCCGAACCACCATGAAGGGGGTCTGGGCCGGAGGGGACGTGGTCACCGGGGCCGCCACGGTCATCAGTGCAATGGGAGCCGGCAAACGCGCCGCAGCCGATATCGACCGCTACCTCAAAGGGGAAACCGCCTGGTAGAGGCTCGCCGGTTCACGGCGTAACATCCTGATGCGTCAAAAAAAAGCCGGGTGAAAACGCCCGGCTTTTTTTGGCCCGCCCGGTGCGGGAAATCCGGCATGTCGCATGGGACGCAATGCGGCGCCGCTTCAAAACGGGAGGATTCGCAGGAACCGGTCCAAAGCGTGGCCGGCCGCCTTGCCTGCGTCGTACCGTACGGGAAACCTCATTCGACACGAACCCGGGGGAAAAGAAGGGATCATGAATCCGCAATCTTGCGAGGCCCACGTACACTTCGGGAGAAGAATCACATGAAAAGGACCGCTCTCGCCGCATGCCTGATCGTCTGCGCGACATTGGCGCCGCTCCACCCGGCGCCGCCTGTATCCGCCGAGGAAGCCTACAGCAAGGTCATTGTCCACCTGGCCTCATGGCGTCACCCGGCCAAAGACGTCCTGGCAAGGCACAAGGTCGTTCTCAGAAAGATGGCGTTCCTCCGCAACAATACATACCCCGTGTTTTTCGTAGACCTGCCTTACGATCCGCAGACGAACGCATCCAGATCGTTTTACCATGCCCTGTACCTCGAGTTGCTGGAGGCGAACGGGCACTGCGATTACGCCTTGGCGTCCGAACGCGACCGCATTCGCATCCAGATCAAGTGGGACAAGGCTCGCGAGACAATCTCCGAAGACATTGTCCCGTTGCAGAAATCCCAGGCGTCCAGGTGAAGCGGCGACCGCCCCCCGGAAATCCCCGGTGCCTTATTCAATGAGGCCGTTTCTGGCCCCTAATCATTTCGGAACCCGTTTTGTTTTTGAGAGACGGATGAATGCAAGCACATCGGGACCGGTGACGCAAACGAAGCAACGGCCTTGCGGAAGGCTTCTCCCTGATATATATTCTATCATTTAAAAGCCGATCATGAAGCACCAAATACCAAGGGAGGGGAAATCGCAATGAAAATTGCCTATTTCAGCATGGAGATAGGTCTCAATGAAAACATCCCGACCTATAGCGGCGGTCTGGGAATTTTGGCCGGAGACCACATCAAATCTGCAGCGGATTTGAACATCCCCCTGATCGCGGTCACGCTCCTCTACAAACGCGGGTACTTCATCCAGACCATCAATCCGTTCGGCCAGCAGGAGGAGGTCTATCCCTATTTCGACGCGCGCGCGTTCATGGAGCCCCTGCCCTTCAAGGTGACCATAAAGATCGAGGGACGCAGCGTGGACATCGGCGTCTGGAAATACAACCAGATCGGGACCGGCGGGCGCGTCCCCATTTATTTCCTGGATACCGACCTTGCCTCGAACGCCCCCGAGGACCGACTCATCACGCAGTACCTTTACGGCGGAGACCAGCACACCCGCATCTGCCAGGAAGCCGTGCTGGGAATCGGCGGATACCTCGTGCTCAAGCGCCTTGAAAGGGGAATCACGACCTATCACATGAACGAGGGCCACGCCGTTTTCCTCACACTCGCCCTGCTGAAGGACAACGACGGGAACGAAGCCAAAGTCCGCGAACAGTGCGTATTCACGACCCATACCCCCGTTCCCGCCGGCCACGATAAATTCACTTACGAAATGGCATCCCGCATCCTGGGAGATTATCTCCCGCGGAACATCCAGGATCTAGCGGGCCAGGAACTCCTCAACACGACCATCCTCGCGCTCAATCTCTCCCGGGCGGCCAACGGGGTCAGCGAACTCCACGGCGAGGTCTCCCGCCAGATGTTTCCGGGCTACAATATCGGGCACATCACGAACGGTGTTCACCACCTGAGCTGGACCGGTCCGGAGTTCGAGGCACTCTTCGACAGCCACATTCCGGAATGGCGCCTCAAACCGCAAATGTTGTCCGAGGCAGTCAACATTCCCGACGATGCGATCAAAAAGGCAAAGCAGCATGCAAAGCGCAGGCTCATCCAGTATGTCAACTCCGTCTCGGGGGCCGGATTCACCGACGAGTTCCTCACCATCTGCTTCGCCAGGCGGGCCGCCGCCTACAAACGCGCGACCCTGATCTTCACGGATCTCGAGTACCTGTTCAACCTCTCCTTCGACCGGGTACAGTTCATTTTCGCAGGGAAGGCGCATCCCCAGGACCAGCCCGGCAAGGAACTCATCCGGGACATCGTGAACACCGGCAGGCAATATGAAAACCGTCTGCGCCTCGTCTACATTCCCAACTACAACATCTGGTCCGCAGCGCTCATGACTCAGGGAACGGACGTCTGGCTCAACACACCCCGACGCCCCAGGGAAGCCAGCGGGACCAGCGGCATGAAGGTGTGCTTCAACGGCGGAGTCAACATGAGCGTCCTCGACGGATGGTGGCGGGAAGTCTGCAAGAACCGCGTCAACGGATGGGCCATCGGTGACGACGAAGACCAGTCCGATGCCAATGCGGCCGCCGATCTGTACCAGGACCTGGATGACATGGTGACGACCTACTACGCCAATCCCAGGCAGTGGCTGTCCATCGTGAAGCATTCCATTGCAGACATCACCCCTGTCTTCAACACGCATCGCATGGTGTTGGAGTACTTCCACAAGTACTACCGGTAAGGACCAGCTTTCACAACATCGGCGGCCCAAGATCATGCGGGGCCGCCCCGAAGCCGTTCGCCGCAACGGTGATCATCTCCGCCGTGCGCGTTCTTCGTTTCCCCCCGGGCGGCCATACGCCGTCTTTCCAGCCGGGAGATTCCCCGGGGCGGAGCCCCCGCAAGTCATCGTAAACCCGGTTGGTTCAATCTGAACCGACCTTTGTTGTCCGTTATCTTTCCAACCTCTTTTCACGTTTTTTCGAAAGCACGCGGATGAATGCGCCGCCGTTACTTCCAAGGCCGCTCAGGAAAGTCGGGGTCCCTCCGCTCAAGTGCCAGGGGATCAAGACCCGCCTCGTCCCTTTCATCTTCCGGAACATACGCTGGACGGGCAGGGGCAGATGGATCGAACCTTTCCTCGGTTCGGGCGTCGTCCTGTTCAACCTGCTTCCGGAGCGCGCCATCGTTTGCGACACGAACCGGCATATCATCCAGCTCTACCGGGACATCCAAACGGGATACATCGACGAGGGCGCCGTCGGCAGTTATCTCGAGGAAGCCGGGAAACAGCTCTCTCGCCAGGGAGAACGCTTCTACTACGAAATGAGGGAGCGTTTCAACCGCTGCGGCGGCTCCCTGGAATTCCTCTTCCTGAACCGGTCCTGCTTCAACGGAATGATGCGCTTCAACGGTCGCGGCGAGATGAACGTGCCCTTCTGCAGAAAACCGGAACGTTTCCGGAAAGCCTACACGACCAAGATCCGCAACCAGGTGCGCTGGGTCTCGGAAATCCTGCAAAGGACCTCCTGGGAATTCCGCACATGCGACTGGCAGGAAACGGTTCTCGATGCCGGACCGGACGATTTCATCTATGCGGACCCGCCCTACATCGGCAGGCACACGGGCTATTACAACACATGGACCGAACGGGATGCCGTGAAACTCGCGCATTCGCTCCTTTCCTCCTCATCGGGGTTCGCCATGTCCATGTGGAAGGGGAACAAATACAGGTCGAATCCGTACATCGATCGATACTGGAAAGGGTGCGAGCACCGGACCTGCGGCCATTTCTATCACATCGGCCCGACCGAATCCTTCAGGAACAGCATGGAGGAAGTCCTGATCGTCAAACCGGGGTTCGCGTCCGCGGCGGGCTGATCCATCGCAGCTTCCGCACCCGGATGAAGCGCATGCCCTGGGAACGCATCTCCGCCGTGCAACCGGAAAGAGCGGGAGGAAAGGCGGCAGGTCCTGCATCGCCCCGTTCTCCACAGACGGGGAGAAGGGGCGGGAGCGCAGGGATCTCGAAAGATATTTCAAGATCGGTAGGAAGCGTTGATCTTCACGTAGTCGAAGGAAAAGTCGCAGGTATAGGCCGTGAAGCTGTGACCGCCCATTCCCAGCGACAGGCGCACGCGGATCTCTTTCTGACGGAAAACGGCACTGGCCTTTTCTTCGATTTCAGGCCCCGAAAGCGGCTGTCCATCCTTGAACACGCAGATGTCGTCGAAGAAGAGGCTTGCGGTTTCCGCATTCAGGGCCACTCCGGACCGACCCGCCGCACACACGATTCTTCCCCAGTTGGCGTCTTCGCCGAAAAAGGCGGTCTTCACCAGGGGAGAATTGGCGATGGCGAAGGCAATCGTCCTGGCGCTTGCAGGATCGGCCGCTTCCTCCACAACCACCTCGATCAGCTTTGTTGCCCCTTCGCCATCCACGACGATGCGTTTCGCCAGGTCCAGAAATACCGCCTCCAGCGCTTCGCCGAAAATGCGGCTTCCCCTGGAATCCACGTCGGAGAGGACCGCATTGCCGGCCGCGCCGCCGGCAAGAACCAGGAGCGTATCGTTGGTGCTCGTGTCCCCGTCCACCGTGATCGCATTGAACGATCGACCGGCGCCCTGCTTCACGTAATAATCCAGCACGTGAGGTTCGACGGCCGCATCCGTACAGACGAAGGCAAGCATCGTGGCCATGTTGGGAGCGATCATGCCGGACCCCTTGGCGATGCCTCCCACAGTAATCGTCTTTCCGTCGATCTCCACCTTAACGGAAGCCATCTTGGGGACGGTATCCGTGGTCATGATGGCCCGGGCGGTGTCCGCCCAACCTTCGGGAGAAAGCTTTTCGGCCAGCCGCGGCATTGCATCGAACACGCAGGCCGTCTGCAACTGCATTCCGATCACACCCGTAGACGCGGCGAGAACGGTCTCCGGGTCGATTCCAAGCGCTTTCGCCGCAGCGCCGGTCATCTCCCGCGCACGGACAAGCCCTTCCTCACCCGTACAGGCATTGGCGATTCCGGCATTCACCAGGACGGCCCCGGCCCGGTGCGCTTCCAGCCGTTCCCTGCAAAGCGTCACAGGAGCGGCCGTAAACCTGTTCTTCGTGAAAACCCCGGAAGCGGTCGCCCCCTGCGGAGAGTCTGCGACGATCAGGGCGAGATCCAGTCGATCACGGTAGCGCATGCCGCATGCGGCGGCGGCCGTCCTGAATCCGGGGATGAGAAAGGGGGTTCTACTTACCGCAGCACTTCTTGAACTTTTTTCCGCTTCCACATGGGCAGGGGTCATTGCGTCCCACCTTTCGATCTTTCTTCATGGGTTGAGGGGTTGAACCGCCATCCGCGGGACCGTAGTACATGGGCTGATCTTCCTGTTCCTTACGAAGCTCTTCGACCTGGTCCTCCCGCTGAATCTGGATGTGGAACAGCAGTCGGACCGTCTCCTCCTTCACGCGGTAGATCATGTCTTCGAACATCTCGTGACCCTCCCGCTTATAGGCGACAAGGGGGTCCTGCTGTCCGTAGCCGCGCAGGCCGATGCCCTCCTTCAGATGGTCCATGTTCAGGAGGTGGTCCTTCCACAGGGAATCCACACTTTGCAGGAGCAGGTAGTTTTCGAGGTCCCGCATCACGGATTCCCCGAATTCCTTC
>JAJFUA010000241.1 GCA_021372635.1 Desulfobacteraceae bacterium | reverse complement strand
GTGCTGGAAACGGCGATCGCGCGCTCGAAGGACCCCTCCATCCGGGCGAAGGCCACGGACGGCGGTGTCGTGACCACGCTGCTGCTGCATCTCTTCGACAAGGGATTCATCAACGGCGCCATCGTCACGAGGCCGTCGGGGACCTTTTCCCGGGAGCCGTGGCTCGCGCTGTCGAGGGAAGACATCCTTGCGTCCGCCGGGTTCCACTTCGACACGTCCCACAGCGTGAAGCATTTCGGCGACAGGTATTCCACCTATGCGGCGTCCATTCACGAACTCGGGCCCATGGCCCGGCAGGGGCTCCGCCGGGTCGCCTTCGTGGGCACGCCCTGCCAGATCAAGACGGTGCGGCGGATGGAAACCCTCGGGATCGTGCCGGCCGATTCCATCCAGTATCACTTCGGCCTTTTCTGCGCGGGCAATTTCGCCTTCGAAGACGCGGACAGAGCGCGACTGGAAGAGATCGGCGGTTTCAAGCTGGAGGATGTCTCGAGGATCAACGTCAAGGAGGAGCTTCTGGTCTGGCTCGGAAACGGCGAGAAGAGGTCCATTCCCCTCGACAGGCTGGAATTCATGAAGCGCTACGCCTGCAGGTTCTGTGACGACTACTCCGCCGAGTATGCCGACGTTTCCTTCGGAGGAATCGGCGCGATGGACGGCTGGACAACGGTGATCACCCGTACGCCTCTCGGCCGCGCCGTTTTTGCCAGCGCCCGGAATGAAATCCTGGAGGACTACAAGGGCAGGGACAGCCTGGAGGTCAGGACACGGGCGCTCAAGAAGATCATGGAATATTCCTGTGCCAAGAAGGTCAACGCCGGTGCCAACCGCGGGAAAATCTCCGGGACGCCCGTCAGCGTGATCGGCTAGGCCACGGTTCATGAGAATAGCGAGGTTCTTATGAAGGTAAAAGTAGCGGAAGAATGGTTGAATGCGTGTTCGGGCTGCGAGATCGCCCTGGTGGACCTGGGCGAGAGACTCCTCAGTGTGCTCGAACTCGTGGAGTTCGTACATATCCCTGTGTTGATGGACCATAAGTACTACGGTCAACTCGGGGACGGAAAACGCCTGGAGATCCCCGAAGCCAAGGTCGGGATACTGACCGGGGGCATCCGGAACGAAGAGCATCTCGAGGTTGCCGAGGAGATGCGCAGAAAATGTGAGATCATCATCGCGCTGGGGACCTGCGCCACTCATGGAGGCATTCCCGCCCTGGCGAATTCTTATGCTATCGAGGATGTCGTCGACCGGTACTACTCGACCGAAAGCACGGACCGGGCCGATTTCGTCCCCTCAGAGGGCGTGCCGCCCCTCCTCGAAACCTGCAGCGCGGTCGATGAGAAGATCAAGGTGGATGTCTACCTGCCCGGCTGCCCTCCCCATCCCGATCAGGCCTTTGCCGCCCTCTCGGCGCTGCTTTCGGGCAAGCTCCCGGACCTTCCGGACAAGAGCGTCTGCGACCGCTGTCCGACCGTTCGTGAGGGGAAGGGGCAGATCAAGCAACTGCGCCGGTTTCTTCAGGCGCCGCAATACAAGTCGCCCGAGGAACCACTGGACAAGATGCGCTGCCTTCTCGAACAGGGTTTCCTCTGCATGGGTTCCGTGACGAAGGCAGGCTGCGGCGGAGACAAGGAGGTCCCCCGGTGCATCGCGTCGAGGGTTCCCTGTCGCGGGTGCTACGGCCCGGTTTCACACGACGGCAATCAACTCCTTCTGATGTTGAACGGCTTGGCGTCCAACGGAGTCGATCTCCGTTCGCTGCCCGAGTATACGTCACTTCTGAGGTTTTCCGGAGCGCACCGGCTGCTGAGGCCGGCAAGAAAGGAGGTCTAGGAGATGTCGCAAGTCATCACCATCGCTCCCATAACG
>JAJFUA010000237.1 GCA_021372635.1 Desulfobacteraceae bacterium | reverse complement strand
TTGTCGGGGGGTTCGTGAATTCCGAGCCCGACCGGACGGGATTCCACAAATGAGCCGAAAAGGAGTGCGCGGAGAGTAAGGGTAAAAGTCAGGAGCCTAAAATCCCAATCGCGTCCATACACTTGGTTTTTTGGGGCCCTTTGCCAATTCTCTGTCGCTGACCGCCAGCATCTTGTTGATGGAGTCTTCGTATCCCATTTCTTTCACTGCTGCCGGATAGTCTTTTGACACCTTTTCCAAACGGTCTTTCGTTGAGCGGTACTGCTCCAGGCGGTAGTAGAATTTCCCGACGCTGTACTCGTGGGCTACGATGCGTTTCTGGCATTCGAACAGCTGCTTCTTGGCTCTGACGGTGTATTCGGATTTCGGAAACCCCTGAATGAGTTTCTGGAACGATTCCATCGCGGAGCGCGTCTCTTCGGGGTCCCGGTCGGTGGCGCTGAAGAGGAGGAAGTGGCACATGCCGATCTGGTAAAGGACATAGGGAATCACTTCATTGCGAGGATGGAGGCGGGCGAATTCCTCGTAGGCCATGGCGGCCTCGCTGTACTCCTTGTTGTGATAGCGGGCGTCCCCGAGCTTGAGTTCCGCGAGAGGTGCGAATTTGCTGTACGGGTAGTGCTCCTTGAGAGCCTGGAAGTCCTTGCGCGCCGCCTCGTAGTCCCTCTTCTGCATGCTGCTCATGCCGTCGACGGCGAGTTGGTCCGGGCCCTTTTCCGTCGCTGAGGATTTCTTCTTGCTGAAAAGGTTGTCGAAATAATACTGGGACAGGTTCGTGCCGCAGCCGCTGACGCCCAGGAGAACCGCGAAAACGACGGCGCATGGGAGGAGCCTGGAGATGCCGTTCATCTTGCCGGGAGTAAATGTCATGTAGGTTCCTCGGAAGGAGTGGATTTTAGTGAAAGTTATTCTCAACATACTTGCCGGCATTGAAGGCGGCCGTCGCCCCGTCGCCCACCGCGGTCACGATCTGGCGAAGCGCCTTGACCCTCACGTCCCCGGCGGCGAAAACCCCGGGCACCGACGTGGCCATCTCCTTGTCGGTACAGATAAAACCACACTCGTCCCGCTGAATCTCCGGCGGGAGGAAATCGCAATTCGGTCTTATCCCGACGAACATGAAGACGCCGGCTACCGGCAACCGGCTGGTCCCGCCGGTCTTCCTGTCCTGCAGGACCAGCGACTCGACCCCTCCGTCGCCCCCCTGCACTTCCGTGACGATGGTGCTCAGTACGAACTGGAGCTTCTCGTTTCGGAACGCTTTTTCACATATTATAGGCGTGGCCCTGAGCTTGTCCCTGCGATGGATCAGGTAGACGCGGTTCGCGAACTTGGTCAGGTATATCGCTTCTTCGACCGCCGTATCGCCGCCCCCCACGACGGCGACGTCCTGACCCCGGTAGAAGGGAGCGTCGCAGACGGCGCAGTAAGAAACACCCCGTCCTGTGAGTTCGATTTCACCCTTGATTCCGAGTTTGTGCGGTGAAGCCCCCGAAGCGATCACGAGCGTTCTCGCCTGGATCGTCCCGTCGGCCAGCCGTACCGTCTTGACCGGCCCATTCACGTCCAGGCCGAGGACGTCGGCGTTGCGCGTCTGCAAGCCGAACCGGAGCGCCTGGGCGCTGATGAGTTCGCTGAGCCCGAAGGCCCCGACTCCCTCCGGGAATCCCGGATAATTGTCCACTCGCTCGTAGGTGAGGAGTTGGCCGCCGAACCCCATCCGTTCGACGAGAACGGCCTTCATTCGGGCCCTTGCGGCGTAAAGACCGGCAGTCAATCCTGCCGGCCCTCCTCCAATAATCACTATATCGTAAACATCGCTCATTGTCATGTTAGAAGAAGAAATTCTCGGAAGGGATTAATGGAAATACCGCAGGTCCTTACAGACATCCCTCGCAGTGGCCATTTTCCCATAAGCGGGGATCAGCCGACGGCTTTGTCGATGGCGGCGGTGATCTGCGTTTTGGCAACCGCCCCGGTAATCTGCTCGCTCACGTTCCCGCCTTTGAAGATGATCAGCGTGGGAATGGCTCGGATACCATATCGGGAAGGAGTCTTCGGGTTGTCGTCGACGTTGCACTTGGCCACCTTCAATTTTCCGGAATATTCCCCGGAAAGCTCTTCGATGACCGGTGCGATGGCCCGGCAAGGACCGCACCAGGGGGCCCAGAAGTCTACCAGTACGGGTACGTCCGACTGTAGGACCTCTTGTTCGAACGAACTGTCGCTGATCTCCACAATGCTCTTTCCTGCCATTAGAAAGACTCCTCTTTTGCAAGGAAACATCTGTATGCCGTAGTTTGTGAAAACAACAAGCCTGCTTCCTTTTTTACGGTTGTCTGGGAATATAAACCCAATGATTTGCCTTTGTCAATCGAACAATAGGGACCCACCGCGCCCGCAACTTCTCGCACGTGGCGGCGCAACAGGTACACCCGATCGGACGCGCAACCCCTGCGATCCGCTGCGGACGGAATGGCGTCGACTGGCCGGGTATCGTGATACTCTGCCGTCCCAAATACTGAACCTATGATATAATGACACGTCGAAAGAAAATCAAGAAACAATCCTGCGAGGTGACCATGGCGGAACGAAAGATGGTTTTTCGCTGCCAGCAGTGCGGGCATACCAGCCCGAAGTGGCTGGGGCGTTGCCCGGAATGCCAGAGTTGGCACAGCATGGTGGAGGAAGTTTCCGTGCGTTCGGCCGGCAGGGGAGCGGAGCGAATCGTCCGGGACAACCGGCCCGTGCTCCTCTCCGAAATCCCCACGGCGTCCGATACGAGGATGTTGAGCGGGTTGGGGGAGTGGGACCGGGTGCTGGGGGGCGGATTGATTCCCGGGTCGCTCGTGCTGCTTGCCGGAGATCCCGGAATCGGCAAATCCACGATACTCCTCCAGGCGCTGGCCAGGATGACCCACGACAAGCAGGTGCTCTACGTCTCCGGAGAAGAGAGCCCGCAGCAGTTGAAGCTCCGGGCCAACCGCCTCGGCCTGGCTTCCTCCGGCCTCTACATTCTCTCGGAGACCTCCCTGGAGGCCGTCATGGAGACCATCGAACGGAGGTCTCCCGATATTGTGGCCGTGGACTCCATACAGACCCTCTGCGCCACGTCCATCGACGTGGCGCCGGGGTCCATCAGCCAGGTCCGGGAGTGTGCCTCCCGGCTGATGCGGACGGCGAAGGAATCGAGCGTCAGCATCTTCCTGGTCGGACACGTCACGAAGGAGGGCTCCATCGCCGGGCCCCGCGTGCTCGAACATCTCGTCGATACGGTGCTCTACCTGGAAGGCGACCGGACGCACTCCTTCCGGCTGCTTCGCGCCGTAAAGAACCGGTATGGTTCCACCAATGAGGTCGGTGTCTTCGAAATGAAGGAATCGGGACTCGAGGAGGTTGCGAATCCTTCCCAGCTCCTGCTCGCGGAACGGCCCACCGGCGTATCGGGTTCGGTCGTTTCGTGCGCGGTGGAAGGCACCCGGCCTCTGCTCGTGGAACTCCAGGCCCTGGTGAGTTCGACCGGCTGGATGCAGCCGAGGCGCACCAGCATGGGGGTGGACAACAACCGGCTGTCCCTCCTGCTGGCAGTCCTGGAGAAAAAGCTCGGGTTGAATTTTGCCCAGCAGGACGTCTTCGTGAACGTGGCCGGCGGGGTCAGGCTGCTGGAACCCGCGGCGGACCTTGCGATGACCACGGCTCTCATGAGCACCTATCTCGACCGCCCGCTGCCGCACGACCTGATCGTCTGGGGTGAGGTGGGCCTGGCCGGGGAAATCCGCGGCGTGGGCCACAGCGCCCTGCGGATGATGGAGGCCCAGAAGATGGGTTTTTCCAGTTGCCTCGTCCCGAAGAGCAACGCGGAACAACTGTCCCGGGATCTGGGAGTCGAGTGCATGGGCGTTCGCTCCCTGCACGACGTCATCGAGGTGCTTTTCAACGGGAAATGAGCCGGAATGGGGGGGCTGCGCCTGTGTGCGGCGGCCGGCATGCCGCGCCGGCAGCGGCCCGGGAACGCCTTCAGGCATCCCCGGGAGCGGGCGGTTTTGGTGGAACCCTATAGGGCCATGGCCTTCCGAATGGCTTTCCCGAAAGGCTTTCTGAGGATGCCGACTTCCGTGATGATGCCCGAAATGTATCGGCTGGGCGTCACGTCGAAAGCGGGGTTCAACGCCGGCACTCCTTGGGGAGCCACCGGCTTTCCGTTCATGTGGGTGACTTCGCGCGGGTCACGCTGCTCGATGGGGATCCCCGAGCCGTCGGGCAGGCTGGGGTCGATCGTGGAGCGTGGTGCTGCGATGTAGAAGGGGATGCCGTGTGCCTGGGCCAGGACGGCGACGGTATAGGTCCCGATTTTGTTTGCCGTGTCGCCGTTGGCGGCGATTCTGTCGGCGCCGACCACGACGAAGTCGATCCCCTTGTGCTGCATCAGGCTTCCGACGGAGTTGTCCGTAATGAGCGTGACCGGAATTCCGGCGCGCATCAGTTCGAAGGATGTCAGCCGGGCGCCCTGGAGGAAGGGGCGGGTTTCGCAGGAGTAAACGCTCACGGTCGGATCGGCCGCATGGGCCGACCGGATGACTCCCACCGCGGTGCCGTAGTCGGCGGTGGCCAGCGCCCCGGCGTTGCAGTAGGTGAGAATGCGGGCTCCCGCGGGAACCACTTCCGCCCCGAATCTCCCTATGGCCAGGTTGTCCTGGACGTCTTTTGTGAGGATTTCATCGGCTCTCCGCCGGATGAGTTGCTGCAGTTCCAGGACGTCGGCGCCGGGGTTCTCGGCGATGACCGCGTAGACCTTCTCGACGGCCCAGCGCAGGTTGTTGCCCGTCGGCCGCGCCGCTTTCACCTGTTCGCAGATCCGCACGAATTTTCGCCTGAAGGTCTGCGGATCGGCGGCGTTGAGGCTGCGGGCACCGAGGGCCAGCGCCATGGCTCCCGCCACCCCGATGGCGGGAGCGCCGCGGATGGCCATGTTCTTGATGGCCGAAACCACCTGGTGCGGCGTGGTGCACCGCAGGAAAACCTCCCGGTGCGGCAGAACCCGCTGGTCGAGTATCGCTACGGCATCTCCATCCCAGTATATGGGGGGCATCCATTTTTCGGACATCTTGTGCTTCCTCCTGAGCCTGTCTCGGGGTCTGCTCCTTTGCGTGCACCGCAGCGGGGGCGGACCGCTGTTGCGGAAGGAAAATCCGGAGTCGGACGGGAGCAGGTCAGAGCTTCTTCCGAAGTATCTCGTTGACCAGTTGCGGGTTGGCTTTGCCTTTCGATTTTCTCATGACCTGGCCCACGAAGAAGCCCATGAGCTTTTCCTTCCCGCCCCGGTACTGTTCGACTTCCGAAGGGTTTTCGGCAAGCACCGCGTCTACGATCGCTTCGATGGCGCCTTCGTCCTTGACCTGGGTCAATCCCTTTTCCTTCACGATCGCTTCGGCCGCCTTGCCCGTTGTGTACATCTCCTCGAAAACCGTCTTGGCGATTTTTCCGCTCACGATTCCCTCGTCGATCAGCTTGAGCAGGCCGGCCAGATTTTCCGGGGGAATGGGACAGGACTCGATCTCCCGCTCGTCGCGCTTCAACTCGCGCAGCAGTTCCGACATCATCCAGTTGCTGACGATCTTGGGCTGCGGGAAGCCGCTCACGACGGCTTCGAAATACTGTGCGAGCGCCTTGGAAGACGTCAGCACCTGGGCATCGTAGGCGGGCAGCCCGTACTCTTCCGCAAAGCGTTCCCGCTTCGCGTCGGCAAGTTCGGGCAGGGAGGCCCTCACGGCTTCCGTCCAGGCATCGTCGATGACGACCGGCACGAGATCGGGATCCGGAAAGTACCGGTAATCGTGGGCTTCTTCCTTTCCCCGCATGCTCAGGGTGATGTTGCGGTTTGCATCCCACAGGCGCGTTTCCTGCACCACCGGTTCTCCCCGTTCGAGGAGAGCGCGCTGGCGACGGATTTCGAAATCCAGGGCCTTCTGGACGTTCCGGAAGGAGTTCATGTTTTTCAGCTCGGTTTTCACGCCGAGGTAGGTGGCGCCCGCGGGGCGCAGGGATATGTTCGCGTCGCAGCGCAGGCTGCCTTCTTCCATGTTGCCGTCGCAGATTTCCAGGTAACGCAGGATTTCGCGGATCGTGCGCAGGTAGGTGGCGGCTTCTTCCGAAGTTTTCATATCCGGTTCACTGACGATCTCGATGAGGGGAACGCCGGTGCGGTTGAAATCCACGTAGCTCGAGGGTTGAAACTCGTCGTGTACGAGTTTCCCAGCATCTTCCTCCATATGAATCCGGTGAATGCGGATGCGCCGGGTATCGCCGTCTATGTCCACGTCGACCCACCCATCGCGGGCAAGCGGCAGTTCGTACTGGGATATCTGGTAGCCCTTCGGCAGGTCGGGGTAGAAATAGTTCTTGCGGGCGAACTGGCTGTACGGGGTGATCCGGCAATGGGTGGCCAGGGCCATGCGAATGGTGAATTCGACCACCTCCCGGTTCAGAACGGGAAGCACTCCCGGCATGCCGAGGCAGACGGGGCACGTGTGTGTGTTGGGGCCCGCTCCGAACGTGGTGGAGCAGCCGCAGAAGATTTTGCTCCTGGTGAGGAGTTGTGCGTGAACTTCCAGGCCGATGACCGTTTCATACTGCATATTCCGTTTGTTCCCTCCCTTTCAGGAAGCTCTCGCCGTTTCCGGGTTCCGGCATGCTGCCTGTTGCATCGTCAAACATCTGACGTTCCTGCCTTTTCATGAGGTCCAAAACCATGGATCGCTGTCGGCCTCGAACCCCGCCGCAGGTTATATCATCTACCAGGGAGCCGTGCAAGTTCGATAGGTTGCGTTTTGCCCAAAAAGCCGCAAACATTCGTTTGACATTGTCACATCTTTCATCTAGCTATAGGTTATTTTCCACAGTGTGGCATGTTCTATGTTGAAAGTGGGCTCTCGTTGTCAGGTCTAATCTGCACAAGATGAAGTTGTTTCGGGAACAGTGAGGAGACCTATGAAGATTCACGAGTACCAGGCAAAAGAGTTGTTTCAAAAGTACGGGATCCCCACGCCTCGTGGGAAAGCGGCCTTTAGCGTGGATGAGGCTAAAGGGAACGCTGCCGAGCTGGGTTCATTCCCGGTGGTTGTCAAAGCCCAGATCCATGCCGGTGGACGCGGCAAGGGCGGCGGTGTGAAGCTGGCCAAGACGGCGGCCGAAGTGGATCAATACGCCAGCCAGATCCTGGGCATGACGCTTGTGACTCACCAGACCGGCCCTGCCGGCAGGCTGGTGAAGAAACTGCTGATCGAAGAGGGGCTGCCGATCGCGAAGGAACTCTACCTGAGCGTGCTTCCCGATCGCGGCACGGCCAAGGTCGTCATCATGGCGAGCGAGGCGGGCGGTATGGACATCGAGGAGGTGGCCGCCAAGACCCCCGAAAAGATCATCAAGGTCTACGTGGACCCGCTTCTCGGATTTCAGGCTTTCCAGGCCCGCCAGGTGGCTTACGGGCTGAACATGAGCCCCGAATGCGTGAAGGCTTTCATGCCGATGCTCGGCAAGCTCGTGAAACTCTGCATGGACTATGACTGCTCTCTCGTGGAAATCAACCCGCTGGTCATCACCAAAGACCAGAGAGTCATCGCCCTGGACGCGAAGATCAACTTCGACGACAACGCGGTCTTCCGTCACAAGGACATTCAAGCCTATCGGGATCTGGACGAAGAAGACCCGCTGGAAATCGAAGCTTCCAAGTACGACCTCAATTATATCAATATGCCCGGTGGTACCATCGGCAACATGGTCAACGGCGCAGGCCTGGCCATGGCGACCATGGACATCATCAAGCTCGCCGGCGCTGCTCCCGCCAACTTCCTGGACGTAGGCGGCGGAGCCAATGCGGAACAGGTGGAGAACGGTTTCCGCATCATCCTGAGTGATCCCAACGTGAAAGGCGTGCTGATCAACATTTTCGGCGGCATTCTGCGTTGCGATATCCTGTCTCAGGGTGTGGTCGAGGCGGCCAAAAAGGTGGAGGTGAAGGTGCCCCTGATCGTTCGTATGGAAGGAACGAACGTGGAAGCCGGCAAGAAGATCCTGGAGGAGTCCGGGCTCAAGATCACCGTGGCGAAAGATCTAGCAGATGCCGCC
>JAJFUA010000213.1 GCA_021372635.1 Desulfobacteraceae bacterium | reverse complement strand
CAGATGATGGCCGGGCAGTTGCCGCCCAGTTCCATAACGGCCTTTCTCACGTATTTCGAGCAGACGGCCAGTATTTCCTTCCCCGTTTCGGTGCTTCCGGTGAACGTCACAAGGCGGGGCAGGGGGTGATTCACCAGGAGGCGTCCGGCGCCGGGTCCAAAGCCCGTAATCACGTTGAAAACGCCCGGAGGAAAACCCTCTTCCGAGGCAAGCCGTGCAAGCCGGACGGTGCTGAGCGGCGTATGTTCGTCCGGCTTGGCCACAACGGAACAGCCGACCGCCAAAGCGGGGGCCAGCTTGCATGCCAGCGTGCTCAAAGGATAGTTGTAGGGGGTAATCGCCGCCACCACGCCGACGGGTTCGCGCACGATGAGAACCTGTTCCCGCGGGTTGCCCAAAAGCGGAATCCGGCCTTCCTGGCGACGGCTTTCTTCCGCGAAGTAATCCAGGTGGGTGGCCGTTTTCAACACTTCATCGCGGGCGGCTTTCAGTGGCTTGCCCACTTCCTGGCGGAGCAGGTCCGCCATTTCTTCCACCTCACGGCAGATCCGCCGCGCCAGGGCGTGCAGCAACTCTGCCCGGCAAGCCACGGGGAGCATGCGCCACCCGTTGAACCCTTCCCGGGCGCTCTCCACCGCCTCGTCCACGAGCTTCGCGTCAGCGTCGACGCCCTGTCCGAACACCTCTGCCGTGGCAGGGTCGGTCAGCGGGTATCTCTTCCCCCCGCTTTTTTCCTCTCCATGAATCCAGCAACCACAAGATAACAACCGAAGACCTCCAACGCACTCTTTTTGAATAAAACTCGACAAGTGCAGCCATAGTACGGCCGCACACTATGGCACACGCGGTTTGGACTGTCAACGCGGCGCTCAATCATTCTTCAATAAATCCAAAACCCTTTGCAGTCCTTGATTTTGAAGCCTGACACCGTCTGCAGCCTCTTCCAGCAGGAGGCCGGCATCCTCCATTCCGTTCTTCTTCGCACGAAGCGCCCAGTCTCTGTACGATCGCTCGTGATCGCCATTGTGGCCGATCCAGTGCTCTACCATCCGGGTAAGCTTTTCCTTTTCGGAAAGAGCCGGGGCGGAACTTCCCGGTTCGGAACCGAGGCCCGTGCCAGGATCATTCGGATAAGCGTGCCCCATGTATTTTCCTCCCTCGTTGCGATTGACCCGGGATGCCCGCTATGTTAGCTTGCAGACCGGAAAGGGTGTAAAGACTATGATTTCGTTTCCGGTAATCGCCTATCCCCAGATCGGGCCCGACCTCATCGCCCTCGGCCCCATACACATCCGCTGGTACGGGATCATGTACATCGTGGGCTTCGTGGCGGGCTATTTCCTGATCCAGAAGCAGGAGCGGTCGCGCCAGATCGGTCTCGTCGGGACCATGGCCCAGGATTTCATCTTCTATCTTGCCGTCGGCGTCATCATCGGAGGCCGGCTGGGCTATGTCGTATTCTATCAGTATCATGAATATCTGTATTATCTCAAGAACCCCCTCGAAATCATCGCCACCTGGCACGGGGGAATGTCCTTTCACGGCGGCATGATAGGGGCCGCCGTCGCCGGATGGATTTTCAGCAGGCGCAGGAAGCTTCCCTTCCTTGCCGTGGCCGACAGCGCCACCGTAACGGCCCCGCTCGGCCTCGGTTTCGGGCGCATCGGCAACTTCATCAACGCGGAACTCTGGGGACGCCCGTCGGACGTGCCCTGGGCCATGGTTTTTCCCGATGCCGGCCCCCTCCCGAGGCACCCGTCCCAGCTCTACGAATCGCTCCTGGAAGGTTTCCTGCTGTTCGCCATCCTGTGGACGCTCCGTCGCAAGCCTTTCGGCGACGGTATGATGATCGCGTTTTTCATGATTTTTTACGGCATCTTTCGCTTTTTCCTGGAGTTCTTCAGAGAACCTGACCCTCAAATCGGATTCCTGCTGGGCTTTCTCACTATGGGACAGTTGCTCTGCTTCGCCATGGTTCTCTCCGGCGTCATTCTGGCAGCTTACATCCATCGAACCCAGCCGGCCAGGACAGGCTGAGCCTTCCTGTTTCGGTTGCCCGGGAGTAGCCGATGCCGAACCGACGGGCTGACGATCCGATACCCCGCGACAGCTATGCATCCCCCCGCCCGTGGCATTCGATTTACCAGAAGAGGCGGACCACGGCTCAACAGGCCCTCAGGGCGATCAAACGGGGCCACCGTGTCTTCATCGGTTCCGGGTGCAGCGAACCGCAATACCTGACCCAGTGCCTGGAAGAGATCATCCCTCTGCTCGCCGACCTCGAGATCCTCCACATCCTCAGCGTCGGCAAGCCCAGGTTCACCGATGCGGCTTTCTTCGACAAGTGCCGCCTGAAATCCTTCTTCGTCGCTTCCGCCAGCCGCGAGGCGGTGGCCGAAGGCAGGGCCGACTATACCCCGGTCAACCTGGGAGACATCCCCGAACTGTTCCACAGCGGGGCCATGCCCATCGATGTGGCCCTCATCCAGGTGTCTCCTCCCGACCGGCACGGGTACTGCTCTTACGGCGTCGCCGTCGATATCGTGAAATCGGCCGCGCAAACGGCCAGGCACGTCATCGCCCAGGTAAACCTCCAAATGCCGGTGACCCTCGGCGACTCCTTCATCCACGTTCGCGACATCGACTCCTTCGTCGAATACGAGGAACCTCTCCTCGAAGTCGCCCTGCCCCTCATGAACCCCATCGCCGTCGACATCGGGCGCCACGTGGCGAAGCTCATTGAAGACGGTTCGACCATACGCGCCGGCGTGGGCAGCGTTTCCACGGCGGCGCTCTACGCGCTGGAGGAGAAAAAGGACCTTGGGGTCCACGCGGACATGCTGACGGACGCCTACCTTCACCTGGTGAAGAAGGGGGTCATCACGAACGCGCGCAAGACGCTGCATCCCGGAAAGATCATCGCCAGCTTCTGCCTGGGTTCGCGCGAGCTTTACGACTTCGTGGACAACAATCCCATGGTGGCCCTCTACCCCATCGAATACACGAACGACTACCTGGTCATCTCGGAAAACGACATGATGGTCTCTATCAACTCGGGGCTCGAGGTGGATCTGACCGGGCAGGTGTGCTCCGATTCGCTGGGCTACGAGATCTACAGCGGGATAGGGGGCGCCCTGGATTTCCTGCGCGGCGCCAGGCATTCCAGGAAGGGCAAGGCGATCATCGTCTTGCCCTCGGTGACGCTCGACGGCGCCAAATCGCGAATCGTTCCCTACCTGGCCGAAGGCGCCGGGGTGGTGACCACCCGGGGCGCCGTGCAGTACATCGTAACGGAGTACGGCATCGCCTCCCTGCACGGAAAGAGCGTCCGGGAACGGGCGCTGGCGCTCATCAGCATCGCCCACCCGGACTTCCGCGAAAAACTGGTCCACGACGCCGAACGCCTCCATTACCTGCATAAGGGGCTCGTGCCGTACAGCGCCGCCCGGGCCGTGTACCCGTTCGACCGGGAGGTGAGCCAGATTTTCCCGGGAGGTCTCCAGGTGACCTTTCGACCGGTCAAACCGACCGACGAGCGCGCCATGAAGGAGTTCTTCTATTCCCTCCCCAGGGAAGAATCCTACATCCGTTTTCTCTCCATCATGAAGGTTTTTCCCCACTACGACGTCCACCGCATGATCAACGTCGATTATCAGAAGGAGGTCACGATCGTGGGGCTTGCGGGAGGGGCGGAAGCGAACCGCATCATCGCGGTCGGCCGCTACACCATGGGCGGTCCGTCCGAGGCGGCGGAGGTCGATTTCATCGTCCACCCCGACTACGGGCGCAAAGGAATCGCGAGCTTCCTCGTCTGCCACCTGGCGGAGATCGCGCGGAGCAACTCCGCAAGAACCCTCGTCGCCTATATCACCCGGGGCAACGAAGGCGTCATGGGAGTGTTTCACAAACTGGGTTACGTCGTCGAGAGTTCCTACAAGAACGGGGTGTATGAAATCCGCCTCAGCTTCGGCAAGAAAGCCGCCGCCTGCGTTACGGACTATTCCCCGTGATCCGCTTGCCGGCCGAACCAGCCGGCTAGGTGCACGCGCTTCAGGTAGGCCCCCGTTTTATGGCGCGGCTGTCGGGATTGACGTTCTTCGAAAAATCGTCCACAAGGCTTCCAGCAAGAGCCCTGACGGCACGGGCGTAGCGGTCCGGGTCCGCCGCCGGCCCAATGCGCTCCGGAATCGACGGGGTTTCCACCGTCGCCCTCTTCAACCACACGATCCGGCCCGTTTCGGCATCCTGGGCCAGAAGCGTCACCTGCAGCAGAAGACCCTCTCTTGCCTTTCCGGTCACCTCGAGCGGCACGGGAACATCCCTCGCTCCCTTTTTCCAGAGAAAGGCGATGGGGGAATCGTTTTCCGTGGGCTCCACCCCCTCCGGCAGCGTATGAGTCAGGAAAGACCCGGCGATTTCAGCATCCACGCCTTCGTACGTTTCGATCCGGGAGACGGCAAACGCAGTTCCCCTTTCCAGGGCAACGGCAAAGGGCAGCAGTTCCGACTCGGGGTTCCCGGCGGCGTCGTACCGCTCCGGGCTGGCCTCGACAATCCTGCCCCGGATGATGTAGTTGGCGCCGAACTTCTGGCAGATCGCCTTCAACTCGGAATCAGCCATGGCGGAAAATTTCTCCGCTTCGATCTTCCCCTTCGCAGCGCTTCCCGTAGAAGCCTTCCGCGTAGCGATTTTCCCACCACTCTTTCCGACCGGTTCCTTCGAGCGTTCCGTTCTGTTGCCGCCGTTGCGCGGCGAGTCCGCTTCCGACGGAGAGAGAACGAGCTTCTTCAGGTCCGCTTCCGAAACCTTTTTCAAAACGGACCGGTCCAGCAGGTAGTGCGCGGTGTCCTCCCCGCTCGCGGGGACGAACCCGTTCAGGGAAAAGGCATCGTGGATCGCTTCCGCGACCAGGAGATTCCTTTTTTCAAAGTCGGTTTTCGCATGAGAATAACCCGCCGTATGGTCCGCAAAGGGCAGGATCACCACTTTGCCGTGCGGCAGCGCCGCCGGGCCGTGGACCTCGGGCGCCTGGACGCTCGCGGCCGGCGGATCGTCGGGCGTTTCGGAATTTGCGGCGGTCTGCGGATTGTCGGGACATAAAGAGATGTGCCCACAGGAAACCAGCAGGCAAAGCATCAAAAGAAGAAACCCCACCTTTCTTGTAGCCATCTCATCCCCCTCAAAACGACAACCTGATCCTGCGCCGGTCTTGTGGAACCGCCTTCCGTCCATCATTGCCCCTTCGCAATCCCGGCGTCCCGATTGCCCGACGGACGGCGCATAGCATATCCGAAGCGTTCGAGAAGGTAAAATGAAATGAATGGAATTTCGGCCTCGGATGCTCCCGTTTTCGCCGAAAAAGATGAAGAAGACCGGGAGGAGGGGAACTCCCGGTCTTCCAAACGATGTTGCAAAGAGGGTCAGGCAGAGGGGTCTGGACGTTTCCTTCCGTATTTCAAAATATTCACGACAGGGAAAAATGGAATGAGGTGAATCGTGTAATTTTCAGGTGGTATTCCGGGAATCCTCTCTGCCGGTGAAGAATGATGCCGTGCATCCGCAACCGGAATCATCCGGTTCGCCCGGGCATCGTCTTCCCTTTCGTCCACACGGCCCTCTCCTGCTGTTTGCACAATACGACCGCAAAGCGGCATGAATCTTGTGAGCTTCACCCCTCGAACATGCACAAATAGGGCGACCGCCGCTTCGCCCCCTGCGGATGTTTTAACAGGGGGGGTGCGTGCAGGACACGGCAGACTCCGGGGGCGAATCCACACGGTATGCCCACCGCAATACCAGCGGGTCCCATCCGCAGTGCAGGCCCGCAACGTCGTCCGGAACGTATGGAGAAGCCACCGTTTTCCCCTTCGCGAGAAAGAAGAGCGAGGTGCCGTTGGCACCCGTCCCCCCCGTCCCTTCACTCGTCCGTCGAGGGGAAAATGCGCCGGAAACCGGCCTCATACGTGGAAACGATTTTCAGGCGCCTTTTTTCACAAAAAACCCCTTGACAAACCCCGTGGGCCAGGTGTATGCAGTACAAACACAATGTGTATACAGGCTGTCGACACACTGTTTTCGCTCCATCGGCAAAGGAACGCAGTCACAAAAGTAACCGCATTTCAAAACAGGAGGCCTGCAATGACTCGAAGGTTTTCACGCCCCAAACACGTTTTGTTCGCCCTTCTCCTTCTCTTCAGCTTTGTTTCGGCGGTCTCGGCCGCTGAATACCCGACCAAGCCCATCAACTACATCGTTCCGTTCGCCCCGGGAGGCGATACCGACCTTTCCGCCCGCGTCTGGGCGGAATTCGCGTCCAAGATTCTCGGACAGCCGGTCATCGTGATCAACAAGACCGGCTCCGGCGGTGCCCTGGCCACCAATTTCGTCGCCACCGCCGCTCCCGACGGGTACACCATGCTCGCCGGCGGCCCCGGCCCGAACTGCCTCAGCATGCAGCTCAACAAGGTGGACTACACCGTCGACAGCTTCATCCCGGTCGCAAGAATCATGGTCGGGCAGTGCGGCCTGTTCGTCGCGGCCGATTCCCCCTGGAAAACCGAGAAGGATTTCGTCGCCGACGCCAAGAAGAACCCCGGAAAGTACATCTTCGGCGCCACGGGCGTCGCTTCCTGGCCCTTCTTCGCCGGCAAGCAGTGGGCGAATCTGGCCGGAGTGGACGTCAAGTGGGTGCAGTACCAGGGCAGCGGCCCGGTCGTGACGGGAATGCTCGGCAAGAACATCGACATCTCCTTCGGTTATTCGGTGGCCTGGGCTTCGCAGGCGAAAGCCGGAACCCTCCGCGCCCTCGCCATCGACGCTCCGTCTCCCGGAAACGAATGGCCCGGCGTCTCCACCTTCAAAGACCTGGGATACCAGGGGAACTTCACCGGCTGGGCAGGGATCTTCGTTCCCAAGGGAACCGACGCCGCAATCGTCAAGAAACTCGCCGACACCACCCAGCAGCTGATGAACAACCCCGAGTACGTTCAGGCCATGAAGAACGTCAACTGCGTCGCCAACTACCTCGGCCCCGAAGATCTGAAGAAGGAAGTGGACCAGCAGTATAAGGATCTCGGCAAGGTCGTGGACGAACTTGGCATGAGAGCGAAATAAACCGACAGAAGGACCCGGAGGGTGGATTCACCCGGTGAATCCACCCCGTTTCACCTGTCCAGACATGAAAGGGATGAATATGCCGTCCGCGATGCAAACCAGCTATATCGTGTTCTTGATCGTTGCAGCGCTCTTCGGGATCGGCTCTCTCTCTCTGGGCCTCGGTTCAGTGCATGACCCCGGCCCGGGTTTCGTACCACTGATTGCAAGCGTCATGCTCTTCATCTGTTCCGGAATAGGCCTGCTCCAGCATGTGAAAACCGCCAACCCAGAAGTTGCTTCCCTTTTCCGGTTGGGAAATCTGAAAAAAGCGGCCATCGTCTATTTCGGCATCCTTTGCTACATGCTGATCATCTCGCACCTGGGGTATGCACTCTCCACCTTTTTGTTCATGCTGTTTCTTTTTAAAGCCGTCGAGCCTCAGACATGGCGCAACGCCGTTCTGTTCGCCGCCCTCGCGGCCGGTTTTTCCTATCTGATATTCGTGTATTTCCTCCAAGTGCAATTCATATAGTCAGGAGTAATGCGGATGGATATCCTGTCCTCGACACTGCTCGGATTGAAGGTGGCCAGCGAGCCACTGAACCTGGGCTACTGCTTTCTGGGTACCATTCTCGGGACGCTCGTCGGCGTGCTCCCCGGCCTCGGGCCGGCGGCCACGATCGCACTGCTGCTCCCGATCACCTTCAAACTCACCTCGGTCCAGGCCGTCATCATGCTCTCGGGCATTTACTACGGGGCCATGTACGGCGGATCGACCACGTCCATCCTGGTGAACATCCCCGGCGAGGCGTCGTGCGTCACCACCTGCTTCGACGGGCACGCGATGGCCAAGAAGGGAAGAGCCGGGGCAGCCCTGGGCATATCCGCCTTCGGATCCTTCATCGGGGGAACCGCGGGCATCGTCGCCCTGCAGTTTCTCGGCGCCCCGCTGGCCGCCTTCGCCCTCAGGTTCGGGCCGCCTGAATACTTCGGCCTCCTGATGATGGGCATGATCCTGGTCATCTATCTTTCTTCCAAAAGCATCGTCAACGGCCTGATCATGGCCGCCCTGGGCGTCCTGTTCGCTTCGATCGG
>JAJFUA010000379.1 GCA_021372635.1 Desulfobacteraceae bacterium | reverse complement strand
TGTCCATGCCGGCACTTTCCCGTTGCCCTCAGTGCAACGAAATGCGCCTGCCCCATCGCGTATGCCCCGGTTGCGGCTACTATCACGAGCGCGCCGTTTTGGAGTTTGACGAAGAGTAGAAGAGATCCTGCGCCCTGGCGTTAAGAGGTCTGCACGATGAAGATAGCGGTAGATGCCATGGGGGGGGATAACGCCCCGGAAGCTCCCGTTCGTGGTGCGCTTCTGGCAAAACCGCAGTGTCAGGCCGATTTGCTGCTGATCGGCAATGAAATACAGCTTCGCACCGTATTGGGCCATACTGACGAGAACGCCGGCATCGAGGTCCTGCATGCTCCCGAGATCATCGGCATGGGAGAGGCCGGACCCACGGCCATTCGCAAAAAGCGTGAGGCGTCTCTCAGTGTGGCCATGCGCCTTCTCGGCGAAGGCGAAGTGGATGCCGTGGTCAGCGCCGGCAACAGTTCGGCCGTCGTCGCAACCGCCAAGCACTTTGTGGGCCTTGTTCCCGGACTGCGGCGGCCTTCGATGGCCGTCTCACTCCCCGGGTACGCCGGCAGGGTGCTCCTGCTGGATGCGGGAGCCAACGCCGAGTCCGATACCATCCACCTGGTCCAGTCCGCCGCACTCGCGCACGCTTTCCTCAAGGTCTCGGAAGGTCTCGACTCCCCTCGACTCGGTCTGCTCAACATAGGCCAGGAACCCATCAAAGGCATGCGGGTCATTCAGCGCGCCTTTGCCCTGCTCCAACGTTCCCACCTCCGTTTCATCGGGAATGTGGAACCGACTGAGCTTTTTTCAGACCGCACGGATGCGGCCATCTGCGACGGTTTTGTGGGAAACGTGCTTCTGAAGACGTACGAGGGTCTGTCGGAGAAGCTGATCCGTTTTTTCGAGGCTCATTCCGGGGAATGGAGCGAACCGCTTCGCGACGAGATGCAGCAGTTGCTCCAGGCATACAACCGCACGCATCATTACCAAAATGTGGGAGGCGCCCCTTTACTTGGAACGAGAAAAACGGTAGTAGTCGCACACGGGCGCTCTCAGGGGCGGGCCATCGCCAATGCGATCCACCTTGCCTCCCGCCTTGCGGGCGAGGAAGTTTTCCGCCGCATGTCCGATCAACTGATGGAAGGTGGCATTCTGGCCGAATTAAAGCATCTGAGCACGATCATGATGCTTGAGAGTCTTAAAACCAGATGGGGGTTCACTCAAAAGTAGGCACCTCCTCATCCATCATCAAGTCAATCTCCTCCTGATTGATGAGAATAATGCTGAAAGGAGAACCATCGTGCATTATTTCCTGACCGAAGAACAACAAATGATCCAGGACTTGGCGGCCCAGATCGCCAAGGAAAAGGTGCGGCCCGTTCGAGCAGAGCTCGACCAGCAGGAGGAATTCCCTTGGGAGATCATGAAGGTCCTGGCTCAATCGGATCTGTTCGGTCTGTATATCCCCGAAGCGTACGGCGGGTTGGGGGGAGGAATCCTTGAAAACTGCCTGGCCATCGAACAACTGGCACAGGCGTGCATCGGCGTCGCCACTTCGTTTGCCGCAAGCGGGCTGGGGGCCTACCCGATTCTTCTTTACGGCAGCGAAGAGGTCAAACAGACCTACCTTCCCGACATAGCGAGCGGAAAGAGGCTTGCAGCGTTCGGCCTCACCGAGTCGGGCGCCGGCAGCGACGTCTCCGGCATCCAGACGACGGCGGTCAAAGATGGCGACTACTACATTCTGAACGGCACGAAGCAATGGATCACCAACGGCGGTGAGGCCGAGATCTACTCCGTCCTGGCCATCACCGACAGATCCAAGGGGCCTCGCGGGGCGACCTTTTTCGTCGTCGAAAAGGGCGATCCCGGCTTTTCCTTCGGAAAGAAGGAAAAGAAGCTGGGCATTCGCGCCTCGGCCACCCGCGAGCTCGTTTTCCAGGACTGCCGCATCCACAAGAGCCGGATCATCGGCCGCGAGGGCATGGGCTTCATCGTTGCGATGAAGACCTTCGACAAATCCCGCCCGGGTATCGGAGCCCTCGGGATCGGCCTTGCCCAGGGCGCCCTGGACATTGCCGTCGAATATGCGCGAAAGCGCGTGCAGTTCGGCAAGCCGATCATCTCCTTCCAGGCCATCCAGCACAAGCTGGCCAACATGGCTACAAAGACGGAAGCGGCGCGCGCGCTCATCTACTCCGTCGCACGCTATATGGAAAGCGATCCTTCCGACTCCAGCAAGGTTGCCGCCATGTGTAAAGTGTTTGCCGGGGACGTTGCCATGGAGGTCGCCACCGAAGCCGTCCAGGTTCTCGGCGGGTACGGCTACATGCAGGATTATCCCGTCGAGAAGATGATGCGGGATGCCAAGATCCTTCAGATTTACGAAGGAACCAACGAAATTCAGCGCAACATCATTGGGCAGGAACTCAACAAAGAATACAGCCGGCTGAAAGACAGCTTCTTTTAGCAGCCGAAATACGGAAGCGAGAGTCCATGCATATCGTCGCATGCATCAAGCAGGTTCCGGACACCAAGAACGTCCGTATCGATCCCGATACCCACACCCTCGTCCGACAGGGGGTGGAGAGTATCATCAATCCGTTCGACATGTTTGCCGTCGAAGCCGCCCTGAAGATCAAAGACGCCTGCGGGGCCAGGGTCACCGTCCTCACAATGGGACCGCCGCAGGCGGCCGAAGCCCTTCGGGACACTCTGTCGATGGGCGTGGATGACGCAATCCTCCTGAGCGACAGGGCATTCGCCGGTTCAGACACCTGGGCCACTTCCACGACTCTTTCCGCTGCGATCCGCAAGATCGGGGACGTCGATCTCGTCCTTTGCGGAAAACAGGCCGTGGACGGCGATACGGCCCAGGTCGGCCCCGAGGCGGCCACCCTTCTCGACATCCCGTATGCAACTTTCGTGAAGCGCATCGACCTCCTGGATGCTGGATACCTGAAAGTGACGCGGCAAACCGACGAGGGTGTGGAAATCTGGAAGATCCCCACACCGGCGCTGGTTACGGTCATCAAGGAAATCGGCGAGCCCCGCCTGCCTTCCCTGAGGCACAAGATGCGTGCCAAGAAGGCGGAGATTCCCGTCTGGGGAGCCGCAGACATCGGACTGGACCCCAACGCCATCGGACTTTGCGGTTCCTTCACACAGGTGGTGCGTGTTTTCAGTCCCCCGCGCAGAGGCAATCGCATGCAGCTCAAGGGCACGCCTGAGGAGCAGGCGGAACAGCTTTACCAGTATCTCAAGGAAGCCAAGGTGCCGGGCATATGAAAGCAATCGTCGATTCTCGTAAATGCACCGTCTGTGGTGTCTGTTCCGATGTATGTCCTTCCGGGGCCATCGAACTCAAGGAAACCGGGATTGAAATCTCCGAGGACTGTACCCTCTGTGGCATGTGCGTGGACACCTGTGAGTTCGGAGCGCTGTCCATGCCGGAAGTCGGCAAGGGTCCCTCCGGGGATTTGTCCGCCTATCAGGGCGTCTGGGTCTTCGCGGAATGGCGCGAAGGGGTGATTCACAAGGTCAGCCACGAACTGCTGAGCGCCGGGCGGAAGCTCGCGGACAAACGCGGCGTGGGGCTGTCCGCCGTTCTTCTCGGATACCGGATCGAAACCGGAGTGGCCGAGGAACTGATCTCGTACGGAGCGGACCAGGTCTACATCGTGGACAACCCCGAACTGGCGCATTTCACGGACGAAGCGTACTCGAAAGTCGTCGTTGAACTCGTCCGCCGGAAACGGCCTGAAATCCTCCTCGCCGGGGCGACCAGCATCGGGCGCTCCTTCGTGCCGCGTGTCGCGGCTTCTTTGCAGACCGGCCTCACCGCCGACTGCACCGACCTGGACATCAGCGAAGAGGGCCTGCTTCTCCAGACGCGTCCGGCGTTCGGCGGCAACGTTATGGCCACGATTCTATGTCCTCATCGCAGGCCACAGATGGCAACCGTCCGCCCGAAAGTCATGAAGCCCGCCAAACTGGACGGCCGCCAGGGCCGGATCGAGTATCCCACAGTGCCCGAGGAATGCTTCAGGAGCCGCGTCGAGGTACTGGAGGTGGTTCCCGAGAAGGATCAGACGGCAAAGCTTACGGAAGCGGATGTCATCGTGTCTGGAGGCCGAGGGTTGCGCAAGGGGGAAAACTTTGCGCTCGTCGAAGAGGTGGCGCACCTGATCAACGGCGCGGTCGGCGCATCCCGCGGCGCTGTTGAGGAGGGCTGGATTCCTCCCTCCCACCAGGTCGGACAGACCGGCCGTACCGTCGCCCCGACTCTCTACATGGCGGTCGGGATAGCAGGGGCGATCCAGCACGTGGTGGGGATGCAGGGATCCCAGGTGATCGTGGCGGTCAACAAGGATCCGCAGGCCCCGATTTTCGACGTTGCCAACGTTGGAGTGGTGGCCGATCTTTTCGAATTCATCCCCGCCTTCGTTCGCAAGATCCGCAGGGAACGTGGGGAAGGCTGAAAGAGGCCTGACCACCTGGTGATTGCATTGCGGCAGCTCCCGCCTTCCGGCCGACCGAGGGGCGGGCCGCAAAGCGGGGGCACGACCGTTTCGGGAGAAGAATGCCGATGAGCGAAAAGCGTGTAGTTCTGGTCACGGGAGCCAGCCGTGGAATCGGAAGGGCCATTGCCGTGGCCCTGGCGCGTCCGGGCGACGAGGTGATCGTCAATTTTGCATCCAACACCGCAGCGGCCGAACAGACGGCTTCCGCCATCGAAGCCGTGGGCGCGGTCCCGTCTCTCCGTCCGTTCGACGTGTGCGATAACGACTCCGTGAGGGAGTCCATCAAGGACATCGTCAAGACTCACGGGCGGATCGACGTTCTGGTCAACAACGCCGGAATCACCAGGGATAATTTACTGGCGCTCATGAAACAGTCCGAATGGGACGAGGTTCTCGAAACCAATCTCAAAGGTGTTTTTCTCTGCTCGCAGGCGGTTGTCAAGCCCATGATGCGCCAGAAGTTCGGCCGCATCGTCAACGTGACATCCGTGGTCGGCGTAACGGGCAATGCCGGCCAGTGCAACTATTCGGCCGCCAAGGCCGGAATCATCGGTTTCACACGGTCTCTTGCACGCGAGTTGATTTCGAGGAACATTACCGTGAACGCGGTTGCGCCGGGATATATCGAAACGGAGATGACACAGCGGATACCGGAAAAAGCCAGAGAGGCGCTTCTGGCACAGATTCCAGCCGGCCGCTGCGGAGCCCCGGAGGAAGTGGCGGCTGCCGTCAGCTTTCTCGCCTCCCATGAGGCAGGATACATCACCGGGCAGGTCATCCACGTAAACGGGGGAATGTACATGGGCTGAAAGGACGGCGGTTTTTCCCTGAATTGAGGCCGGCCCGGCTTGAATTCACGCGCACTGCCGTATGCAGAAGACATCAGGGGGAGTAACATGCGATCCAAAGAGCGTCGTCGTGTCGTCATTACGGGAATAGGGCTGGTCACACCGTTGGGAGTCGGGATCGATCAGAACTGGTCGAGCCTCATCGAAGGTCGATCCGGGATCGGGCCTCTCACCCGCTTTGACGCAGCGGGCTATGCAACCCGCATCGCGGGTGAAGTGAAGAATTTTCATCCCGAGGAGTTCATCTCCAAGAAGGAACTCCGCAAGATGGACCCGTTCCTTCGCCTGGCGCTGGGGGCTGCCCGCCTTGCTTTCGAAGACGCACAGATGACCATCCCGGCGGAGATTTCCCATCGGGCGGGAGTCATCATGGGTTGCGGCCTGGGCGGTCTTTCCACTATCGAGGATACGCACAAGATCCTGATGGAATCCGGCCCGAAGAAGGTCAGCCCCTTCTTCATCCCCATGCTCATCGGCAACATGGCCCCCGGCCTGATCTCGATCTACCACGGAGCCAAGGGTCCCAACCTTTCCGTCCAGACGGCCTGCGCCGCGGGCACCCACGCGGTCGGACAAGCCTATCACATGCTCCGCGACGGGATCTCCGATATCATGATCACGGGCGGCGTGGAATCCACTATCACGCCTTTGTGCGTGGCCGGATTCAATGCCATGCGGGCTCTTTCCACCAGGAACGACGAGCCGGAGAAGGCGTCCCGCCCATTCGACAGGGACCGTGACGGCTTTGTCCTGGGAGAAGGGGCCGCCGTACTGATCCTCGAAGTACTCGACAGGGCGATCGAGCGCGGGGCAAAGATTTACGCGGAGGTAATCGGCTTCGGAGCATCGGGGGATGCGTTTCACATGGCAGCTCCGGCGCCCGACGGCGAAGGAGCCGCCCGCTGCATGCAGGCGGCCCTGGACGATGCGGGCACGAATCCCGATCAGGTGGATTACATCAACGCCCACGGCACCTCCACGGACCTGAACGACAAGTACGAAACGCAGGCGATCAAGACGATCTTCCACGACCACGCCTACAAGCTGGCCATCAGTTCCACCAAGTCGATGACGGGGCATCTCCTGGGGGCCGCAGGAGGAATCGAGGCGGCATTCACCGCGTTGACCATCGACCGTCAGACCGCTCCGCCCACGATCAACTATGATAATCCCGATCCGGACTGTGACCTGGACTACGTGCCCAACATGTCGCGCGAGATGAGAATCGACATCGCCATGTCCAACTCCTTCGGCTTCGGCGGGACCAACGGAACCCTCATTTTCCGCAGGTACGACGGCGGTGCCCAGGTCGGCAGATAGGTGCGCTCCATTGGAATAGGCGGCATGAATCAATCGGCGGGCAGAGGATCCTATGAAGATTATTTTAGGCAGCGATCACGGCGGCTACGAACTCAAGGAAAAGATATCCCTCTACTTGAAGGACCGTAACTACGAAGTCGAAGATATCGGCACGCATGGCCATGAATCCGTGGACTATCCCTACTACGCGGTCCAGGTAGCCCGGGCTGTCGCCGAGGGAAAGGCGGACCGGGGCATCCTCGTCTGCGGGAGCGGAATCGGGATGTGCATAACGGCCAACCGAATTCCGGGAGCACGCGCCGTGAATGCCTCAGAGCCCTATGAAGCCAAGATGAGCCGCCGCCATAACGACAGCAATATCCTGTGCCTGGGCGGCCGTTTCATCGGCCAGGATCTCGCCATGGAGATCCTGGAGACATGGCTCGCTGAATCGTTCGAAGGCGGGCGTCACAAGCGCCGCGTCGATTTGATCGATTCTCTGGTTTGAAACCCTGTTGCCTGGAATCTCCAGCGTTGCCCAGTGGTGTGACCCAGGGCACTCACACAGAAAAGGGATGCGGATGTCTCATCTTAAGGTCGTCGATCCGGAAATCGCGAAGGTCATCTGCGAAGAGGAAAAGCGGCAAAAACGAAAACTTGAACTCATCGCCTCGGAGAATTTCGTCAGTGATGCGGTCAGGGAGGCCATGGGTTCCGTCCTGACAAACAAGTACGCCGAAGGCTATCCCGGGAAGAGATACTACGGCGGGTGCGAATTTGTCGACGTGGCGGAACGACTCGCCCAGGAACGCGCCAAAAAGCTTTTTCAGGCCGAACACGCCAACGTCCAGCCGCACTCCGGCTCCCAGGCCAATATGGCCGTATATTTTTCCGTGCTTCAGCACGGAGACACCATCCTCGGCATGGACCTCAGGCAGGGAGGCCACCTGACCCATGGCAGTCCCGTCAGCTTTTCGGGGCGCCTGTTCCACGTGGTTTCCTACGGGGTTCGCCGGGATACCGAAGAGATCGACTACGACCAGGTGGCGGAGACGGCGAAAGCCCACAAGCCCCGGATCATCATCGCAGGCGCGAGCGCTTACCCGCGGATCATCGACTTTGCGCGTTTCCGGGACATAGCGAACCAGGTCGGCGCCCATCTCATGGTCGACATGGCACACATCGCCGGACTCGTCTGCGCCGGGCTGCACCCGAACCCGGTTCCCCATGCGGACTTCGTTACAACGACGACCCATAAGACGCTCCGCGGCCCCCGGGGCGGGATGATCCTCGCCCGGGCAGCCTACGCCAAGTCGATAGACAGCCAGATCTTTCCGGGCATCCAGGGCGGCCCGCTGATGCACACCATCGCGGCGAAAGCCGTCGCTTTTCAGGAGGCGCTGCAGCCGTCTTTCCGGGAATACCAGGAGCGCATTCTCGCCAACAGCCGCCAGCTTGCCTCCGAACTGCTTTCCTGCGGCTATCGCCTGGTTTCCGGCGGCACGGACAACCATATGATTCTCGTCGACGTCACGCCCCATGGGCTCACCGGGAAAATCGCCGAGGAAACCCTGGACTACGCTGGGATCACCGTCAACAAGAACGCCATCCCCTTCGATCAGCAAAAGCCGCAGGTCACGAGCGGAATACGCATCGGGACACCTGCCCTCACCACGCGGGGGATGACTCCCGAGCACATGAAGATCATCGCAGGCTTCATTCACCGGGCGCTCCAATCGGTGGGCGACGAAGGAACCCTTGACCGCGTGCGCAAGGAAGTGGCGGAATTCTGCTGCGCCTTCCCCCTTCATCAGTAGGGCGTTTTCTTCCTTAAGACCGTCAGAGTCCCTTCGGGGAACATCTTTCCGATTCCGTGCCGCGTCCCTCCCGGACGTCGCGCGGAATCGGCCGATCCGGATTTTCATATGGCCAGCGAATCGTCATCCAGGAATCGTGATGAATCTTACATGCAGGAAGCCCTTCGCCTTGCCGCGAGGGGACGCGGCCGGACAAGCCCGAATCCCGCGGTGGGTGCGGTCGTGGTTTTGGATGACCGAGTCGTGGGCAAGGGCTATCATCGATACGCCGGAGGTCCTCACGCAGAGGTTTACGCACTCCGGGAAGCCGGTGAAAATGCGCGAAACGCAACTCTGTACGTGACCCTGGAACCCTGCAACCACCAGGGGAGGACACCTCCCTGCACCCTGGCGGTATTGCAGGCGGGGATCGCCCGCGTGGCCGTCGGCATGCCGGATCCCAATCCCAACGTTGCTGGCGGTGGGGCGGCATTTCTCCAGGGGCACGGCCTCCAGGTCGATGCGGGCATCCTGGAGCGGGAATGCCGGGAGTTGAACCAGCCCTTCATCAAGCATGCGACAACGGGCATGCCTTTCGTGACCCTGAAGGCAGCCGCCACCCTGGACGGGCATACCGCCACCCGGACCGGCGACTCCCGGTGGATCAGCAACGAACAGTCGAGGGAATACGTTCATCGCCTGCGCAGCACATCCGACGGGATACTGGTCGGCATCGGCACCGCCCTTGCCGACGACCCGCAACTGACCGCCCGGATAAAGGGACGCAGAGTCGGCCGCCAGCCGACGCGCATCGTCCTCGATTCTCAGCTCAGGCTTCCGGTCAAAAGCAACCTGGCCGCGTCGGCCCGCGAGGTCCCCGTCCTCGTCGCCTGCGCCGGGGATGCTTCCCCGGAAAGGCAAAAGGCCCTCGAGGCCGCCGGGGTTCAGATCATCCGGATGCCGCAGTCCGGCGGTCCCATTCATATCCCTTCCCTGCTTCTGGAACTGGGGAAACGGCAAATTACCAGTCTTCTCGTCGAGGGAGGATCGAAAGTGCTGGGTGCCTTTATCGAAAGCCGCATGGCCGACGCATTCCACTTCTTCTACGCACCCAGGATTCTTGGGGACTGCCAGGGCCTCCCCCTGGTCATGGGCAACCGTCGCGACCTGATGTCCGATGCACTCTGCGCGTTTTCCATCAGGGTCAGGCGCTTCGGGAACGACGTGATGCTTTCGGGCAGTTTCAACGAACATCCATACTAAATGGAGACGACATGTTCACCGGTCTGATAGAGGGAACGGGCACACTGCTCCGGATCGACCGTCACGGACTCGATGCCGGAATGGTGATACGAGCCGGCTGTCACCTGGAAGACCTGCGCCTCGGGGAAAGCATCGCCGTCGACGGAGCATGCCTGACGGTTACGACCTTTCAGGGAAATGTCTTCACCGCCGACGTGTCCGCCGAGACGCTCGCCCGCACAACTCTCGGACGCAAGACCGCCGGCTGCCGCCTGAACCTTGAGCGGGCGCTGCGCATGGGAGACCGCCTCGGGGGCCACATCGTCAGCGGCCATGTAGACGGGATCGGCTCCTTGCTCGAGCGCCGCAGCGAGGGCAGATCCGTGAGGCTTTTCTTCGCAGTCCCCGTGGAAATGTCCAGGTACATCATCGCCAAGGGTTCCATCGCCATCAACGGGATCAGCCTTACCGTAAACGGAACGGGCGAAGGGCGCTTCGATGTGAACATCGTTCCGCACACGTCGCACGAAACCTCGATAGCGGAATGGCGCATCGGTGAAGAGGTAAATCTCGAAACCGACGTCATCGGCAAGTACGTGGAAAAGCTTCTGGGCGCATGGAATGCTCCACAGGGGCCGAAGGACCGGAATCCGACCGGGATCGACATGGAATATCTTCAGAAACACGGTTTCCTATAGCGGCACGACACAATGTTCCGCCGGACCGCGCCGAAGCCGTCCGGCCTGTCCGCCCATGCGTCCCGCGGCCCGTTACCGGGACGACCGTCAATAATTTCCCGCACCGCTTGAGAAAGCGCCCCAACAGTGCTATAAATGATTGGTTTGAATCTGAATGGCCTCCCCGGAGGCCCCTTTATTGTTCCCAAAGGAGTCTGCAAGAATGCCCGTGGCATCCATCCCCGAAGTTCTCGAAGATATCCGCCAAGGCAAGATCGTCATTCTCGTCGATGACGAAGACCGGGAAAACGAAGGCGATCTTTGCATGGCCGCCGAAAAGGCAACACCGGAAGCCGTTAACTTCATGGCGAAATACGGTCGCGGCCTGATCTGTCTTTCCCTCACCGGCGAAAGGGTCGAAAGGCTCCGCCTGCCCATGATGGTCAGCCACAACCAGTCGCAGTTCCAGACGGCCTTCACGATTTCCGTCGAGGCACGCAGAGGGGTCACCACAGGCATCAGCGCCGCCGACCGCGCGCACACCATTCTCACGGCCATGGCCGACAACGCCAAGCCCGAAGATCTGGTGAGCCCGGGTCATGTCTTTCCCCTGCGGGCCAAGAACGGTGGAGTGCTCGTCCGGACCGGCCAGACGGAGGGTTCCGTGGACCTGGCGCGCCTCGCCGGGCTGAAACCGGCGGGTGTCATCTGCGAAGTCATGAAAGACGACGGCACCATGGCCCGCATGCCCGACCTCGAAGAATTCGCCCGCGAGCACGGCGTCAAGATCGTCACGGTCGCAGATATCATCCAGTACCGCATGCAAAACGAAATATTCGTTCACAGGGCCGCCACCGCCAACCTGCCCACAGCCTTCGGCGGAGACTTCAAGGTCATCGCATACACCAACGATATCGACGACTACTGCCACATGGCCCTGGTGAAAGGCGACATCACGCCCGAGGACAACGTGCTGGTCAGGGTCCATTCCGAGTGCCTCACGGGGGACGTTTTCGGCTCCCTGCGGTGTGACTGCGGCGGGCAACTGCGTGCCGCCATGGCGCGGATCGACCAGGAAGGCAAGGGAGTCATCCTCTACATGAGGAACCATGAGGGCCGCGGCATCGGGATCGTCAACAAGATCAAGGCATACGCCCTTCAGGAGAAGGGATACGATACCGTGGAAGCCAACAGGGTCCTCGGTTTCCGGGCCGACCTGCGCGACTACGGCATCGGTGCTCAGATGCTCGTCGATCTGGGTGTGCGAAAGATGCGGTTGATGACCAACAATCCCACCAAGATCGTCGGCCTTCAGGGATACGGCATCAGAGTCACCGATCGCGTACCCCTCGAAATCGCTCCCAACGACAACAACATCAAGTATCTCAGGACCAAATGCGCGAAGATGGGACACCTGCTGAGCTGCGTGACCGATCAAAAGGATGAGGAAAATGAGAATATTTGAAGGCAATGTCATCGCCCAGGATCTTCGGTTCGGGATCGTCGTCAGCCGCTTCAACGACTTCATCGGCGAGAGGCTTCTCGGGGGGGCGCTGGATGCCCTTACGCGGAGCGGAGCCTCGGAAGACAAGATCGACGTCTACAAGGTCCCGGGGGCCTTTGAAATTCCTCTCATGGCCAAGAAGCTGGCTTCTTCCGGCAATTACCACGCGGTGATCTGCCTCGGCGCGGTCATCCGTGGAGCGACTCCCCACTTCGACTACGTGGCCAATGAAGTCTCGAAAGGCATCGCCCATGTGAGTCTCGATTCGGGCGTTCCCATCGCCTTCGGCGTACTCACCACGGACACGATCGAGCAGGCGATCGAACGCGCGGGCACGAAGGCCGGCAACAAAGGGTGGGATGCAGCCGTGGCCGCCATTGAAATGGCAAACTTGATCAGGCAGATACCTTCCTGAGTGTTTCATAGCTGAATGCTCTCGGGGTTTTATTCCGAAACCAAGTGGGGGTCCACCGGCAACGGCGGGCATCACTCCCTATCTTCCGGAGAAGTAACGGTGAAAGTCAAAACAGGCCGGCGGAGGCGTTCCCGAGAGGTTGCGCTGCAGATTCTTTACCTGATGGAAATGACCAAGGCTGCTCCCGATGAAGCCATTGACCTGTTCTACGAACTTCTGGTTCCCGACGAAGACGTGGAAATCGAAGCGCCCATGTCCATCAGGTCCTTTGCCGAACAACTGGTGCAGGGGGTTGAGCTGTACCATTCCGAAATCGACAGCTTGATCGCCTCTGCGTCCGAACACTGGCGGATCGAACGCATGTCCGTCGTCGACCGAAACATCCTGCGCCTTGCGCTCTACGAAATGATCCATTGTTCCGACATCCCCCCAAAGGTTTCCATCAACGAGGCGGTGGACATCGGGAAAGCTTTCGGCACGGAAGAATCCGGCGCTTTCATCAACGGGATATTGGATCATATCCTTCTCGAAATCGAGAAATGCGACCAGGAGCCACAGCCCGCGCCCTGAGTCTCCATTCCCTTGTCTCCGGCACGTTTTTCCGCCGGGACAATGCGATTCTCTGACCCTCCCGCCCCCATGGCGTCAAATTCCGCGCTTCCGTTCCAATGGCGGCGGTCCTGCGAACGTGGCCCGGGAACCCTGTTGCCGCGCCTGTTCCAGGCAATATTCAGTCCTGACCGCCATCAAGCACGATTTTTGCTACAGATCATCGACACAGCAGCGGATCAAATGCTTTGACGGAGGATCGAACCATGTCAGACGGAATCAAGGTGGCTCAAGATACGAAGCCAGCCCAAAAGGCAAATGGCCTCGAGGGGGTTTATCGCGCACTCGCTTCCTCAAAGCGGCAGAAACTGTTTGAAAAGGTGTTGAGCCAGGCTCAGAACGGCGGGAAAGATGTCTCCGGCAGGGAAAATTATTCCCTCGACTCCAGCGTCATCGACACGCAAGCAGTCAACATCAACGGCATCGACCCGGAACGAGCAAAGGCGTCCGGACACCCAGCCGCGAGGGAATCTGCCAACAGTCTGGCCACATCCACGCTCCTGAGCCTGACCGCACTTACCTCCGGGGGCAGCGGCCTGAACGGGGCCTATCTGAAAAGCATCGGCATAGCCGCCGCCGGAAGCGGTTCCTCCACCTCCGACCCCGAGTTGACACAGCGCGCTCATTCCGCCGCCGATTCACGCGAGATCGGTTCCCTTTCCGCTCGATTCGAATCCGGAGAAAACGGGATTGCCACCATAGGATACGACGACCGCGGCGGCACTTCCTACGGCACGTACCAGATCGCTTCCCGCCCGGGTACCATGCGGGCTTTTCTGGATTATCTCCAGGAAAAGGCCCCCCGGATGGCTGCAAGACTTCGTGCCGCCGGACCGGCCAATACTGGCGGCAGGAACGGGGCTATGCCGAACGTGTGGAAGCAACTCGCATCCGAAGACGCAGAACGTTTTGCAGCGCTTCAGCGCGATTTCATCCAGCAGACCCACTACCTCCCCGCCATTGAGGAGATTCGCGATCGTACGGGCATAGACCTCTGTGCCCAGCCTCAGGCGATCAAGGAAGCGCTATGGAGCACCTCCGTACAGCACGGCTCCAAGGGTGCCGCCAATATTTTCTGCAAGGCTATCAGCCGGATTGCCAGACCGGGGCAGGCAGTGCAGGCGAAAGACCTCATCAACGCCGTCTATTCATCCCGAGGCAGGCAGTTCGGCGCTTCCAGCGCAAGCATCCGTTCCGCCGTTCAGGACAGGTTCCAGGAAGAAAAATCGATCGTGCTGGCGATGCTGGATCAGCCGGCCTCCCGAGCCGAAGCATGAACAGGCCGCGGCTCTGCGCCTCTGCCGGAACGTTTTCCCGAATCCCGCAACTCAGAAAAAATCCGTAAGAATCCGCCCGGCCATTGCACATCGTAATGCGCCCGGGCACCTCACCCAAAGCTCCCTCCCTGCGCCTCCATGGCCTTCCGGTCCGGACAGCCGCCTGATCCGGCGGCAAAAACTGCTCATCCTTTTGAAAATATTGCCGGTCCCTGTGCTCCATCCGCTCGGCCCGCGCCCACCAGCACAAGCCAACTAATTGATATTCTTGTCTTTATTTAAATCGCCCAGATGGTATCATCATTGCTACGAGATAGGCTACGATAAAATGTTATTGGCGATGGACCCCCAACAGCAGGAAAAGCCATGAATGCGAACGCAGTCAATCCAGCACAATTCCTCATGCCGGTACTCGAACAGGAACATGGAAAGATTGGCCAGGGCATTTTGAAGTCCGAGTTCTCCAAGGAGCTGGAACTGCAGGACAGCCAACTGGGAAAGGCATCGCTTCCGGGCTCATCCACCGCGTCACCCTTGCAGGCGGCGGATTCGTTGACTCCATCGCAGACCTCGCCCGCAGTTCCCACCGAGGCAAAAGCAGCAGCGCAAACCCAGCCGCAGGATGGCCAGAAGAAGGCAGGGAATCTCAAGCGGGCATTCTCGGCGGCAAAACCTGCCGGGAAAACGACCGAGAAGGCCAAACAGGATCTCGTCTTCACCGATCCCGCCCTCCTGGGCAAGGTGCTGGCACAGTTGAACGTCTCCGCGGAAACGCGCAAAGCGTGCAAAAGCGCCGAGGATTCGCAGGGATGTCTCTCCGTCATGTCACTCGTCAATGTGTTGGACAGACAGGCCCTGGCAAACAATATTATCCAGGAGGGGACCGTAAGCGGACAGGACGTCCGACAGCTTCTATCCTCCCTGGCGCAGTCGATGCAAGGAAACGGCACCCCCAGGCAGATCTCCCCTGCCAATCTTTCGGATTCCTACAATTGCCTGGAATTCCGGCAGCTCATGGAAGCAATCGCGAAGAAATTCGCAGAACGGGGCACAAAGCCGACCGCATCTTTCGCCGGCGGTTCCGATGCAGCAACGGCAGGCGGATCTGCATCGCTTTCGAATCAGAAGTCTTCGCTTTCCGCCCTGGCAATGTCGGGTAGCGCGGGAGGAAAGGCGGCAGATCCCACGCCACTGTCGGGCAGCATCATCCCGTCCTTTGCAGAGGAAAAACCGGAATCGGAAGCAAACGAATCTTCAAAGGGCGTCAAAACTGGTGCGGAATCCGTTTCGCAGGAGTCCCAATCATCCGGTGAAAGCGCAAAACTCTCTCCCCGGCAGCCCACCTGGACGCAGGACCTCGCCAGGCGGCTGGACGACCTTGCCCGCCAGGGCGGCGGCACACGGGTAGTGCAGCTCGAACCGGAAAGCCTCGGTCGCATTTCGCTGACCGTGGATACGAACTCTTCCCCTTCCGTGGCAGGCATAGTTGCCGACAACCCATCCGTCAAAACACAACTGCTGGAAGATCTCCCCCTCCTTCGCCAGGAACTCGCGAATCGCTCCTTCGTCCTGGGGGGGATCAGCGTTCAGACGGGATCGGCAAAACCGGAGGCAAACGCCGCCGGGCCTGGTGCGAATTCTCTTCAGAATCCTTCCCCGGAACAGGCAATGCGGGAGTCGGCTGCCCTGGATACAGAATCCGTCAAACCCAGCACCACGACCACCTCGGCTTCCGCGGAATCATCCTCCGAGAGTGAGGTCGCCAGGCTCGGCGGATACGGCCAGTCACTGGCCGGCACGATGAAATCGGCTTCCGAATCCGACGAACCCGCTACGGCAACGCGCAGTGATGCCTCCGGCTCCGCACATGAAATCACCCGCCTGGCAACCTCCGGGAAATCCGGCGCCGCTTCGTCGGAAACCGGGAACGCTTTCACCCAGCAGCGGAAAAGCGAGGACAATGTTGCTTCTCCGCAATCCGATGCCATCGCTGCCACGCCTCGAAGCGTTCAGGCGGCATCCGACCCCCTGCAGCAGGTCCCCGGCTCCTTCCACTCCGGGCTGTCGTCGTCCCAGGAAGGAGCGGGCGGCACAACACAGCAGAACGCCCTGTCCCTGGCAAATCCCTCGTGGACCGAGGATCTCGCCCATCGAATCCATGACCTCAACGCGAGCAAAGACACCAGGGAACTCACGCTGGATCTGGAACCCGAAGGGCTCGGCCGCCTGACGCTGCGCATCGGTGCAAAAGATCAGGAAGTGACCGCATCGCTTTCCACCGATAGCCAGGCCGTTAAGGACCTCCTGGTCCGCAACGCGCCGGCCCTTCGCGAACACCTGGAATCGAGCGGGCTCAGTCTGAGCAACTTTTCCGTGGATGTTCGCCAGGAGGGAAGCGGAGGCTATTACCAGGCACGCCAGGAAGCAGGCAGTTTTTACAGGAATACACCGTCTTCAGGCGATCAGCCCAAACAAGGAACCACAAGGACCAACTCCGTTTACCAAAGAAACACCGGGAATCGACTCATCAGTGTCTTTGCCTGAACGGAGAACCTGAAAGGGCAAAACGCGAAAGGAAAGGGCTGCCGGCGCGGGACGACCGCCCGGTCAGCTCTTGTTTTCGCTGGTCCATTCCTTTCACGAACACGCTGGGGAGCATACCGGCAACCCCACTACCCTCAAAATCCCCTATGAAAGAAAAATTCGAAACGAATTCAGCTCACAGCCGCAGGCTTGACCTCCACTTCGGGCTGTGGCTCCGCCGCGAGGGCCCGGTAGGCGATCCCCGCCGCTCCGGCCCCGATAATCGGGGCGATCCAAAAAAGCCATAACTGCACCAGTGCCCAGCCTCCCGTGATGATGGCCGGTCCGGTGCTCCGGGCCGGGTTGACGGAAAGATTGGTCACAGGGATGCCGATCAGGTGGATCAGTGTAAGACCCAGGCCGATCGCAATCGGGGCGAATCCCTGCGGCGCACGACTGTCCGTGGCTCCCAGGATAATCAGCAAAAACATGAAGGTCAGCACGCTTTCAGATAGGAACCCGGAAAACAGGGAGTAGCCGCCCGGAGAGTGCTCCCCGTAACCGTTGGCGGCCAGGCCTCCACTCAATTCGAAACCGGCCTTTCCACTTGCAATCAGGTAGAGAACCCCGGCGGCGAATATCCCTCCCGCCACCTGTGCAGCGATATAGGGAATCAATTCGGACGCAGGAAAGCGCTTTCCGGCATACAAGCCGATGGAGACGGCAGGGTTCAGATGACAGCCGGAGATATGACCGATGGCATAGGCCATGGTCAAAACGGTGAGTCCGAAAGCCAGGGCCACCCCCAACAGCCCTATCCCCACCTTGGGAAATGCCGCAGATAAGACTGCGCTCCCACAGCCCCCGAATACCAGCCAGAAAGTTCCGATAAATTCTGCCGTGATCCGTTGCGACAATCGCATGGGCCACTCCTTTTTACGTTGGTTTGAGTGGGTTGCCGGTGTGCAATTGAATTGATGAGTTGCCTGCAATGAATGGAATCTAGTCACTCCGCTCCCGAACGCAAGTGGCGACGGTCTCATGCGGTCTGGCCAGTGTACACTTCATGCCCGTTCGCGACATGGAGCAACTTGAATCAGTAAAGTGTTTCCCCCATGGCCTACGCCCCCAGGAGAAGAGTTCGTGGCAGGCCCAGTGCGCAAAAAGAAGCTCACATTCTTTGGGAACGAGGGGTTTATGGATGGGAAGGAGACATCTCGTGTTTTTCAAACCCGAAAAGAAGAAAATGGCGTCCGTGGAATAAATTGGACGCAAGACTTTTCCACACCGGAATGTGGCCGTTGAAATGCAGATGGGCGGCTCTGGGGCCGCCCATCTGAATCCTGGACAATCAGAATGTCACGTTCCGCTTACCGCACCAGGTTGGTGGCCGTATCCATCATGCTGGCCGAGGTGCTGATGGTCTTGGAGTTCGCGTTGTAGTCGGCCTGGTAGATGATCAGGCTGACCATCTCGGCGGCGATGTCGACGTTCGAGCCTTCCAGGGTCTGATCCAGGATTTCCCCGCATATGCCGTTGCCCGCCGTACCGTTCACCGCGGCCCCCGTCTCCGGGCCTCCGGAATACAAGTTCGTTCCTTTCCGGATCAGCCCATCCTGGTTGGGAAAAGTGGTGATGCGAAGCTTCTCGCCGATGGCCACCGCATTGCCGCCGACGATGGGAGTGCCCCAGACCTGCCCGGTGGTGTCCACCGAATAGCTCGAATACACGGGAACCGCCGGGTCCGCTTCGACCTGAATCGCATTGCCGTCGGATCCGAGAACATTGCTCCCCTGCAAGTTGACGAGATAGCCGGTGCTGTCGATGTGGAAACTCCCGTCGCGGGTGTAGAGGGTCTCTCCGGTAGTTGTCAGCACATTGAAAAAACCCTTGCCGTTGATCGCCAGATTGGACCATACGCTGTCCGATATCATGGAACCCGTGGAAAAATCCGTCGTGATCCCTATTACGCCGCTGCCGGAACCTTCCCGGTCCGTATCCTGGGAAAGAGTGCGGTAATAGCTGGAAACGAGGTCGCCGAAATTGACATCGTTGGATTTATAAGCGGTCGAGTTCGCATTGGCGATGTTGTCGCTCACGACTCCAATGGCCTTGCTGAAGCTGTTCATGCCGCTGACACCTATATACATGGCTGAACTGATAGACATGATCCTTCTCCTTTCGCAAACGGGATTTCCGCGACCATCTCATAAA
>JAJFUA010000158.1 GCA_021372635.1 Desulfobacteraceae bacterium | reverse complement strand
GACCCTGAGGCGAGCCCCGACCGAGGAAAGCGCATCTGCACACCTTCTCACGAACCGGCGGAGTTTTTTTTAAACTGCTCCTGAGCTTCCTTGTCGCTTTTGGGATGACGGGGCCTTGGAGCGATCTTTCTCCAACCGTGGCGCTCAAGCATTCTGTAGATGGTGGTCTTGGCAACCGTGCGCCCGACTCTGCCCTCAAATGCCTGCTTGATCTCGGAAACATTCAGGATGTTTCCGAGATCGGACTCCCCGCAAAAGGAAGAGAGAAACTCTCGCTCTTCCTCAATGGTCATGTAGCCATAGCGGCGGCCTCCCCAGTTGCGCTCCTCACGCTTTGCACCCGAGCAGATCTCTTTGAATTGCTTGCGGAGCCTCAAGACAGTCGCCTTGGACCTCCCGATGATCTTTCCCGTTAACGAATCACTTGCCCCCACAAGCCCGGGCATGATCACTGACTGGGCCATCCTGAGATCATCTGCCCTGTCCGTTCCCCGAGCCAACTTTAAAGCCCTTTCGATCTCATCTGTAACGTTGATCTTCCTTCCCATCGGCAGCCCTCCTGTTTATGTGAGGGCTACTATATCACACCTTCATCTTGAACGCAACTTGGTATTACACGCAACACTATTTCGAAAATAGAGGGGCCAGGCCTCAAAAAAAAAAGGAAAGCTGCGAAGGATCGAGTCCGAGCACGCCGCAAGCCGGGAAATCTCCCGCGACAAAGCCTTGCGCGCAACTCCGGACTTGGATGATATCCTCTCGGCATGCTGCAAACATTTCGGCGTTACCCGGGAAAAACTGAAAAACAGCCGACGGGGCGATTCGAGAAAGGTCTGCGTATACTTGATCAAGAGGCACACCGGTGCAACAAACCGTGAAATCGCCGAACTCTTCGGATGCTTGAGCTATTCCGCAGTCGCCAAGATAGACTGGAGCGTATCGAGCCGGTTGGCTACAGACGATGATCTGCGAGGACTCATCGAGAGAATGCAGGCTGAATATTCCTTTTTCAAGGTCTGACCCCTTTTGTCCTTTGGACTCTGGCAACAAAAAGCGTTGCCGGGGCCACCCGAAGCGAAATCCTCCACGATACAAGACCCGCCCCGGTTTCCCTTTACAGGTCGAGGTGGCGCCTGATTGCCTGCTCGATTTCCACCATCATCCGAGGAGCGAGGTCGCCGATATGCTTGACAAGGCGGCTCTTGTCGATAGTTCGAATCTGATCTGCCTTGGCCTTGGAGTCGGCGTCGAGGTTCCCTGCACCTTTCGACAACTTCACTTCAAAGGGGTATATTCTGTCCAGATTTCCTTTCGTCACCGGTATTACCGTGACCGTGGGGGCGTATTCATTTCCGATGTCGTTCGATACCACCACAACCGGGCGGATCTTGGCAATCTCACGACCCACCGTCGGGTCGAGTGAAGCGAGATAGATGACGCCTCTCTTAATCCGCATCCAGCCCCTCCATGTCCAGTGGTTCGAATTCCTTCGCAAGTTCGGCGGACTCATCCGACCTTGCCAGATAGCCCTCCTTCATCAGCAGTGCCAATTGCTCCCGCTTGATGGACGCTATGTGTTCGCAAATCGCTTCGACGATGAATTTGTTTCGTTGTCGCGGTCCGCTCAATTTTTCAATTTCTTCCATTACATCCAACGGGACCTTGAGATTTAGCCGGGCGGAAACGGATGACTTCATGTGCTCCTCCTTGAGTGTCCAATATGTACATATAATAGTATGTCTTTTTGGAAGGCAGAACAAGGTGAATTCATGCGTGCGGCTGACACCGGCAACAAAATACCGTTGCCGGTGCCGCAGGCAGGAGGGGCTGTGCGATCCCGCTGTTACCCGCATCACATCCGATGCTTCGGTCCGAGTTTTCAAGTTGCCATGCTCGCGGGGAAAATGCATTTTGAATGGAACGATCCAGGTGGAACCAGATATAATGAGCCAATTCCGTGAACCAAGACATAAACATGATCCCTTGAACTTGGACGAGCCGAGCCCATGAGCACACCCTCGAATCCGGAGCTTCAACTGGCCCACGATTTTGTGGAGTACACCGACCGCAACGTCTTCCTGACCGGCAAGGCGGGCACCGGCAAGACCACCTTTCTCCACAACCTGAAGAAGAGTACCGACAAGCGGATGATCGTCACCGCTCCGACCGGGGTTGCGGCCATCAACGCCGGCGGAGTCACCCTCCATTCGTTTTTTCAGCTGCCCTTCGGTCCGTTCGTGCCGGGGAGCGAGGGGTACGGCCGCAGCGAGCAACACAGGTTCGGCAGGGAAAAGATCAACGTCGTCAGAAGCCTGGACCTGCTGGTCATCGACGAGATCAGCATGGTGAGGGCGGATCTCCTGGACGGGGTCGATGGAGTCCTGCGGCGCTACCGGCGCAACGACCTCCCGTTCGGCGGAGTCCAGCTTCTCATGATCGGCGACCTGCAGCAGCTTTCCCCGGTCGTCAAGGAAGATGAACGGGATATCCTGCGGGAATATTACGATTCGATCTACTTTTTCGGCTGCCGCGCCCTCGGCCTTTCCGATCTTGTGGTGATCGAGCTGAAGCACATCTACCGCCAGTCGGACACGCGTTTCATAGACCTCCTGAACCGGGTGCGAGACAACCGGCTCGACCATGCTTCCCTGCAGGAACTCAACAGCCGCTGCCAGAAGGATTTCCTGCCCGACGACGGCGAGGGCTATATCACGCTGAGCACCCACAACAAAAGCGCCGACGCCATCAACGAATCCAGGCTCGCGGGTCTGCGGGAGAAACCGCACGTCTTTCGTGCCGAAATCGAAGGGGATTTCCCTGAATATTCCTACCCGACCTCTCCCGCTCTCACCCTCAAAAAGGGCGCCCAGGTGATGTTCGTCAAGAACGATCCGTCGCCCGAAAAGCTCTTTTTCAACGGCAAGATCGGCAGGGTTACCCGGATCGACGGCCGTTCGGTTTCCGTGAAATGTCCCGGCGATGACGGGGAGATCCCGGTGGAGCCGGCGATTTGGGAGAACATCAAATACCAGCTAGATCCCGCGACCGGGGAAATCGCCGAGGAGAAGGTCGGCAAATTCACACAGATCCCCCTCAAACCGGCCTGGGCCATCACCATTCACAAAAGCCAGGGGCTGACGTTCGACCGGGCCGTCGTCGACGCCAGGGCCGCCTTCGCCCACGGCCAGGTCTATGTCGCCTTGAGTCGCTGCAAGACCTTCGAAGGCCTGGTGCTGAGTTCGCCCATTCCGGCCAACGCCGTCAAGACCGACGAGGCCGTGTCCCGGTTTGTCATCGAGACGTCACGGACCGAGTCTATCGCGGAGAAGCTCGAAGCCGCCAAGATCCTCTATCAGCAGCGGCTGCTCACCGAATGCTTCGACTTCGTGAAGTTACGCTCGGCGCTCGGCCGTCTCCTTCGAGTGCTTCGCGTCAATACCGGGACGATCAAAGTGTCGGGAGCGGGCGACCTCCACGAGCTGGAAGGCAGGGCGGTGGCGGAAATATTCGCGGTCGGCGGGAAGTTCCACAGGCAATTGACCGGGCTCTTCGCGGATGATAAGCCGCCGGAATCCGATCCCGCCGTTTTGGAGCGTGTAACCAAAGCGGGGGTCTATTTCGAGGAAAAGCTCGACTCGATCCTCGGCGGCTGTCTTACCAGCCTGCGGATGGACACGGACAACAAGGAAACCGCGAAGATCGCCAAAAGCGCCCTCGACGAACTCAAAAAAGAGACGGTGGTGAAGCTTGCGGCGGTGCGGAGCTGCAAGATCGGTTTTTCTCCAGCCCGCTACCTGCGCGCTCTCTCATCCGCCGAAATACACTTGAAGCCCGATAAGGAAAGAAAGAGCAAAACGGCCGAATATACCCTGTCTGAAGTCGGCCACCCGGAGCTGTTCCAGTCGCTCAAGGATTGGCGCGCCGCGAAGGCCGGGGAAGCCGGCGTCCCCCACTACCAGATTCTGCACCAGAGCGTGTTGATTCAGATCGCGTCGGTCCTGCCCGACAGTCCGTCGGCCATGATGAGCATCAAGGGGATCGGCAAACGCCTTTTGGAAAAATACGGGAAGGAGCTGCTGGCCCTGGTTGCTTCCTATCGGCAGGAGCACCGCACCGCCGAACCGGCCCGGCCGGTGGCGATGGCCGCACCCGAACCTCGCGCAAAAGATCGGAAGCCCGCCAGGATCGATACCAGGCAAGTCACCTACGATCTGTTCAACCAGGGATTGACCGTCGCCCAGGTGGCCCGGGAGCGCGGCCTGACTCCTGCGACCATCGAAGGCCACCTGGCCTGTTTTGTGGAAACCGGTCGGATCGATATTGGAAGGCTGCTCACGGAGGAAAAGCTCGAAACCATCGACCGGCAACTGATGGCGATGAAGGACAAACCGTTCGGTAAGGTCAAGCAGGCCCTGGGCGAAGACTATTCATACGGCGAAATCCGGTTGGTCCAGGCCCACCGGAAATACTTGAGTACCCACGCAAAAAATCTCTGACATTTCCATCTGCCAGCTCCGTCATTCCTGCGAAGGCCCAAAGCCGCCGTGCCGCGGTGGGAACACAGGCTTTTTCCCTTGTTGACATGCTGCCGGGAGCGTAGCGCAACGCCGGGGAGCAACCTGAGCGCCGAGGCGGGTGGATGACGGAGGGGCAGAGCCACTCCTCGACCATCGCTTTGACCGGTCGTAATGTATGATCTGAACACGGGTAATCTCAGGTCGATATTTGAGAATTCCGTTCATCGGGACTACTTTTGGATGAGCGATGAAAATTTGGGAAACCCTGTTATTTCGGGCTTTACCATGAGATCGAATTCGAGGGTGACCCGTGTGTCAGCAGACCTATATCAGCCCGGAAACAAGGTTGATGGCCAGAGCCAAAATTCCGGCATAGAACCAAAAGGAAAGTATCGAGTGCAGCAAGACCAGTCTGCGCATCGACCTTGTGGTAGCCTGCACATCCGAGACTTGGGCCGTCATGCCGATCACAAAATGCTGCGTACACGAAATCCAGATAGCATAGCTTCCGAGTGCCGGGAAACTCAAAGCCTCCATTCACTTCACCCACCGGTTCCTCCTTTTCGCCGCCCTAATAGCGGTGTGCATAATGCAAGGCAAACAAGGTACGGGTCAGAAGCCAGGAACAGAGCTGCGATATTCTCAACAGCCCATTCCAAACAAAGGAGACGGTTATTGTTCAGTAGTGTGAATTCGCCAGCCCATTACCTCCCCTATGGTTTCAATCATAGAAGACCACTCAGGCAAAGCCACATCTCTCGCCCTCGCGGATTTCGGCAAAACCAATCCTCTTGTGCTTCGCACCCGGATGGCCGAGCTATCCGGGCCACCCGCGCGCTGAAACAACACCGAATCCGTTGGAGCCTACGCTGACGTGACTGTGTTGGCGTCTATTTCTGTTCCTTTTTTCCGATTTCCCATTGGAATGACGAACAGCACCAATGGAGCGGCAAGGATGATAGCGGGCACTAAAGGATTGGTATTGAATTGGGAAACGATTTCCTCGATTTGGACACCCAAGGCGTTGCCGAGTTGCTGTGATAAAAGATATAGAATAGACACTCTGACGAAGTCCCCGGCCGGAATAACCTCTGCAATTCGAGCATAAATGCTCACGCTGGCCATTCCCATTCCCATGCCCAGGAAGAACAGGACCAGCGCGTCCCAGGCCCCGGGCAGCCAGGTCAGGAACAGTCCAAGGGCAGGGAGTCCGCCGGTAATTATCCCCCAGCCAAGGCGAAGCCAGTAGCCGCTATGCGCGGGCCTGGACGCCACCATGCCGCTGCCCGCCACGGCACCAACCGAAGCGGCGGCGGTGACCCAGCCCACAAACCCGGCTGAAAATCCCCTGTGAAGCTGGAGCTCGGTTGAAAGCAGGTACTCTCCCCCGACTGCGGCAGCCATGACCGCGCACTGCAGCCCAAGAAGCAGGTATGCTTCGCGCCAATTCCGAGCAGTGGCCGTATCGGTTCCTACCGCATCGGAATCCCCGGCCTTCCTGATTGCATGGAATCCTGCCAGAAATACAATCAGGATCGCCATCGCGGCGTTAATGAAAAAGATGTCCCGCCATCCGGATTCTCCCCAGTCGACCAGGTATCCCCCAAGCATGGGTCCGGAGATGATCCCGATAGCGAGGCCGCATTCTCCCCAGAACAAGACCGTAACGAGCCTGTCCTTGAACCAGACCATGGCCGTCCAGAGCTGTCCCAGGTAGGCCATCGAGCCGCCGACCGCCTGTAAGATCCTTCCGACGAAAAAGAGTGCTGGGGAGGAGCTTAACCCGCTCACAATGTTTCCTGCGGCAAAAAATCCCAATCCGGTAAGAAAAATTCCTCCGGGTGAGAAAATGCGCTTCACCCAATTTCCGCCCCGAATGAGCAGCAACAGAAGGGTCACGAAAACCGGA
>JAJFUA010000124.1 GCA_021372635.1 Desulfobacteraceae bacterium | reverse complement strand
CGGATCTTTTCCATCCAACGTTCCTTTCTCGAAAGTGATTGCCCGCACGGACGCTCCCGGGTGCAACGGGCGCTTTCATTTTGAAGGGATAAGGTGCAGGGTTTCTTAACAGTTTTTATCGATCCTGTCAAAAATATCGGCTGGCGGAGTCCGCTTCCGGCGGGGCGGGATGCATTTGCGGACAAATCCAGGGGCCTCCGTCCCGTTTCGAGGCATGCGGAGGGAACGAGGAAAGATGCACGGAGCGGGGAAACAGCGATCGTCGCCGCCGGTTGCCGGTTAAACTCAAACGGGGTATGCGAAAAGAAGGAACGTGTCTTGACGCGCTCCCGTGAAATGGATAAGCTGTGCCGGTAGGGAAAGGAGCGGCAGACGCCATGACGGACGAAAAACTGGAAGGCGTGGAGGGCCTCTCGGCAAGCCTTGAGGACTACCTCGAAGTCATCTTCCATCTCGAACAATCGAACCGGGTCGCCAGGGCGAAGGATATCGCGGACCAGATGAGCGTCCAGAGGGCCTCTGTGACAGGCGCACTCAGAGCGCTGGCCGGGCGCGGTCTCATCAACTACAGCCCCTACAGCTTCATCACGCTGACGTCCTCGGGGCGCAGCATCGCGCGGGACATCATCCGGCGTCACAACACGCTGATGGATTTTTTCATGATCGCCCTCCAGTTGCCCCGCGAAGAAGCGGAAGCCAACGCCTGCCGCATCGAACACGCCATCGATCCCCTGGCGATCGAACGCCTGGTTCATTTCGTCGAGTTCATAAAGATCTGCCCCCGCACCGGGATGGACTGGTTTGACGCCTTTGCCCGCTTCTGCAAGAAAGGCAGTCAAACGTCCAGTTGCGAGGATTGCGTCAAGGTGTGCCTGGAACATATCGTTTCCGCAAACTGCGAAAACGCCTGAGCCGGCCGGCTACCGCCCGCCGTTCCCCCGAAACAGGTCCACCGTATAATCGAGTATGTTCGAACTCTCCTGGTAGGCCGAAGCGCAGAACTCTCCCAGATGTTCGGCGCTCCTGTCGAAGTCTCCCGCAAAAGATTGCAGGTCCCCCGCCGCAACCCATTGCCCGTAGTCGTCCAGCCCTTTCCTGAGATGATCGAGGATCTCCCCCGTGTAGGGGTTCATCTGGGTGATCGCCGAGTACAATTCCGCGCTCTGGGCGAACATCCTGCCGAGCAGGTTGATTTCCAGGCGGTAGCTCGGGCTGGTGTATTCCATCGTTTCGGCGATATCGACCCCGATCTCCCTCAATACACGCCCCTTCAGCATCGTCGTCATGTGGAAAAGCACCTGGATGATGCTCATCATCCGGTCATGCGCCTCGGGGGTGGTTTCCTTGACCCTTATGCCACTTTGCGTAAAGAGCGCGCGCAAGGAGGCCCAGTCCTCCCGGCCGATGCGAACCGGGCAGGCGGCCAGCGTCTGTCCCGAGAAGGTGGAAACCCTGCCCCCGAACATCGGGTGCAATCCCACGACGAAAGCCGGGGATTGCAGCATCTCCCGGACCGGACCAGTCTTGAGGCTGGTGAGGTCCATGAGAAGCTGCCCGGGCCGCATGCAGGGCACCAGTTCCCGGATGATCGCCTCCGTCCGGTGAAGAGGTACCGCGAAGAGCACCATATCGGACTCTTCCACCACTTCGCGGCCGGAGAGTCCGTTCTTCGGGTCGGCCACGGCGATCTTGTAGCCATGCCCGCCAAAAAACCGGCCGAAGAGCCGGCCCATCTCCCCGAGGCCTCCGATCACCCCAAGCCGCGAACCCGGCCCCCATCGAAAGGGCACGGCGCCGTTTTCCCGCGTTGCCGTAAATCCTGCGTCTTCCATTGCTTGCCTCCGGCGGCAGCCATCGACACACCCTCTCCGGGAGACGCCGAGACGCGACCGCTGTATAGAGAGTGTATCAAAGCGTTCGCCCCACGGCTTCGGCAACGCGGCGGCATTCTTCCATCATGGCGGCAAAAGCCTCGGGGCGCAGCGACTGGGGGCCGTCGCTCATCGCCTCCTCGGGCCTTACGTGGACTTCCACAAGCAGACCGTCCGCCCCCGCGGCGATGGCCGCTTTCGAGACCGCGGGCACAAGGTCCGCTCTCCCGACCGCATGACTCGGGTCCACGATCACCGGCAGATGGGTCAGTTGCTTCAGCAGGGGAACCGCGCTGATATCGAGTGTGTTGCGGGTTTCGGTCTCGAAGGTGCGGATTCCCCTCTCGCACAGGATGACCCGGTCGTTTCCCTGGGCAAGAATGTACTCGGCAGACATCAGGAACTCTTTGATCGTGGCGCACATCCCCCTCTTGAGAATCACCGGCTTGTCTATGTTCCCGACTTCCGTGAGCAGGCGGAAATTCTGCATGTTCCGGGTGCCGATCTGTACGATGTCCGCGTACTTGCAGATCAGCACCGTATCCCTGGGATCCATGAGTTCGGTGACTACGAGCATACCGGTCCGTTCCCGGACTCCGGCGAGAAATTTCAGGGCCTTTTCCCCCCAGCCCTGGAAGCTGTAAGGCGAGGTGCGCGGCTTGAACGCACCGCCCCTCAGGAACTGGACCCCGAGGGGACTGAGCGTCTCGGCGATCTCCTCCAGGACTTCGCGGCTTTCCACGGCGCAGGGGCCGGCAAAGACCTGAATCTGCCTGCCTCCGATACTGCGGCCGTTCGCCCCGATCACGGTGCCTTCCGGCTGGAATTCGCGGCTTACCAGCTTGTAGGGCTTCAATATCGGGAGAACGGATTCCACTCCCGGCATACTTTCGAGCGGGACGTCCCGCAAAACGCGTTCATCGCCGATGGCGCCGATGATGGTCCGATGCTCACCCTTGGAAATATGGGCGCAGAGCCCGAGGTCTTCGAGCTTGCGGACGATCCGGTGCAGATCCTCTTCCTGATGTATGGGTTTGAGTACGATAATCATTGCCTGGTCGACTCCTTTGTTTTTCCGGCTTGAATTCGATGAATTCCCGGTCAGCAGCGGTCATCGCGACGGAACCGACGGTCCGTTCGCTTTTTCCCCGCCGCAGGTCTCGTATTCCCAAGGCCCGGAGGTCTCAAACCCCGAAAAAAAAAGGCCGTGGGTAACACTGGGATACCCACGGCCTTTTGAACGATCTGTCAGCAAGCTCAAGTACGATGCATACCCCAAGCGCTCCGGTAACGGCGAATACCATAGTAATAATAATATCTTCCAGAATTCAGAGTATGCATCTCGGCCTTTCGTCCTTTTAAAGTTTATTTAGCATAAACGACCGAAATTCGAATTGTCAAGAGCATTCTCAAAGAAGAAGCCCGAAACAAATCTTGAACAAACTGCAAAATATGGTAAATTCGCTTGGGGTTTGGGGCAATTTCCGTGCGAATTCATTATAATCGCTATTCCATTTGAATTATGGCAGGTTGCGATATCAATCTATGAGGTCGTCCAGTAGAATCTTGTTTGTAGACGATGAACCCCTCACTCTGGATCTCGTGGTCGAGAATCTCAGGGGGGAAGGCTACGACGTCCGGCTGGTTTCAAGTGGAACGGATGCCATCAACGAAGCCCGCAACAGGGATTTCGATATCGTCATCACCGATCTCTCCATGCCGGACATGAGCGGGATAGATGTCCTGGACCATTTTGTGGAGAACTGCCCGGAGACCATCACTATCGTCCTGACCGGGTACGGCAGCATCGAAACGGCCGTGGAGGCCATGAAGCGGGGCGCGTTCGACTACCTGGCCAAGCCCGCCAAGATGGATGAGCTGATCCTGACGATCAAGAGGGCCCAGGAACTCAAGGAATTGAAAGACGAGAACCTGATCCTGCGGTCGCAGATCCAGGAGCAGCAGCGTTTCGACAAGATCATCGGGCAGAGCCCGCCCATGATGGAGCTTTACCGCATCATCGGCCGGGTGGCGAGGACCGACTCGACCGTTCTCATCATGGGCGAGAGCGGGACCGGCAAGGAACTGATCGCCAATTCCATCCACTACAACAGCGCCCGAAGGCAGAAGCCCTTTATCCCCATCAACTGCGGGGCCATTCCCGAAGAGCTTTTGGAGAGCGAACTGTTCGGCCATGAGAAGGGGGCATTCACCGGTGCACTCAGGGACAGGCGCGGACGGTTCGAACTGGCTCACCAGGGGACGATTTTCCTCGACGAGATCGGGGAGATGAGTCCCAAGCTGCAGGTGAAGCTCCTGCGTTTTCTCCAGGAAACCAAGTTTCAGCGGATCGGCGGTTCGCGGACAATCGAAGTGAACGTGCGCATCATAGCGGCCACGAACAAGAACCTCGAGCGCGCCGTGGCGGAAAACGAATTCCGCGAGGATCTCTATTACCGCCTCAACGTGATTCCCATCCACGTGCCCCCGCTGCGCGAGCGCGAAGGAGACGTTTCTCTTCTGGCCCACCATTTCATCAAGCAGCACTGTCAGAAGAAGGAAATTCTACAGAAGAAGTTCTCCACGGCGGCCATGCAGGCGCTGGAGTACTACAACTGGCCGGGGAACGTTCGCGAACTGGAAAACGTCGTCGAGCGACTGGTGATCCTGACGGAAGACCAGGAGATACAACTACTGGACCTTCCCGAGCGAATGCGCGCGCAACCCCAGGCCAAAACCTGTTTCGAAACGCATCTGCAGATAGGGGACCAGGGGATCAACCTGAAAGACACTCTGGACGAACTGGAAAACCGGCTCATCATGGAAGCGCTGGAAAAAGCCGGGGGCGTCAAAAACAAGGCAGCCAAACTCCTCGGCTTGAACCGCACCACCCTGATCGAAAAAATGAAGAAGAAGAACCTTCAGTTTCCCACCGCATCCTGACACAGCCAGGCCCACATCCATCCGGCCGATTTGTCCGCTTCCACCGGGCATCTGCGCCAAAAGGAGCCCCCGGAGCATGAAGAGAGGGGCTTTTGGCACACACCTTGCTCCACATGGGGCAAGTCCCGATGTGAACGGTTGGTTTTTTCATGTCCATACAACGGCGAATGGATAACGATGGGAGAAAGCAGGAAGAAAAGCGGGTGGAAGCTGTGGGCGGGCATTGCGGCTCTCGCGGGCATTCTCTGCCTTTCGGCGACGATGCCGGCCAAAGCCGGAACGGCAATCAACAGTATCCGCCTGGGAAGTCATCCCGAATACACCCGTCTCGTTTTTGACTCCACGGGAGACCGGCCGGCAAAGATCGAAGCGCCTTCCGCCGAAGGTCTGACCATCCGGTACGGGGAAGTCAAGGCGGGAAACGTCCTTCCGAAAAAGTACGAAGCGCGAAACTCGCTCGTTTCCGCTATTGCCCTGAAGAACGGCTCGGAGATCTTCATATCCTTTCGCAATCCCGGCGCAGCGGTCAAAACGACGGTCCTGCAGGGTTCACCGCCTCGTGCGGGCCACTACCGGCTCATCCTGGATTTCTCCTCCACGCCCGGCAGCCAGGCGCAGCAGCCGGCAGCCACTCCACCCAGGGCGGACGGAAAGGAAGGAGAAAAGAGCAGGAAAGCCGATCCGAAGGGATCGCGCGGGGCAAAAAGTCAAAATTCCGCCGCTGTCACCCCTCCCGCGTCAGACGGAAAGACACCGTCCGCGTCGGACGATGCCGGCGCGGGACCGCTTTTCGAGACGGCCGACGGCTATTATTCCGACCACGAGCAGACCATGGCCCAGGATGGACCGCAGATCCTGGAATACTATGCGGCGGCGGTCAAGGCCGCCCCCAGGCACCCGAACGCGCCCCGGGCCATTTTCCGTAGCGGCATGGTCTCTCTCGCGCTCGAAAACCCGAACAAGGCGGAAAAATTCTTCCAGCAGGTTATTTCCGATTGGCCCGGCAATCCACTCGCCTTCCAGTGCTGGGTGAACCTGGGCAAAATCTTCCACCAGAGGGAAGCTCATATCGAGGCCATCGAGGCGTTCCGTTCCGCCCTGCGCGTTTCCGTGCCCAAATCGGAGAAAACGGAAGCCGTCTACAATCTCGGGAAGGAATTTTCCATCGTCGGTGCGCACAAAGAAGCGATCGAATCCCTGAACCAGTGCCTCACGGACGATCCCGGCTTCTATCTCAAGCGGCCCGATCTTTTCAAGTACCTCGGGGAGTCCACGTTCACCCTCCAGCAGTACGACAAAAGCCGGGACCTCCTGATGCGATACCTCAATCTGCAGAAGGAATACCCCGACCGGGACCTGGTCCTCGCCAAGGTAGCCGAAATCTTCCTGCACCAGGGAGATCAGGGCCTGGCCAACAGGCTCTACAACTACATTCAGAATCATTATCCCGATTCCGAAGGCGACTATATCAGCAAACTCCGGAAGGCCGAGATCATAGAGAAGCGGGAGCGCGGCGGTCCGGCCGGTGCCCTGGTCATCTACGAGACACTCGCCGGGAAGAAACTCCCCCCTGCCCTCGCCAGGCTCGTCTCTTTCAAACTGGCCTCGGCGGAGTGGAAGCGGGGGAATTCCGAACGCAGTCTCGAACTGCTCGAACAGGCGCTCAAGAACAAGATGGACGCCAACTCCCAGAACGAATTCAAGGCGCTCAGGGATAAAGTGGCCCTGGACTTCTTCAAGAAGTCCTACGCGGACAACAACCACTCCCAGGTGATCCAGCTTTATGAAAGATATACTCCGCTGATTCAGTCCCAGCAGTCCCAGGAACTGGAAGTGCAGGCAGCGGAGAGCTACGGAACACTGAAACTGTTTCCCAGCGCCGTCAGGATCTACGAGCGTCTGCTTTCCGGAACAAAGAAAAAGAACGAGGACTGGCTTCTGAAGACCGCACAGTATTGTTTCCAGATGGGCGACATGGACAAAGCGGCTCAGTATGGGCGGCTCATACAATCGGAGGCGCTCGAACCCCAGAAGGCCCTGCTGCTGGGGCGCATCTGCTTCAGGCAGGAGAAATACCCGGACACCATCAAAACGCTAAGCAAGCTCGTTCTCAAGCAGGATGCGACCCCGGCCGGCATGGAACCCCTGGTTCTGTACGTGAAGAGCCAGATCGAACTGAAAAAGTACGACGAGGCCATTCCTCTGGCACAGAAAGCCGTCGAGCGCCTTGGGGAAGGCGATCCCGAGATGCGCCTGCAGATCGGCCTCCTGCTCAACAAGTGCTACCAGGAGACCAAACAGCCGCAGAAGGCCATCGAACTGATGGATTCGCTGCTTGCCATCGCCTCTTCCGAGAATCAGAAAGACCCGCTGCGCTACGAGATGGCGAAACTCTACCTGGGCATGGGGCAGAAGGACAAGGCTTCCGAAAAACTGAACGAGCTTCTGCAAAGCACGCAGTCCCTGTGGAAGGTTGTCGCGCAGCAACAGCTTGATTCCATGCAGATGGCACGCCCGTAGCCGGGCATTTCTCATCGAAGAAACGCCGCGCCTGGGACACGGGGCGGCAAAAGCCGCTTGATCGGGTCCGCTCGAGGAAATGATGCGGCCCGCGGAGAGAAACGAAATGGTGGTGCTGATCGTCGAAAATGAACTGAAGGACGCCCAACTGCTCTCCTCTTTCCTCCAGTCCAGGGGGCATCTGCCGATTACAACCGATACGGTCAAGTCCGCCGCCGGCATGTCCAGGAAGGAACTTCCCGGCCTGGTGCTGTTGAGCCTGAACGGCAATGCCGGGCAGGCCATGGACTTTATCGATCAGACGCAGTCCCTGGATCCCCAGCCGCCGGTGATCGTCATGACCAGAAAACCGCGCCTGGAGGACGCGGTGGAAGCGATGCGCAGGGGAGCACACGATTTCTGGGTGAAACCGATCAGCACGGAGCGCCTGGGCAAGACCATGGAACTCTTCGAACCCGGAATCCTCAAGGGCCCGGGCGCCTCCGCCGGCTCGCAGCCTTCCCCGATCATTACGCAGGACGCCCAGGTGATGCGCATCAAGGCAATGGCAAAGCGCATCGCGGCAAGCAACGCCACCGTTTTCATACAGGGGGAAAGCGGGACCGGGAAAGAACTCTTCGCGCGCTACATCCACGTGAACAGCGGGCGCAAGGAAAAGCCCTTCGTCGCCCTGAACTGCGCGGCCCTTCCGGAAACCCTGCTCGAAAGCGAGTTGTTCGGGCATGAAAAGGGGGCCTTCACCGGGGCCATCAAAACGAAGGAAGGGAAATTCGAACTGGCCGATACGGGCACGCTGCTGCTCGATGAAGTCACCGAAATCCCCGTGCACCTGCAGGCCAAGCTGCTGCGGGTCCTCCAGGAAAGCGAAGTGGACCGGCTTGGAGGCAGGCACCCCGTGCCTGTGGACGTGCGGGTGATCGCCACGACCAACCTGGCCATGGAGGAGTCCCTCAAAGAAGGACGGTTCCGGAAGGACCTCTACTATCGCCTGAATGTCATTCCGCTGAAAATCCCCGCCCTGCGCGAACGGCCCGGCGACGTCGCCCTGCTCTCCGGGCATTTTGCGGGCAAATACTCCAGGCTCCACGGCACCCGCGAGATGGACATTTCCCCGGAAGCCCTGGGAAAGCTCCAGGCGCATCCCTGGCCCGGCAACGTCCGGGAGCTGCAAAACGTCATCCAGCGCGCCGTGCTGCTTTCCAACGAAAGCCGGATCACCCCGGAGCATCTCATCTTCGATAACGAGGATACTTCTCCCGAACAGGAAGAGATGTCCCTGATGCCGCTTTGCGAGATGGAAAAGCGGATGATCCACAAAGCGCTGTCGGCCGTGGAAGGAAACCGCACGAAGGCTGCCGAGATCCTGGGCATCAGCGTGCGCACGCTGCGAAACAAGCTGAACGAATACCGCCAGGGCCAGGGACTTTGAGTCAAAATAGCGTTCAGTCAAAAGTCCGTTCCACCCGTTTTTCGATCACGTCAATAGTTTGACCACCTTTCCGCCCCGAAATCCGAAAGACGGCTCCGTGGCGTTCCCCGGCCGCATAAGCCTCCCAAATCGAACGGCCGGTCCCTGAGGCCGTGACCGCTTCCGACCCGGCGCGGAGAGAAACGATCCGGGATCGCCTCCGCCGATTCCGCACCAGGCAACGACTCCGGGACCGCTTCCCCCACTCGTCCGAATACGGACAACCTTTAAACCTTTTTCTTCATCCTGTTTCTCGGAAAGCCACGCCGACGTGGTACGAGATTTGCTCTTTCCTGTGTCCGAGTCCAAACCTCAGACAGGAGAGATGAGAATGAACACGCGTGCCGCTTCCATATTCGATCGTACCATCGATCTCATGCAGGACCGCCTGAGTCTCAATTCGGTCAACCAGCAGGTGATCTCCGGCAACCTTGCTAACATCAACACTCCTGGCTACTCGGCCAAAGAACTCTCCTTCGACAAGGTTCTTCGTGATTCCCTGGAGCAGCAGGTTCTCCAGATGGTCCGCTCCAACAAGCAGCACGTCGCCCCGGACAACCCGGTCACGGCCATGGAATCCTCCGAAACGGTGGAGACCGGTCCCGTCGACCTGGACACCGAGATGGTCAAGCTGTCCAGGAACAGCATCGAGTACCAGTACATGGTGGGTATGTTGAACAGGAAATTCGCAATGCTCAAAGTAGCGATCGGAGACGGAGGACAATAATGGATTTCGATAGCTCGATGAAAATCAGCGCATCCGGGTTGAGCGCCAATCGGACCTGGATCAACGTTTTGTCCGCCAACCTGGCCAACATGAACACGACCAGGACCGCCGACGGGAAACCCTATCAGCGCCGGACGGTCATTTATGAAAGTACTCCCGCGGAGAATTTCGATTCGCAGCTCAATTCCGCCATGCAGGACAGCCTGCAGAAGGTCACCGTTACGGATATCGTATCGGACGGCAGAGATTTCCGGGAAGTCTACGACCCGAGCCACCCGGACGCCAACGAAAACGGGATTGTCCTGATGCCCAACATCAGCTCTATCGAGGAAATGGCGAATCTCGTCACCGCCAGCAGGTCCTACGAGGCGAACCTGTCGGCGTTGAACATGGCAAAGCAACTGGCCATGAAAGCGCTTGAAATCGGCAAGTAGGCCGGATTGAAGAGGAGCACGTCAGATGCGGATCGATTCATTTTCGCCGGAAATCGCACAGAACTTCAACGGTCCCGTATCCGGGACCGGGAAAGCCACCTCCAATTCTTTCGCCGATGAACTCTCCGCCCGGATTCAGCAGGTCAACGATCTGCAGAATCAATCGGATCAGGCGATGGAGGAAGGGGCCGTCAACGGCGCGACGAAAATCCACGAAACCATGATCAAGATCCACGAAGCCGATATCAGCCTGCGGCTGCTCTCCAGTGCGCGCAACAAAGCCCTGGATGCCTATCACGAAATCATGCGCAT
>JAJFUA010000074.1 GCA_021372635.1 Desulfobacteraceae bacterium | reverse complement strand
AACGGTCGAGACCGTCCTTTACTGGACCGCGCTGCGCCGCTGGGAACGGTGCTGAAGATGGGGAGATCCGCATGACCTCACGTCATGCCTTTGTCATTTCGGGAACACAGAGCGGGTGCGGCAAAACCACGCTGACCCTCGCGCTCGTGGCCGCCCTGCACCGGAGGGGTCTCCGCGTTCAGCCGTTCAAGATAGGACCCGACTTCATCGATCCCGGCCTCCATTCCCGGGCGGGCGGCATCGAATCCAGGAACCTGGACGGCTGGATGCTCAGCCCCGGATACAACCGGGCATTGTTCCACCGTCTCGCCCGGCAGGCGGACGCGGCGGTCGTGGAAGGGGTGATGGGGCTTTTCGACGGCTACGACGGACTCACCGAATCGGGAAGCAGCGCAGAGATGGCAAAGCAACTCGGGCTTCCCGTCGTCCTGGTCGTGGATGCCCGCAGCATGGCGCGCAGCGCTGCGGCGCTGGTCTACGGCTTCAGCCGCTTCGACCCCGATGTCCGCCTGGCCGGCGTCATTTTCAACCGCGTCGGAGGAGAGGGGCACCTGGAATACCTCCGGGAGGCGATGGCAGCCAATCTGCCGGATATACCCGTGCTTGGCGGCATCCCGAGGGAAGACCTCATCCGGATTCCCGAACGCCACCTGGGGCTCGTCACGGCCGATGAATTCCCCCTGGGCGCCGAATGGCTGGAAACGGCAGCCGCCCTGGTCGAACGTTCCGTTGACCTGGACCGCCTGCTGCAAGAATCCGTCGTCAACCTCGAACCCATTGAAGCCTCCCCCCTCGGGGAAAAGGCACATCCGCCGACTGCCTTCCCGGTGCGCATCGCCGTTGCGCGCGACGCGGCCTTCTGCTTCTATTATCCGGACAACTTCGAACTGCTGCGGGAAGCCGGCGCGACCCCGGTGTTCTTTTCCCCCCTTGAAGGAGAAGCGTTCCCGGACGATTGCGGCGGGCTCTATCTCGGCGGGGGCTATCCCGAACTCTTCGCCGAAACCCTTTCCAACCGGAAGACTTTCCTGGAAGCCGTCCGGAGCGGGGCTGCCGCGGGCATGCCGATCTACGCCGAGTGCGGCGGCCTGATGGCCCTGGGCCGTTTCATCGAAACCACCGTGGGAAAGCGCTTCCCCATGGCCGGCGTGCTTCCTTTCGGCACCCGGATGCTTCCCAGGCGCAAGGCGCTGGGATATACAGAAGTCGAACTGCGCCGTCCCTGCCTGCTGGGCAGCCCGGGCCTGCGCCTCCGGGGCCACGAATTCCACTACTCGGAGATCATCGAACCGTCGTACGGCACAGGCATGGAACTCGCCTACGAAATCAGGGGCCGCAAGCTTCGGGAAACCCGTCGAGAAGGGTATTCGGCGGGATCGGTGCTCGGCAGCTACATCCACCTTCACTGGGGAAGCGCTCCCGGCGCCGCGGAGGCTTTCGTGAAACACTGCGCCGACCATATCCGGCGCCGGAACCGGTAGAGGCCGGACCACAGGCACACCGCAGACAAGGGAAAGATCGTCATGAGTGACAGGCCCAAGAGCCTGATGTTTCTCGGCACCGGCTCCGATGTCGGAAAAAGCGTACTCGTCGCGGCTTTTTGCCGGATTCTGAAGCAGGACGGGTTCCGCGTGGCCCCGTTCAAGGCGCAGAACATGGCTCTCAATTCCTATATCACGCCGGACGGCGGGGAAATGGGTCGCGCCCAGGTCGTTCAGGCGGAGGCGGCGGGCATCGAACCCCATGTGGACATGAACCCGATCCTGCTCAAGCCCACCTCGCAGATGGGGTCCCAGGTGATTCTGCGCGGCAGGGCCGTGGGCAATTACGCCGCCGCGGACTACTACCGGTACAAGAAAGACCTGGTCTCCCTGGTGCGGGAAAGCTACGAAAACCTCGCGCGGCAGTACGACGTCATCCTCCTGGAAGGCGCCGGCGGCGCCGTCGAGCTGAATCTCAAGCCGCACGACCTGGTAAACCTCTCTATGGCCGAAATGGCCGACGCCCCCTGCATCCTGGTGGGGGACATCGACCGGGGGGGTATCTTCGCCGCCCTCCTGGGAAGCTTCACGCTCATGGAGCCGCACGAACGGGAACGGATTCTCGGTTTCATGGTCAACAAGTTCCGGGGTGACCCGCGGCTTTTCGAAAGCGGAGTCGAAATCCTGCAAACCCGCTCCGACCGGCCCGTACTGGGAGTGATCCCCTATTTCGACCACATCTCCATCCAGGAGGAAGACAGCGTCGCACTGGGCCGCCGCATGAAAGACGCCCCCGACGCTCCCTCCGAGGACGTGCTGTCCGTCGGCGTCGTCCGGCTTCCGTTCATCTCCAACTATACGGACTTCGACTGCTTCGAGCAGGAACCGGGGGTGAAGCTGGCCTATTTCAACCGGCCGGCGCAGGTTTTTCAGTTCGACGCGGTGCTGCTTCCGGGCAGCAAAAATACGCTCGAGGACCTGGATTTCCTGAGACGAACCGGCCTGGCGGAAGCGATCTGCGCCCACTACAAGTCGGGCGGTACCGTAGCCGGTCTTTGCGGCGGGTACCAGATGCTCGGAATCCGGGTGCGGGACCCTCACGGCGTCGAAAGCGCCCTCCGGGAAGTCCCGGGCCTCGGACTGCTGGACATGGACACGGAGATGTTCCCGGAAAAGATCACCTCGCAGGTCGAGGCGGCGCTCATCGGCCCGTCCGCCGATGGGCCGGACGCAACCGCACCGCTGCAGGGGTACGAAATCCACATGGGCAGGAGCGTTTCCCGCGGTGCGGCCCTGCCGCTTTTTCGCATCACCCTCCGGGACGGCCGACCGGCGGACCTTTCCGACGGCTTGATACAACCCGACAGGAGGGTATGGGGAACCTACATCCACGGCATCTTCGACAACGACGATTTTCGGAGACGGTTCCTCCGGGAGGTGCGGGACCGGTCCGGCAAGAGCCGGATCTCCCTGTCCCCGGACTTCTCCTACCGCCAGTGGAAAGAAGAGCAGTACGACCTGCTGGCGGAACACATCCGCCGGCACGTGGACGTGGACCTCGTTTATCGATTGATGCGGCTTTATTGAACGGAGTCGGCAGTGATTTTTCATGCAGGACATCTGGCGATCGCCTACGCGGCCGACCTGGTGCTCGGAGACCCGCACGGCTGGCCTCACCCCGTCCGGTGGATCGGCCTTCTGATCGGCCGTGTGGAGAAAATGCTCTACGGCGTCAAGGCGTCGCCGGCCATGCAGCGGATTTCCGGGAGCGTCTTCTGGCTAACGGTTGTGGCCGTGGTTTCCGTCACGACCCTGCTTTTCCTGGCTCTCTGTTCGGGCATCCACCAACGGATGGGAGAAGCGGCCGCGATCTGGATCGCCTATACCACTCTCGCGACCCGCAGCCTGCACCGGGAATCCGCCAAAGTGGCCGACGCCCTGCGCCGGGGCGATTTGCAGCTCGCCCGGGAGCAGGTGGGCATGATCGTCAGCCGCGACACTTCGCAACTGGAAGAGCGGGATATCCTTCGCGCCGCCATCGAAACCGTCGCCGAGAACATTTCCGACGGCATCGTCGCGCCGCTGTTCTATCTCGCCCTGGGCGGCCCGGTTGCCGCCATGGCCTACAAGGCCGTGAACACCATGGATTCCATGGTGGGCTACCTGAACGATCGGTACCGGTATTTCGGATGGTTCGCGGCCCGGGCGGACGACGTTTTGAACTGGATTCCCGCCCGGCTCAGCGGCTTTGCCATCGCGGGCGCCGCCGTCTTCTTCCTGCGGCTCGACGCAAAGAATGCCCTGCGGATCATGCGGCGCGACGCCCGCAAGATGAAAAGCCCGAACGCCGGTTTCCCGGAGTCGGCGGCAGCGGGCGCACTCGGCCTTCAACTGGGAGGCACGAATGTTTATTTCGGTCAACCGGTGGAAAAACCAACCCTCGGAGACCCTTTACACCCGTTGACACTTGAAGCATACGACGCGACGATCCGGCTGATGTACGCCACGTCGCTGATAACCTTTTTTGCAGCAGCGGGATTGAGATGCTTACTTCAATGGATTTGAGGAGAATTGTTTTATGAGTGTCGTTCATGGTGGGAATGTCTACGAAATTTCTTCCCTGCTGGGATGTGCCCCGGAAGCCGTCCTGGATTACAGCGCAAGCATCAACCCACTTGGCCCCCCTCCCGGGCTGCTGGAAGAATTCAACCGCTACTACAGCCGCCTGCAGCATTATCCCGATATCGGCAACCGGATGCTCCTGAACGCCCTTTCACGGTTCCACGGCGTTGCATGCGATCAGATCGTGGTGGGAAACGGGTCCACGGAACTGATCTACTGGCTTCCCATCGTGCTCGGGATCCGCAGCGCCGTCGTCGTGCTGCCCACCTTCGGGGAGTACCGCAAGGCATTCGAACTCCAGGGCGTCCGGATGCACAAGCTCTTCACCAGTCCGGAATCGGGCTTCCAGCCCACCGTGGAGCAACTGGACACCATCTGCCGCGAGGTCTCCCCCGAGGCCGTTCTCTTCACTCAACCCGCCAGCCCCGCGGGAACGCTGCTGCCGCAGGAGGTCCGGAACTGGATCGTCCGAAAGAGCCGGGAGACGAATCTTTGCTGCATCGTCGACGAGGTGTTCGTCGATTTTTGCGAAGATGAATCGCTGAAAGGATTCCTGGGGGAATCTCCCCGCCTGGTGCTGATCCGGTCCATGACCAAGTTCTACGGCATTCCAGGCCTGCGCCTCGGATACCTGCTGACCTCGGAGGATCTCGCAGGTCGGATGAAGAGCGCCCTGCCGCCGTGGTCGGTGAACACCCTGGCACAGATCGCCGGGGAGCACAGCCTCGGACAGGAAGGCTACCGCCGGGAAACCCTGGACATAGTGGAACGGGAACGGCGTCACATGACGGAAAGGCTGGAGGCGATGAAAGTGTTCCGCGTCTTCCCGGGAAACGCCAACTACCTGCTCGTCAGGATCGAAGACTCGCTGCCCGATGCGGGCGTGCTGCAGCGGGACATCATCGACTCCGAACGCATCATCGTCCGTGACTGTCGTTCCTTCGAGGGGCTGAACGAACGCTATTTCCGGCTGGCGGTCCGTCTGCCGGAGCAGAACGACCGGCTGCTCGCAGGGATCGAGCGGTGGGTGAAGGCTTATTCCTCCGGCAAACCGTGAGAATGCTCTTCGTCTTTCAGGAACAGTCCGTGATATTCTTCTTCGGTGAGATGCCTGCGCATGACCGCGCTCATCGTCTCGAAGAGCACGTTGATCTCTTCATCGGTAAGCCGCGGAACCAGGGTCCCGAGGAAATCGTCGTCGGAAAACTTCTGGAGATAGACCATCAGGGACTTCTCGTCCACTTCGCGTGAAAACCCAAAGGCGACCATTCCATCGTACGTTTCGACAAAATCATGATGATGCTCGCCCATGAGGACTCGCTTCCCTTACTGGAGGGTCCATTAATGAAGCGGCGGACCGGTTACGGTCCGCCTGCTTTTTTTCGTGCATGACCGGCCCCCGCGGCGCTGGGCCGGTCATGCAAGTACCGAAGTTTTTCCGGCTTAATCTTCCCCGCCGTTCATATAGTAATCGAGGCCGAAATGGGTGATCTGTTCCTCGCCCATGAGGTAGCGGAGCGTGTTTTTGAGCTTCATGCTCTGGATGAACAGGTCGTGTTCCGGATAGAGCCCTTCCTTGTGCATGGGGCTCTTGAAATAGAACGACAGCCATTCCTGGATTCCGTTCATTCCCACCCGCTGCGCCAGGTCCATGAAGAGCACGACGTCCAGGGCCAGCGGGGCCGCCAGGATGCTGTCCCGGCAGAGGAAATTCACCTTGATCTGCATGGGGTATCCCAGCCATCCGAAGATGTCGACGCAGTCCCAGCCTTCCTTGTTATCCCCCCGAGGCGGATAGTAGTTGATCGTCACCTTGTGGTAGTAATTTTTGTAGAGGCTGGGATAGAGGTGCGGCTGCAGAATATATTCCAGCACCGACAGCTTGCTCTCTTCCTTGGTCTTGAAGGAATCCTTGTCATCGAGCACGAGTCCGTCGCGGTTGCCGAGAATGTTGGTGGAGTACCACCCTTCGAGGCCCAGCATGCGGGTCTTGAGGCCAGGAGCCAGGATCGTCTTCATGAGCGTCTGGCCGGTCTTGAAATCCTTCCCGAAGATCGGAAGGCCGTTTTTCTCCGCCAGTTCGACCACGCCGGGCACATCCAGGGTGAGGTTCGGGGCGCCGTTGATGAAAGGAATCCCGCTTTCCAGGGCCGCTATGGCGTAGAGCATACTCGACGGGATTCTCGGGTCGTCGTTGTCGATCCCCTTCTGTAAGGCATCCAGGGAGCTGTGCACGTCCTCCGGCGGCATGAAGACCTCGGTGCTGCCGCACCAGATCATGACGCAGCGGTCGACGTCGTTGTCGGCCTTGAATTTGCGGATGTCTTCCTTCAACGACTCCACATGGCGCCGCAGGCTTTTGCCCTCTTTCACGAAAGTCCCGTCGAGGTTGTGCACGAACCGGCGGTCGAACACCGCGGGCATCGGGGAGATGCCGCTCAGAAACCCGCGAATGGGCTCCAGGTGCTCACGATTCAAAACGCGAGCGTAATTGGCCGCCTCGTAGGCATTTGCCTCGTAAAGGTCCCAGCCCCCGAAAACCAGATCGTCGAGGGAAGCAAGGGGAACGAA
>JAJFUA010000050.1 GCA_021372635.1 Desulfobacteraceae bacterium | reverse complement strand
GAACTCGTGGGCAACGCCCTGATCCTGGATGGAGAAACGGAGAGGACGACGGACCTCCGCGGCGAGCCGCTGGCGGGAATGGAGGGTAGTGAAGATGAAGATCTATAACGGAAACCGAATCATCCCGGGGTTGATCATATTTCTCGCCCTGGTCACTTTTCCGCTCTGGTACAACATGGGTAAGGCCGCTCCGCCGCCTCAGCCCAAGATCGACACCATAGCCATCCAGAGAATGGCCCAGAAACAATGCATCATGCCCAAGGAAGAAATGCGTACAGGACATATGCAGCTTCTCAACGACTGGAGGACCTCCGTTGTCCGCGACGGCCAGAGGGTTTATGTGGCCGCTGACGGCAAGAAATACGAGATGAGCCTTCAGAACGAGTGCATGAAGTGCCACTCCAACAAGAGCCAGTTCTGTGATCAGTGCCACACCTATGCGGGACTGAGCACGGGTTCCACGCCTTATTGCTGGACGTGCCATGTCGCCCCGAAGGAGAACAAGTGATGGAAAGCAGCAGAAGAGATTTCCTCAAGATCGGCGGTGTCTGTGCTTTGGGGCTGAGTGCTTTGCCGGTCGTCGATGCCCTCGCCAAGGCGGATGCGCCGCAGATGCTCCAGAACACCAATGCCCTTCAGGGCAAGAAGTGGGGCATGGTCATCGATATGAAACAGTGCTGGGAAAAGGGCAAGCCGGGCTGCAAGGACTGTATGATCGCCTGCCACACGGTGCATAACGTGCCCGACATCGGGACCCTCAAGGAAGAGATCAAGTGGATCTGGACGGAGCAGTACGCGAATGCCTTTCCGGGCACGGAGCACGAGTACATGGCAGAGTCTTTGAAAGACAAGCCTTTCATCATGATGTGCAACCACTGCACCAAGCCCGCCTGCGTGAGGGTCTGCCCCACTCAGGCCACCTGGAAGCGTCCCGAGGACGGAATCGTCATGATGGACTTCCACCGCTGCATCGGGTGCCGGTACTGTATGGCGGCATGCCCGTTCGGGGCCCGAAGCTTCAACTTCAGGGATCCCCGCAACTACATCAAGACCGAACTGAACATGGCTTTCCCAACCAGGGAGCGCGGTGTGGTCGAAAAATGCAACTTCTGCAACGAGCGTCTCTCCGCCGGGCAGCTTCCTGCGTGCGTCGAAGCCTGCAAATGCAAGGCCCTGGTATTCGGCGACCTGGAAGATCCCAAATCGGAAGCGAGGAAGCTCCTCGCAGCGCGCCACACCGTTCAACGTAAACCCGAACTTGGGACGCAGCCCAACGTTTACTACATCGTATAAGGGGTGGGTTATGCTTGAAAGGGCTTTGACTGGTACTGACAGATACTACCGCTGGCTGATGGGGCTTCTTGTCGTCATGGGACTCGGGTTCGCCTCCTATCTCTACCAGCTCAACAACGGTCTGACGATTACGGGCATGGGCAGGGACGTCTCCTGGGGATTCTACATCGCCCAGTTCACGTTCCTCGTTGGCGTGGCGGCCTCCGCCGTCATGGTCGTGCTGCCCTACTATCTGCACAACGTCAAGGTGTTCGGCAAGATCACCATCCTCGGGGAATTCCTGGCCATCGCCTCCGTCACCATGTGTCTTCTCTTCATCGTGGTCGACCTTGGTAAACCGATGCGCCTCCTCAACGTGATCCTCTACCCGACGCCGAACTCCATCCTTTTCTGGGATATGATCGTCCTGAACGGCTATCTCTTCCTCAACGTCATCATCGGGTGGAACGTCCTGGAAGCGGAGCGCAAGGGCACGCACTATCCCAACTGGGTAAAGCCGCTCATCTACATATCCATTCCCTGGGCGGTCAGCATTCACACGGTGACGGCCTTCCTGTACGCAGGTCTTCCCGGTCGCCACTACTGGCTGACGGCCATCATGGCCGCCCGCTTTCTCGCGTCGGCCTTCTGCTCCGGTCCCGCCCTCCTCATCCTGCTGTCCTTCTTCATCAAAAAGTACAGCAAGTTCGATCCGGGCAGGGAAGCCATCAACAAGCTCTCCCAGATCATGACCTACGCCATGATCATCAGCGTGTTCTTCGTGGGGCTCGAATTCTTCACGGCATTCTACAGCCAGATCCCCACGCACATGCACGCACTTCAGTATCTTTTCGTCGGGCTCGAAGGTCATGCAAAGCTCGTCCCCTTCATGTGGATGTTCGCAGTCCTGGCGATTGTTGCGCTCGTCCTGCTCATCAATCCCAAGACACGAAACGACGACAAGACGCTGAAGATCGCCTGCGCCGCGGTTTTCTTCTCCATGTACCTCGAGAAGGGCCTCGGCCTGGTGGTCGCCGGTTTCATCCCCAACGCCTTCGACCAGATCCGCGAATACTCGCCGACGATCCCGGAACTCATGATCGCCCTGGGCATCTGGGCAACCGGCGTTTTCGTGCTGACCATCCTTTACAAGATCGCCATATCGGTCAAGGAAGAGGTTGCCTAACTTCTTCCTTCGGTTCGAATACGTCGATCGCCGATTCGCTTATCCAAAGGCCCATGCCCCGCATGGGCCTTTTCCATTTCTTCGCCTCTCCGATCCTTCCCGATGCGAATCCCTTCCTTTTCATGCTATAAACAAACCACCCGCGCGCAGGAAGCCATGTTTCCCGCAATAGGCACGGGAACGTCCGGCAGAAACCGCAAGCCATCACGAATCGGAGGATCCCCCGCTATGCGATGCCCCAAGTGCCAGTTCGAACAGGCCGACGGGAATACGGAATGCCCCAGGTGCGGAGTCATCTTCGCCAAATATCATGAATACCTCGACCGGACGACCGAAGTCACCCCTTCTGAGGGCGCTCCCCCGGCACGCATTCTGAGCGCCGCTTTTCTGAAGGACCTTCTCCTCACCGTCGAAGCCGACGTGAACCCTTTCTACTTCTTCGGCAGGGCTCTCGTTCTCATGCTCCTCCTCTCCTGGAGCGTATGGCTCGTTTCCTTCCCCATGAACCCCGACGATCTCGGCTCCAGCTTCATGCACCGGGTAAACCTCACGTTCCATGAAGCCGGGCATGTCATCTTCCTGCCCCTCGGCCGTTTCCTGCAAATTCTAGGCGGTACGCTCGGTCAGCTTCTCATGCCGCTCACCTGCCTGTGCGCGCTTCTTTTCGGCACGCGCGACATCTTCGGGACTTCGGTCGCCCTGTGGTGGCTCGGCGAAAGCTTCATGGACATCGCCCCCTACATCGACGACGCCCGCGCCCTCAGACTGACCCTCCTCGGGGGCGCCACGGGGGCCGAAACTCCCGGATCGCACGACTGGTACAACATTCTCGGCAGCCTCGGATGGCTTCGCTACGACCACGCCATCGCCCATTTCGCCTATTATTCGGGCGTCGGGCTGGTGATCTTGTCGCTCCTGTGGGGAGGATACGCCCTGTATATGCAATCCAGGAATATCGACGAGATTTGAAGCGCTTCCGGGGAGGCATGAGCCGCATGCCATGCCGCCCCGACCGGCCGCGATGGAGGGATGTCGTCCGGTTCTTACTCCCGACGCGTCATTTTCTCCGGGAACTGAACCACACGTAAAGCGCAATGGCCGTCGCAGCGGCCGCATTGAGCGATTCCACGGCCGGGAGCATCGGTATGGAAAGGGACTGCTTTCGAAAGGACTCCGGAAGCCCCGGCCCTTCCAAACCCGGCAGCAGGGCAAAGGAGCCCGGGAAGGACACCGTCGAAATATCTCTGCCTTCGGCCGAGAGCGGCATTACCGCCAGATCGTCCGGAAGGTCCCGGATGGAAGGTCCCTCCAGGAACTGCGCCCGGAAAACGGCTCCCCCGGAGGCTCTGAGCGCTTTCGGATGGTAAGGGTGCGCGCTTTCCTCCAGCAGGATGATACGGCTCGCCCCGAAGGCAACCGCGGAGCGCACCACGGCCCCCACGTTTTCGGGGTCCTGAAACGGCACCAGCACGCTGCATCCTTCGGGCAGTCCGTCCGACGGCTTCCACGCCCCCGCCTCCGGCACGGACACGAGCAGGAGGGGCTCGTTCGTCCCGACCTGGTCCAGTACGCGAAAAAGAGCGGGAGACAACAGGTACCAGGCAGCAGCCTCGGGAAGGTTCTCCGGCGGAAACGGCTGCTCCTCCGTCCCGATCCAGGCCAGGCAGCGCTCCGGAAAATCCGCGACCGCCTCGTGGGTGAGCTTTTTCCCGTACACCAGCGCGCGCCGCTGCTTCCGGATTCCACGGGCCGTTGCAAGCTTTTTCAAATCCTTGAAAAGTTCATTCTGGTCGCTTTCGATCCTGCGTGTCGGATGACGCTCCATAGCACTCGCCTTTCTTGCCCATCGGGGCTCGCTCAGTCGCTCGAAGACCACCAGGCGCCTCTCGTGGGGCGTACCGGGAATGCGGTACGATCGATCCACGCGCAGCCGATAGTCCAGGGACAGACTCTTCGAAGCTTCTTCGATCTCTTCTCCGCACTGCGGGCCCTTCATGAAAACCGCGAGCCCACCCGCCCTCAGGCATCCTCCGATGCGCTCCAGTGTCTGGGCGATACTCTCCACGGCCCGGGTCACAACCCCGGAAGCGGGGCGCTCAAAGCGCGGCGTGATTCCCTCGCCGACGATTTCCACTCCTTCGAGCCGAAGCCGTTTCACCGCCTCCTCTAAAAACTCGACCCGGTTCCGGCGGCTTTCCGCCAGAACGACCTCCAACCGCGGGAAAGCGATTTTCAGCAGAATTCCCGGCATGCCCGGCCCCGTTCCAAGATCCAGCAGCGGGGAAGGCAGGTCCATCAGCAGTCCGGGGAGTATGGAATCCACGTAGAGTTTCAGCACCATGTTCTCGAAGTTGTGAACGCGGGTCAGGTTCAGTTCCTCGGTGCGTTCACGCAGCAGTTGGTGATACGTCCAGAGTTTTTCCAGCTGCCCGGGATCGAATGAAATGCCGCAGCGCGCCAGAAGTTCATTCATTTGCTTCGGACCCGGCCGCTCTCCTTCCCCCTGATTTCTTCCGTCCCGCCTAATTTCTTCTTTTCGCGCCACGCCAGCTCTCTTCCTTCCCCGTCCATTATCCCGGGTAGGACCCCATAGGCCCCTTGAAATTCTCCGCCGCCCGTTTTATGAAGGGCACAAGGCCCGTCTTTCGCATACGCATGACAGGCCTGAAACGAAACCCGGACGGCCTCGCGGCAATGCCCGGCCTTCCGACGCGGAGAAACGTTGTGAACGATTCGTATTTCTTTCACCCCTCGTGGCCCGTCTTCTATGAAGACAACCACCTGCTGGTTCTTTATAAACCAGCGGGTTTGCTCGTTCAAGGAGATCAGACGGGAGAAGACTCCCTGCTGGATCTCGGCAAGCTGTGGCTGAAGGGGCGCTACGCGAAACCAGGCCAGGTCTTCCTCGGGATGGTCCACCGGCTCGACAGGCCCGTGGCCGGCATCGTGCTGTTCTGCCGCACTTCCAAGGCCGCGGGCAGGATGAGTTCCCAGTTCCGGTCGGGAACCCTCCGCAAGACCTATCTTGCCGTCCTGGAAGGATGCATGACCTCGCCTGGCGGGCGCCTGACGCAGCATATCGAGCGGCGGGACGAGCGATCCAGCAGGATCGTCCCCTTCCCCACCGCTTCGAGCCAGGAAGCGAGGCTTTCCTACCGCCTTCTGGAAACCGGGGAATCACGCAGTCTCGTGGAGGTGGAACTCGAAACGGGCCGGCATCACCAGATCCGCGTCCAGATGGCCTCCCTCGGGCATCCCGTCGTCGGCGACTTGCGCTACGGAGCAAGCGCTCCCATGCCCCAAAGGCAGATCGCTCTCATCGCCCGGGAACTCGTCGTGGAACACCCCGTTCGCAAGGAGACGATGCACTTCCATTCCCCGCTTCCCCGCGACTGGCCGTGGCCAAACTCCAGCGAAGCGGCATCGCCGCCCTGGAACTGGAAGGAACTCCACCCCCTGATCGAAGCGCACAGCCGCAGGGAGGACAGACACTCCCCCCCGCCCCCCGCCGAGTAGGAATTCGGCCGTTCCTTCTCACTGTCCCATTTGATACGTCAGATCGGAATCAATCGATGGAAAACTTTTTATCTCTCATCAAAAGCCGGCGAAGCATCCGCCATTTTCAGGTCAGGGACGTTCCCCGGGAACTTCTGGACCAGGTTCTGGAGGCAGTCCGCTGGACACCGTCCTGGGCAAATACCCAGTGCTGGGAAATCATCGTCGTTCAGAATGCCGAAACCAGGCAGCACCTGCGCGAATTTGCAGGCAAGGGAAACCCCGGCGCGGAAGCGCTGCTCCAGGCTCCCGTCGTCCTGGCCATATGTGGGAAGCTCCATGTATCCGGTTTCTACAAAAACCAGGCAACCACCAGGCATGGCGACTGGTTCATGTTCGATCTCGGCCTCGCTACCCAGAACCTGTGCCTGATGGCCCACCACCTGGGCCTCGGAACGGTCATCCTGGGTCTCTTCGACCAGGACAGCGCGAAGGAGGTTCTCCAGGTCCCGGACGATTACGAACTTCTCGTGCTCGTTCCCCTCGGCTACCCCGAACGTGTGACGGGCCCACCCAAACGCAAGGAAATCAGCCGGTTCACCCATTTCGAGACATTTTCCGCCAAACCTGCGGAGTAATACCGCTCCTTTTTCCCGCTCACCCCGGCGGAGTGGACTCCATCTTTTCTCATTTTTCTTCCACTCCGCCACCTTTCCTTCAACTGATCGTAATTTCAAACTGAATCGGCCCATCACCTCCACCCCGGACGGCTGCCCATGGAAGAATGCGGTTCACAGCCGTACTTTTTCTTTTTTCGTCAACTCAAACTTGGTTTAGAATTGATCCGTTTGTGAAAGATTGAACTTTGTATCGAATCAGCAAATATCCGCCGGGGCGCGCAAAAGGCAGGGAAGAATCTGAGGAGACGGAATGAACCGGAACGAGGACAGCGACATCAGCTTGGCCGTGAGGGCGTTCAAGATAGGCGACAAGGTGAGAGACCTCCGGCTGAAAAACAGACTCACCTTACAGGATCTGGCCGGACGGACGGGGCTGTCCAAGCCTTTCCTTTCGCAGATAGAAAACGGCCGGGTGATTCCTCCCGTCCCAACGCTCCTGCGCCTCGCCAGGGCACTGGAAGTCGGTATGGGATACTTTTTCGAGGACGAGAGCAACGGCTCGAAGGTATCGATCACCCGAAAGTCCGACCGTGTCCGCATCGAAAAGCGCCCCCACCACGAAAAGGGAGCCGTCAATTACATTTACATGGCACTCGAATCGAAGATGCCGAACAAGAACATGCACCCCTTTCTCGTGGAATTCCCCAGCCACGAATCGAACGACGTGGTTTTCATGAGTCATCCCGGCGAAGAGTTCCTTTATGTGACCGAGGGGGTTCTCGAGTTCCGGACGGTCGACCGGGTGGAAATCCTGGAAGCCGGCGACAGTATCTACATGGAGTCCGACCTGAGCCATACGTTTCGGACGGTCGGCAGCGCCCCGTCCAAGGCCATCGCCGTAATGTGGTCCAAACAGGAATCGTGAGCGGACATCGTGGGCCGGAACCGAAGAGCCCCGGCCCACGGCGCGCAGGGTAAACGCGCGCTGTCCCTCCGTCCGCTCCTTTCTCAAGCCGAAAGTTCCCGAAACTACCTATCGGCAGTACTTCTTCTGCAACTCGTCGAGCATTCGGTGGAACGTTTCGTGCCTCCCGGCCCCGACGCTCTGAGTCTCAATCCGCTCAAACCCTTCTTCCAGACTATTCTTCGTCTCGTCAGACAACTGGTCCTCGGCAATCGGGAACAGCACCTTGTTCTCCTTTTCGATGTGCTGCCGAAGCAGCCCGGCATACGCCTCGGCATGTCGCCGGATCTCGGAGACGACGGACCTGTCCCCAGCCTGGTATTCGGCAAGCTTGCCGCGCAGTGCGCGGACATGCCCGCGGCCGCTGTCATGGTCCGCCAGCATTACCCCGATGGGGCCGCCTTCTTTCGGAACTCCGCTCGCCTCCAAGGCCGGGAATAGCAGTTCCTCTTCTTTTCCATGGTGACAGGTGTCCACAAAAACGGTGAAAAAATCGAGCAGCCGGGCAAGGTCCCCAGCCGCAGCGGTTTCCTCTTCCGCATCAAGACGTTGCGTAATCCTGGCAAGGATCTCCAGGGACGTTTTGATCCCTTCATGCTCTTGCCTCAGTTCGTTGATCGGGTTCATCTCCTGTTCCTTTTCGTAGTCCACTATCGGCTCACAACGATCGTGAGCACCGGCATCGCACTCCCCCGAACAGATTCCCGGAGACGCGTCGCACCGGGCCCGTCCTGCGCGGGGCTTTCCCAAACACGATAAGCACACACCCCGCGGCACGCAGGTCCAGGACGCAAGCTATTCCCATGCGGAGGCATGGAAGACCTTCATCCTGGATTCCGTCAGGCCCTGGTTTCAGAACGGAGACGGACATTCAAGTTCACCAGCGGCTGGAAGGAAATCCTGAAACAGGAAAGGTGAAAGATGCGTGGCGGCGGAAGGCACCGGCCTCATGCCGCCACGCGGAGACGTCGGAAGAGAGTTCAAACAGGAAGACTCCTGAACCGCCTCGACAGGCGGTTCAGCCCGGGAGTCTCCTTCAAGGATTGCGGGCCGGGTGCCCGGCCCCGGATCAGCTTTGCGTGGCGGCCATTTTCTTGCCCCGATGCACCATGATGAGTCTCCCAGCGGCTATCACGGCTATGGTGAAGAACACCATGACGGCATACCGGATGGCTTCAGACGGGTGCAAAGCCTCGACCACGAACGGATCGGTAATCATCATCTCGCCACCAACCTTGCCCAGTATTCCGGCGCCCGCGTAAAGGATGACCGGATACTTGTCCATCAGTTTGGCAAGAAGACTGCTCATGAACACGACGAGAGGGATACTCAACCCGAGGCCGAACAGAAGAAGCAGTAGATCGCCGTGACAAGCCGCTCCCACAGCCAGCATGTTGTCGATTCCCATACTCATGTCGGCCACGATGATAATCCAGAGCGCCTGCCACAGGCTTCCAGCCTCCTTGTGGTTCGTTTCCTCCGAACTCTGCAGGAGCAGCTTTACAGCGATCCACAGGAGTATGACTCCCCCCGCGAGCTTGATGAACTGCAGGTTCAGGAGCTGCGAAACCAGGAAGGTGGCGATGACCCGCACCATGACCGCCCCCCCTGCACCCAGGGCGATGCCCAGAGTGCGCGTGCGGCCCTTCAGGTTTTTCACCGCCATGGCGATCACCACGGCGTTGTCGCCGGCCAGGACGATATCGATGATGACAATGCTCAAAACAGCGGAAAGGTATTGCAGTGAAAACTCGATGTTGCCGAAAGCTCCCAGGTCTATCATCTTTGCCTCCAGGAAGTTGTTTCCTCGCCCCACGCCGGGGCGAATCCATAAGACCGTTGCGCTTTGGGCCCCGAAAAAAACGAGACCTTCAGCATGACTCATCACGCCAAAAGTCTCGCTAATTGGCTTTAAGGCCAACGACAAAGCCAGGCGGGGATGCCGCCGTATTGGTGACTTTGCCCGTGTAGCTACTCCCTTTTGATTATGCAATGTATAGCATTACGTTATACGAGATGTCAATCGTATTGTTAACGAAATGGCATGCAGCTCTAAAATATTTCTGCCGCCCCCCGGGAAACTGGAAGACTCCACTCCCTAATAATACTTCTTTATTAAGAGCAAGCGATGACAGGCGCACAACCACGCTCAAGGATGTTCCTTAATGATTACACTGAATACAAAGAGGACCAATCGAATGGTTCAGGGAGGGGTCAAAAGAATCTGGCAATGCCTATGTGAAATTTAGCACATATTCTCGAACCGTACATTTTCCCCTTCGCTCACAGCTCACGGGAATACCTGGTGTCTTCTTCCAGTTCGCCTCGACACCGGCAAGGCGATAAGCAGTCCGCCGGAAGGTGATGGCAAACAGAACATGGTGAACCTGCATGATTCTCCAGGAGATTCTTTGCGGATCAAATGAGGCGGAGCATGTAAAAAACAGGCGGCGGGGCAGTATTTTGTCCAGGGCGGTGTCGGTATTTCCGGGCAATATTACCGGAAATACCCAGAATTCCGGATGGTTGTGCCAGCCATTCCGCTCTTCCCCCGTGATTTCGCCGCACCCGCACCATCACGGAAAACCTCTCGGGCGGAAGTCGCCGCGGAAGCCGTGACTGACGCAGGAACGGTCGGCCTTCCCCCGGATACGTCCCGGAGCGTTCCCCACCGAGCGGTCCCGCCCTTATTTTTCCACAACGATTTTGGCCACAACCTTGTTCGTTTCCTTGAGAACACCGTCCTGCAAATACTTCACACGGCATTCCAGCCGGTTGTATTGCTGATCGAGGCTGGCCGTCTCTATCCTCGCGGTCAGGCTCCCGTAGGTGCCGTACATCACGTTCTGCGCGGGGGAACAGAATGCGGAGGACATCTGAACGTACATTCCCTCGGCAATCCAACGAGACCCGATCGTGCCGCTGGGCTTGTCTCTCTGGACTTCCTGGGTGAACATGTACAGCGAGGGGGCGGGGACCTCTGCTTTATCGACCGCCCAATGAAAGCAGACTTCCTTGATTTGCGGTTCTCCATCGCTCTTGAACGATACGATGACGTCGTACGGCATGTTTTCATTGACGATTTCGGGCATCTTGACCGAGGTCAGCCATATCTCGCCCGAAGCGAGAGGCCGAAACGGCATCATGGAGCACGAAGAGAGCAACGACGCAACGACTGCAACCATGACCCCATACCGCAAACCCACTTTCATCTCTCCCCCCAATTGTTCAATGGAAATGGAAAATGGAACGACGAATGCACCGGAGGGATAGATGAAAACAGCCTTCCTCCATCGCACCGCCTTCATCGAAACCCGCGGGCGGGCGCTTCGTTCCGAAATATTCTTATAGCACGAACGCGGACGGATGACAGTTTTTTTGAGCACCCGCACGCAAAACCACTCCGTGAAAGCCGTAGCCGCGGCCGAGTGGAAATGGTTTCAACGGGGCTGCCCGTGTGTTATAGTTTGATGAAAGAGGTAAACACAGCCGGGGGAAATCCCGCTATATGGATCGCTGCACGCATATAGTGCGAAGCTTACGGGAAGGTGATCGAACAATTCCATGCGAGTGCTTCTAACCAATGATGACGGTATTTATGCAAAGGGAATCGAGGCGTTGTACGAATCTCTGTCATGCGAGCACGATGTTACGGTAGTGGCTCCGGAGACGGAGCAAAGCGCCGTGGGTCACGCCATTACCTGGCTGAACCCGCTCCGCGTCGCCTCTGTTCAGAGGAACGGAAAGTTTTTCGGATACGCGCTGAACGGCACGCCCGCCGATTGCGTGAAGATCGGCATCACCGAACTGTTGCACCCCATCCCGGATGTGGTCGTATCCGGGATCAACGCAGGGGCCAACGTGGGCGTGAATCTCATTTACTCCGGTACTGTGTCCGCGGCAACGGAAGCGGCCGTTCTCGGGGTGCCCGGCGTGGCCGTTTCCATCGATGGTTTCAAGGCAAAGGATTACAGCGGCGCGACCTCCTTTGTCCTGAAAATCCTGAAACACATCGAAGCGGAAGGCCTTCCGGAAGGCGTGCTGCTCAATGTGAACGTGCCCAACATCCCCGCGGGGGAAATCCAGGGAGCCCGGGTCACACACCAGGGAAGCATGAGAACCCTCGAAGGCTACGACCGGAGGATCGACCCCCGGGGCCACGTCTATTACTGGCTCCGCAACTCGGCAGTCAAACCCGACACCAACTCCTTCGCGGATTCACAGGCACTCGCGGAAAATTTCATATCCGTGACCCCGATCCACCACGACCTGACCCATTATGAATTCCTGGACAGCCTCAAGGCCTGGAACCTGGGATAGCACCAGGGGTCCCGGTCAGCCTTTTCTCTTACCGGCCTTATACGAAGTTGCACTCAAGCGGAAATGGTTCAGAGAGGATTCGGCCATTTGTTCGAATGAAAAATTCAATGCGTCGGCACGACCTTGTACGCAACTCAGTATTATAGCCATACTACGGGGCCGATCCCTCCGCACCGGAAAAAACCGCTGCACGTCGCTCCATCCATGGATAAAAAAAAGAACGATGAACCGGGACCCGGCGGCCTCGTGTTCATCGTTCCCTGGAAAGTCCTGAAAGGGCACGGAGCGTTCCCGGCCCGTCGTTTCATTGTCCCGGCGGAATCTTCAGGATGATCGGCTTTACCTTCTCCTCGTGCTTGATCTGCTCCACCTGCGTACTGGCCGTTCCCATGTTGTCCACCGGCTTGAGCGTCACCACGTAAAGCTGCCCCAGCTTCGGATGCACGGAAGGCGACACGGTCACGGTGTATCCTCTCCGGGCAAGGGCGCCCTTCATCTCATCCGCATTCTTCCGGTCCTTGAAGGAACCGACCTGAACGCAGTACATCTGCTTGCCCGAAGCCGAATGCTTCATCAGTTCGGGAGGAATATTCTGCTCCTTCGCAGCACCGGGGGCCGTCGAAGCGGGCCGGCCCTGTTCTTTCGCGGGGTCTTTCGCGACACCCGGAGGCAGGGATGCCGTCTTCACGCCTGCGGGGGCAGGCTTCACGGCACCAGGAGCGGGCTTCGGTTTCCCGGAGACATCCGCCGGTTTCGCTTCGGGCCGAATGTCCTTCCGGGTCGGCTGCTGCACTGCCGCAGGCATGCCTGCGGTTGGAGGAGCGGCCGCCGGAGCGGGCGCTTCCTTGCGCTGCGCTTCGGCCCACTGGGGCGCTTTGCGCGGATCGCCCGTCAGCAACTCTGAACCGCCGTCCGGAGGATTCGCGGGCCTCACGTCCGCTCCAGCGGGGGATGGCTGCTTGAGATCGGCTGCCCTGGGCGCATCGGCCGGGTTGACGCCCGCAGGGGTCTCCATCGCCGTTCCCGCGGGCTGCCCCTCGGCAGTTTCCGCCGGGGCCCTGGGGATCTCCTTGACCACCTTGCCTTTTTCGGCCGCGGGCTTCTTTGTCATGTCCCGCGGACTCTTATGCCTCACCAGCAGGGGCGTCACGAGCACAAGGACGATCAGGGCCACAGCGGCCCACATGAGCCACTTGACGTGAGAACGGCCACCTGTCTGCAGATTCTTTTGCAGGAAAATCTTCTTCTGCATGGATGTCCCTCCTGCTATCTCCCGCTAGCCAATGCTTTTCGCCCTTTCCATCGCACGCCGGAATCCGGGTATCGAATTCTCGATCGTTCGGTCATCCACGCAATAGGCGATGCGGAAATGCCCGGGGCCGCCGAACCCGCTGCCGGGAACGACGAGGATGTTCTCCTCCTGGAGGAGCTTCACGAACTTGACGTCGTCCTTCAGGGGGCTTTTCGGGAAGAGGTAGAACGCGCCGGCGGGCACGGTCAACTCGTAGCCGGCATCCCGCAGTCCCTTTACGATGATATCCCGCTTGCGCTTGTAGATGTCCACATCCACACAGAGGCCCTGAAGCTCGACCACCAGCCGCTGCATCAGGACGGGAGCGTTCACGAAACCCAAAATGCGGTTCGCAAGAGACAGCGCATCGACGAGGCTCGACGCATCCTTCGCTTCGGGACTCACGGCAACGAACCCGATACGTTCCCCCGGAAGTGAAAGATCCTTGGAATAGGAGGTCCCTATGAGCGAATCGCGGTAGCATTTGAAAATGCAGGGCACGCAGCAGCTGTCGTACACGATCTTTCGATAAGGTTCGTCCGAAACCAGGTAGATGGTGTGCCCGAAGGCCTCGCTCTTGCGCTCCAGGATTCTGCCGAGTTCCCGCAGAGACTCTTCGGAGTAAATCTGCCCCGTCGGGTTGTTCGGCGAGTTGATGAGCACTATCTTCGTTTTCGGACCGATCTCCCGCTCCATCGCCTCCAGGTCGAGAGTAAAATCATCACGGGTGGGCACGGCCTTGAGCGTACCGCCGTGATTGTCCGCGTAAAAGCCGTATTCCACGAAATACGGGGCGGGAACCATCAGTTCGTCGCCGGGATCGAGCAGCGCTTTCAAAATGATGTTCAGCGCCCCCGCGGCCCCGCAGGTCGCTATGATGTGCTTTTCGGCAAGAGAAACGCATTGTTCCCGGCACAGATAGGCGGATACTGCGGAACGCGTTTCCTGCAACCCCACGTTTGGCATGTATGCATGCAGCCCAGGCGCATCTTTTTTTATTATTTCCAGCAGCTTGTCTTTGACGAGATCCGGCGGGGGTACATTGGGATTACCGAGGCTGAAATCGAACACTTTCTCGTCACCGTGTATTTTTTTCAAGCGGGCACCTTCCTCAAACATCTTCCTGATCCATGACCCGCTTTCCATGAACTGAAGCATTTTTTTGGCCACCGCCATGACTAGCTCCTCCAGAATTCTAAGATTGACCGGGGATCGTAATGGTTCGCAAAGTTTCCGGTTTTCCCCGGATGCACACTATAAGGGAGATGGCTGCGTGTATGCAAGCCTTAAGAACGATTCGGTTTTGCAGGCACGGCTTCTTTCGGCCCCTTCGCGCAACGGGACGTTCTCTCTCGATCTTTGCCCTTTACCCTGTCGCAACCGGAATCATCGGCTTATGATTGTAGGACATGATATTACCGAGCGAATTCTCTTGGCAATAAAACCCGCAGATGATATATGCCCGGGTGCGGGTTCCGAGGGGGAAGAAGCCAACCATGGATCGTTATCATTACTTTTATTCATGATACAGCCAGCCTCGGTATAGCCTTTTTCACGGGTTTGCGGGGATCTCCGTCGTCCGGCATGAATGCCGGTTGCCGGAAACACCATGCAGCTTCGTGCCGAAAGCCCGACTGCAGGCCGCAGCGGCAGGTACGCCGTTGTTCATTTTCCCTTCCAGGGATGTTCGCCAGTCCGACTGCCGTTCGCGCACACATGCGTGATTCCGGCTCCATGGCCGCCCCCGGCAGCCTGATCGTTGACAGGGAACGAATGCGAATGTTACAAATGCGTGGATATTCTTTCATGAAGCTACACCTGAAGCACGCGCTCCCCTTCCTGGTACCGGCACGACATCCGGTGCAGGCAGCCGGATTCCAGTTCCCTTTACGATGACAATGTCGCGAGATGAGTTTCGCGCGGTTCGCCATGGCTTCCAAGGTTTTTTCGATCGGGAAATCTCCGCGCGGAAATGGATGTTCGAGTCTCTATGACAACGGATACTGTGTAAATACCGGGCGGATTCGAGGCGGTCGCATCTTCCCGGGCGGGAACATGCATTTTGCTGTCATGTTCCATAAATTTCGGCCCATCACTCCAGTCAAAAGAGGAAATCGGGATGTACAGAATTCTTCAGAAGCAGATCTTGAGCGACGTCACCAAGCTCATGGTGGTTGAAGCGCCCCAGATCGCTCGAAAGGCCAAAGCCGGTCAGTTCATCATCGTGCTGATGAACGAGTTCGGGGAGCGTATTCCGCTCACCATCGCAGACTACGACCGGGATGCGGGCACCATCACCATGATCTTCCAGGAGGTCGGAAAGTCGACCATGCAAATGGGCACCATGAACGTGGGCGACGCTTTCAAAACCATCGTCGGCCCGCTGGGCCACCCGACGGAGATCGAAAACTACGGCACGGTGATCTGTGTGGGTGGCGGCGTAGGGATCGCCCCCGTCTTCCCGATCGCCCGTTCGCTCAAAGAAGCCGGAAACAGGGTGATCTCCATCATCGGTGCCCGCAACGAATCCCTTCTCCTCTGGGAAGACAAGATGCGGGCCGTTTCGGATGAACTCATCGTCACCACC
>JAJFUA010000044.1 GCA_021372635.1 Desulfobacteraceae bacterium | reverse complement strand
AGCATCTGCGGCAGAACGCCAACAAACTGCTGACGCTGGAGAGTGTCTGCCTGGCCATCAAGGGTGGCATATATGGACAGGGTTGTTGGAATTCGATTCCGCAAAGAGGGTAAAATCTACCATTTCGATCCCGGAGAGTACAGTCTCAAGCGGGACGATTTCGTCATCGTGCACACCGAACAGGGAATGGGACTGGGACAGGTCGTGGAAGGGCCTTTCCCGCGCGATCCACGCGTTCATCCCGCGGATGTCAAGAAGATCGACCGGCCCGCCACCGCCGAAGAAATCCAGACGCATCACAAAAACCTGGAACTCGAGCAGGATGCCGAGCATTACTGCCTGGAACGGATCGCGGCCCATAATCTCGAGATGAACCTGGTCGATGTGGAATACTTCTTCGACGGCAGCAAGATCATCTTCTATTTCACCGCGGAAGGGCGCGTCGATTTTCGGGAGCTGCTGAAGGACCTCGTGCGCAGGCTGAGAACGCGCGTGGAACTGCGGCAGATAGGAATCCGGAACCAGGCCAAGATGGTCGGGGGACTCGGCGGGTGCGGCCGTCCCCTCTGCTGTGCTTCTTTCCTGAGGAACTTCCATGCCGTCTCGATCAAAATGGCGAAGGAGCAGAACCTGAGCCTGAATCCGGCCAAGATCTCCGGCGCCTGCGGGCGATTGATGTGCTGCCTGCAATACGAATACGACAGCTACCGCGAACTGAAGAAGGACATGCCCAAGCTCGGGAAGAAGGTGGAAATCCCCGAGGGCCGCGGAAAGGTGATCCGCCAGAACATCATCGGCAGGGCATACACCGTCCAGCTCGAAGACGGCAGAGAAATCGAAAAGCAGATGGAAAAGCTCCCCGAAAAATAGGAGAGCGCCGGTTGCCGTCCCATTCGTCCGTTTTTCCCAGGCTGTCGTCACCGCTTTCACTTCGCAGCCCCGGCCGGGCGATCCGGCGGAAACGAACCAGGGAAATGCAGCGGTCATATACTCGCGAGGAAGAGGAAAAGGAAAGGTACTCAGAATGACGTCACGCTACTACATCACCACTCCCATCTACTATGTGAACGCGGAACCTCACATCGGGCATGCATACACCACGATCGTAGCCGACGTGATGAACCGCTTTCACAAGCTGATCGGCTGCAAGACATACTTTCTCACAGGGACCGACGAACACGGCGACAAGATCGTCCAGGCGGCCCAGGAAGCCGGGGTCGACCCCAAAACCTACGTCGACCGGATCAGCGGAATGTTCCGGGACACCTGGCCGAAACTCAATATCAGCAACGACTATTTCATCCGCACGACCGATCCGGACCACATCCGCGTCGTGCAGTATATTTTGCAGAAAGTCTACGATTCCGGCGATATATACTTCAGCAAGTACAAGGGGCTGTATTGCGTCGGCTGCGAACGCTTCTACACGGAGCGGGAACTCGTCGACGGGAAATGCCCCGATCATGACAAGCCCCTCGTCGAACGGGAGGAAGCCAACTATTTCTTCCGCATGAGCAAATACCAGTCGTGGCTGATGGAGTACATCGAGGCGAACCCGGATTTCATCCGCCCCGAACGGTACCGCAACGAGGTGCTCGCGTTCCTCCGCGAGCCCCTTGAGGACCTCTGCATCTCGAGACCCGTGGAGCGTCTGAGCTGGGGAATCCCCCTGCCCTTCGACGACAGGTACGTGACGTACGTGTGGTTCGACGCCCTGATCAACTACGTCACCGCCCTGGGCTACCCCGACGGAGCGAAGTTCGATGAGTTCTGGCCGGTGGTGGAGCACACCATCGCCAAGGACATCCTGAAGCCCCACGGCATTTACTGGCCTACCATCATCAAGGCGGCAGGCCTCCCCCCATACAGGCACCTCAACGTGCACGGCTACTGGAAGATCAACGAAGGCAAAATGAGCAAGAGTCACGGAACGGTGGTCCGGCCCCTCGATCTCGTTCCCGTTTACGGGTTGGATGCTTTCCGCTATTTCGTCCTGAGGGAGATGGTGTTCGGGCTGGACTCCAACTTCAGCGAAGACGCACTGGTCCAGCGCATCAATTCGGACCTCGCCAACGACCTGGGCAATCTCTTCAGCCGCACTCTCGCCATGACGCTCAAGTACTTCGACGGCAAAGTCCCCCCGTTCGGCGACCCTCCGGACGAAATGGACCGGGAACTGATCGCGCAGGTCGAGGAAGCCGTTCGCCAGACGCTGGAGGAACTGCCCCGGCTGGGCTTTCACAAGGCGCTCATCGCCATATGGGAATGCGTCAACCGGGCGAACAAGTACATCGACCACGTCGGCCCGTGGACCCTCGCCAAGGACCCGGCCCAGTTGGGGCATTTGCAGACGGTCATCCGGAACCTCCTCGAACTGAACCGGGTCGTCGCCGTGCTGATTTCACCCTTTATGCCCGAGACCGCGGAAAAGATGCTGGACCGCCTCGGGGTTCCCAAGCCGGCCCTGGAGATCCGCCTGTCGGAAGACGGGCGTTGGGGCTCGCTCCGCGAGGGCACCCCGGTCTCCAAGGGAGAGGCTCTCTTCCCGAGAGTCGAGAAAACAGACGCCGCCGCCGGTGCTCCCCAAAAGGAAAAAGCTCCCGCGAAGGAAAAGCCGGCCGAAGAGGCTCCGCCGGAACCCATCCCGTTCGAACTTTTCAAGCAGGTGGATCTGCGCGCGGGAATCGTCAAGCACGCCGAGCGCGTTCCAAAATCCAAGAAGCTGCTGCGCCTCCTGGTGGACATCGGCGAGGAGCGGCAGGTGGTCGCGGGAATCGCCCAGACGCACGCCCCGGAAGACCTCGTCGGAAAGCAGGTCATCGTCGTGGCAAACCTGCAGCCGGCGAAGCTCATGGGCATCGAATCCCACGGGATGGTCCTCGCGGTCCGCGACGGCGAAGCCCTTCAGCTGCTGACCACTCAGAAGCCCGTGACTCCGGGGCGCAGGGTTTCTTGAAGACTGTACCGGTGCGCTTTCCGCACCGAGGATATGGGACCCCGGATAACGGCGCATTGCGCCGTCCATATGGATCTGGATTTCAGGCGACCGATTGGATCGAAGGAGAGAGACGAAACATGTTCAAAGCGCTTTTTGCAGCCGTTTTCGCAGTCCTGATGCTTTTCCCGCTCACCTGCCGCGCAGCGGCCTTTTTCAGCCAGGGAGAAATCGACAACGAACTGAAGTATGAAAAGTTCATGGTAAAGGAAGACGGAAGCGTAGAAGGCACGATCGTGAATGCCTCGGGGAAAGTCCGCCAGAACGTGCAGTTCGATGTCTGGGCCACCGATGTCCATGAGACGAGAATCCTTTGGCGGAAAGCCGTCGACATCGGCACGATGGCACCGGGAGCGAAGTACACGATCAAGGACCCGGCCAGGATCAACGTTTCGGATCCCAGCAGGGTTAAATTCATATTCAAGCTCAAGGACGGCACCATAGTCCGCTAGAAAAACGGAGGCACCGAAGGATGTGGGTAGAGGCGCCGAACTGCTTTTACCCCGTCCTTCGCCAGCGGGCACCGAAGAAACCGTCGGTCCCGTGGCGATGCGGCAGCGACCGGAGGAAGGGTCCGTCCGTCAGTCCGCGGCTGCTTTCCGGCAGGAACCCGTCCGCACGTTCCAGTGCCCACTCGGAAAAATCCTCGGTGAAATGCCGGGCCACCTGCTCGTCTTCTTCGGAAAAAACCGTGCAGGTGGCATAAACGAGTACCCCGCCTTTTTTCACGAACTTCGCCGCGTGCGCCAGGAGACTTCTCTGGGTCATGCCGAAGCGATAAGGATCCTTGGGGCTTCGCCGCCATTTGATGTCCGGTTTTCTTCTCAAGGTTCCAAACCCGCTGCACGGCGCATCGAGCAAAACCCGGTCGAAGCTGCCCAGCGTTTCCGGCGGAAGCTCCAGGACATCGGCCGCCAGGGGGCTGACGATGCAGATCCCCTGCCTCCGTGCGTTTTCCTTCAACTGCTCCAGCTTCCAGGCCGACTGGTCCACCGCCGTGATTTCCCCGGCGTTTCCCATCAAAATCCCCAGGTGGGTGGACTTTCCGCCGAACCCGGCGCACAGATCCAGGACCCGCTCCCCTGGTTCCGGGGAAACAAGATGAGCGACAAGCTGCGACGCCTCGTCCTGGACCTGGACCAGCCCCTCCGAAAAGATCGGCCATTTCGTAACGTCCTGCCTGATTCCAACGGCTTTCACCGCGCAGGGAAGCAGCGAGGACCCTTCCGCCTCCAGCCCTTGAGAAGCCAGCCATTCGAGCACGAGGGACCTGCCGGTTTTCAGCGTGTTCACCCGCAGAACCAGCGGTGCGACGGCATTGTTGGCCTCGCAGATCCCGAGGGTCTCCTCGAACCCGAAATCGCGCAGGCAGCGCTGTACGAACCAGAGAGGATGGGACGTGGTCACGGCAAGGAACCGGTCCGGCGCACTCTCGCGGGAAGGCCATTGCCAGCGGTCTTCCCGGCGTATGGCTTCGCGGAGCACTGCGTTGATAAAGCCGGCCACGTGCGGTGCCTGCGTGGCCCGGGCGATTTTCACCGTTTCGTTTACGGCCGCATGCGGGGGGATGCGATCCAGCAGGAGAATCTGGTAGAGGGCCAGGCGCAGCAGGATGCGGACGGCCGGGTCAATCTTCTTCGGGCTGATCTTGCTGAGCGCGTCGATATGCCAGTCGAGCCGCCCTCTCCACCGGAGGACGCCATAGACCAGTTCCGTCAGGAGAGCCCGGTCCCTTTCCTCCAGCCCGCGGTGGCGGTCCAGCATGGCCCTGATGAGCCGTTCGGGCTGGGAAGGTTTCTGTTCCAGGTGCAGGAGTATCTGGTAAGCCAACATTCTGGCATTAACCATGGGAGTGTCGATTCTTCGCGGTGACATCCCTGAGCACCGCTTCCACGTGCTCGATGGCCACCCGCGTATTCACACACGGCCCGAAAGGCCGTTCGTTGAA
>JAJFUA010000367.1 GCA_021372635.1 Desulfobacteraceae bacterium | reverse complement strand
CGGCGTCGGAGAGATCCTCGAACGCCGAGGATGGAGCGAATCGGACGTCCGGGAAATCCGGATCGGCGTGGCACGGGAAGTCATGGGAGACCTCGGCGACTACGACCCGGACAACCTGGTGGACTGCGAGTTCAGCATGCCTTACGCGGTGGCGCTGCGAATGCTCGGAATGAAGCCCGGGCCCGGCTGGCACGATCCATCCAACCTCGAATCGCCGCGCGTGCGTGATGCCATGAAGAAGGTCGTCCTCCAGCACGACGAGGACATGGAGCGCTTCTTTTCGGAACGGCACAGCGTAGGCGCCGTGGTACGGGTCGAGGGAACGAACGGCACCGTCGAGACGACGCGGGTGGAATGCGCCCTGGGAGACGAGGAACTGCCCATGAGCGACGGAGACCTGGAAGCCAAGTTCCTCACCCTGGCCGCGGAGACGATCCCGGATGCCTCCGCGGAAGCCGCCGTCCGGATGATCCGGGAACTGGAAAACACCGAACGCCTGGCGGACTTGAGCGCCCTGCTCGCAGGGTGAGCGAATGCGATCTTCCCCCGCGCAATGATCTCCATTCCCCCTCGAGGAGTCTCCAATTCCACCTCGGGGGGGGAATTGCCGTCCACTCCTCCTCTTCGCCATTCCTTCCGGCATATTCCTTCGTTTTTCCCAATAAAACTCTTACGGGAATCATTTTCCCCATACATTAACCCTTAGCGGCACAGGCCTTGCATCGACCTCTGTTCCGTAAGGAACGTTCTCAAGAGTTCCGGGCACCTGCACCAGGTACGGACCGGTGGAACGGATGGAGGCCGGCGGCAGATTCCGGCGAGACCCCGGTCCCGGATGCCGATGGAGCGCAAGCCTACGGAACGCCGGCAAGCCGGTCCGGAAATGTCGAACAGAGTCTGCCCGGACCAGACAGGGCACATGAAAGCCGGAATGAGAAATAGAAAATCTGTAAGTCGTTAATTTAGTTGGGAGGAAAGGCAACATGAACTCAGTCGATTCCAGCGCTGCGCAAAGCAGGAAAACCGGCATGCTCAGATGGTTCACCATGGCATGCGCTGCGGCAGCCGCATTGAGCAGCATTCAACTGTTTCTGGCCTGCGGACTGCAACTTGCAGTCGCAGGCGAACAGGCTTCTTTTCCAGTCTGCATGGTCTGGGGAGCTACGGTCGCCTTTTTGGGGATCGCCCCGGCACTGGGGATATGGATCTACGGGCTCCGGCACATGGTCGGAGGGTCATCCGAAGCGGTTCCGGAAAAGATTTCCATCATCACGGAGGGCACACCGGCCCACCGGGCAAAGGCGCTGTAAGGCGCCAGGCCCGTCCGCAAAAGGCTCCGGGGTGTCCACCACCCCGGGGCCTTGTCCCTGCATACCGTTTCCACAGATTCCTTCGGGCCACCGCACGCTTCCCCTTCCACCACCATCCTGCCACCGGGATTTCTTCACGGAACGAAAACAACTCTTGTTCCAGGCCAGGGAAAAAGGTTACATTTTGCGCCGCGTATATTGTGTTAAACTGCCCGGTGAAGGGTAGCAGGAGTGGCCATGAGACGCGACCCGCAGCAACCGTAGGGCGCGACTGGTCAAGCCTGCCGGATTCCGGCTATCTTCCTTACCCTCGTGGACATAGCGGAGTTCATTGCATATGACATCGAAACCGAACGACTCTTCGGTGCCCATTTCCCCAGGTTCCTTGCAGACCTCGGATTACTCCATCGCTGATCTGCGGCACATACCGAGACGGCATTACGGCCGATGGGTCGCATCCGTCTGCCTCCTCGCCGTGTTTGCCTACCTCGTTCACGCCTTCGCCACCGGCGACATCGAATGGAAAGTGGTCGCGCAGTTCTTCACCGCCAAGGCCATCATGGAAGGCCTGGTGAACACGGTCATCATGACCGTGCTGGCCATGCTCCTGGGTGTGACCCTGGGAGTGATCTTCTCGATCATGTACATGTCTCCCAACCCGGTGCTGAGATACATCGCGGCATTTTACATCTGGTTCTTCCGAGGCACCCCCGTACTGCTGCAACTCCTCATCTGGTTCAACCTGGCCCTCGTCTTTCCAACCATCGGCATTCCGGGCTTGTTCCAATGCAAGACGGTCGTGCTGATCACCCCGTTCATCGCAACACTGCTGGGCCTCGGCATCAACCAGGGGGCCTATACGGCGGAAGTCGTGCGCGGCGGGATCCTGTCCGTGGACGCGGGACAGACGGAAGCCGCCAAATCCATCGGCATGACGCGACTGACGACCCTGCGGCGGATTATCCTGCCCCAGGCGATGCGCGTGATCATTCCTCCCATCGGCAACGAAGTCATCAGCATGGTCAAGCTCACCTCGATGGCCAGCGTCATCCAGTACGCGGAAATCCTGCGAAACGCACAGAGCATTTACTACGCCAACGCGCGCGTCATCGAACTGCTGATCGTGGCGGCCATCTGGTATCTCATCGTCGTCACGGTCCTTTCCATCGGGCAGTTCTTCCTCGAAAGACACTTCGCCAGGGGGGTCGCGGGGGAAGCCAGGGAACGGGCAAAGCCGGTGGAAGTGGCGGAGGGTGAGCTGTGAACGGACACGTAATGGTTGTCGCAAACGGCATTTACAAGTACTTCGGGGAATTCTGCGCGCTCAGGGACGTGTCCCTGGAGGTGCGGAAGGGCGAAGTGCTGAGCATCATCGGTCCTTCCGGTTCGGGAAAAAGCACCCTTCTGCGCTGCATCAACCAGCTGGAAAGAGCCGACAAGGGCGCCATCTGGATCGACGGCGAACTCGCGGGCTATCGCCGTTCGGGCGACGCCCTGCACGAATTGAGCGACAAGGAGATTGCCCGCCAGCGGGTTCCCATCGGCATGGTGTTCCAGCGCTTCAACCTGTTCGGGCATATGACGGCCCTGGAAAACATCGTCGAAGGGCCCGTCACGGTGCTCGGCAAGCCGAAATCCGAAGCGACGGAAGAAGCCATGGCCCTGCTGGACCGCGTCGGCCTGGCCGCCAAGCACGGTTCCTATCCGGCGCAGCTTTCGGGCGGACAGCAGCAGCGGGTCGCAATCGCCCGCTGCCTGGCGATGCATCCCAAGCTGATCCTTTTCGACGAACCTACTTCTGCCCTCGATCCAGAACTCGTCGGCGACGTTCTCGCCGTCATGAGGGATCTGGCGCAAACCGGCATGACCATGCTGGTGGTCACGCACGAACTCGGTTTTGCGCGAGAAGTGTGCAACAAGGTGATCTTCATGGACAATGGGGCGATCGTCGAATCGGGGCCGCCGCAGGAGGTACTGGTCAGGCCGCAGCATCCGCGCACCAGGGATTTCATCGCAGCAGTGTTGACTTGAGAGACAGGAGTTTTCGAAACAATCACAAAAGGGGGAATTGCATGAAGATCGCAGTAAAAGTGCTTTTGGTGGCAGTTCTGCTGAGTCTGGCCATTCCGGTCTGCGCCCAGGATTTGCCGGAGCGCATCAAGAAAGATGGGAAGATCATCATTGCGACGATGAGCAATTACCCGCCCATCTGCTACAAAGACCCTGCGACCAACCAGTTGACCGGCTTCGACATCGACTTGGGAGAAGCGATCGCCAAGGAACTTGGTGTGAAGGCTCAGTGGGAAGAAACCGCCTTCGCCCAGGTTTTCAGCTCCATTGCGACCGGCCGCGTGGACATGGCCCTGGTCGGCATCAGCGATTATTCGACCCGGCGCGATAACGCCGACTTCATCGACTACATGAAAAACGGCGCACAGTTCTACACCATCCAGTCCCACGCCGCAGAGCTGAAGACGCCTGTCGACCTGTGCGGCAAGACTGTAGGGGCGAGCCGAAACACCAGCTGGCCGAAGCAGATCGGGGAATGGAGCGAGGCCAACTGCGTAGCTAAGGGCAAACCCGCCATCAAGGTGGTCGGAACGGAAGGGTCCGTCGATGCGCGGACGCAGCTCAAGTCCGGCCGTCTGGATGCCGCCGTTCAGGGCAACGAGACCCTGCCGCATTTCCAGAAGCTCGAGCCGAACACTTACGTGGCCATCGGCGAAGCCTTCACCGAGGACCTCGTGGGCCTTCCGGTTTCCAACAAGGAACCCCAGCTGCGGGATGCCGTGAAAGCGGCCATCGAGCGACTGCAGAAGAACGGGACGTACGACAGGCTCCTGGAAAAATACGGACTGCAGGCGAACAAACTGAGCCCGATCGTCGTGAACCAGGGGAAATAAGGCTTCGACGGCAAGCTTGCCAGGGACGGACGAAGGGGCGGAGAGACGCTCCTGCCGGACAGGTTTTCGACCGTCCCTCCTCCGGGGGTCGAGAACCGATGGATGGCATGCATCTGCTGACGGGCGCGGCGCGGCGCGCCCGTCAGCGACCGGTTTACTTCAGGTTGAGCAGATAATTGTAGGCGGAAAGAGCGGCCTTGGCCCCCTCGCCCACCGCGACCACCACCTGTTTATAAGGCACGTTGGTCACGTCGCCGCAGGCGAAAACCCCGGCCAGGCCGGTGCGGCATTCCGTGTCGACCAGGATCTCCCCCTTCCCGTTGGTGGCAAGGGTATCGATAAAGACCCCCGAATTCGGCAAAATCCCGATCTCCACAAAGACCCCCTCCACGGGGAGCACCCGCAGGTCCCCCGTTTTCAGGCTCTGCACCTCGATCCCCAGTACGCCCTTTTCCCCGAGCACCTTCAAGGGAATGTGCTCTGTAAGGATCTCCACCTTCTCGGACTGCCGGATCTTTTCCTGGTAGACTGCATCGCCCTGCAGGGGAAGCATCGAAACGAGGTAGATTTTCTCTGCGATCTGCATGAGGTCCAGGACGGCTTCCAGGCCGGAATTGCCCCCGCCGATCACCGCGACCTCGGCCCCTTCGAAAAGCGGGGCGTCGCAGGTCGAACAGTAGGACAGTCCCTTGCCCACGAGTTCCCGCTCCCCGGGAATGTTTATGGGCTTGTGCCGCCCTCCCGTGGCGATGATCAGGGTTTTGCCCAGGTAACACTTGCCGTCGCCGGTGTAGACCCTCTTGATGCGCTTTGCGAGGTCGATGGAGGTGACTTCGACCCCGACGACCTTCTCCACGCCGAACCTCTTGACGTGGTCGTCGAACTTCGCCACGAGTTCCCCGGCGTTCACCTGGCTGAAACCGAGGTAGTTTTCCACCTCGTTCGTCCAGCCGACCTGCCCGCCGACGTCCTTGCTGATGATCACGGTCCTGAGCATCTTGCGGATGGCGTAAATCGCCGCGCTCAACCCCGCCGGTCCGGCGCCGACGATGACCACGTCGTAGAGAAGCTCTTCCCCGTGCGCGATCTTCAGCCGCTTGTGGAGTTCGCCCGTAGCCTCCTGGTTCACCAGGTCCGCATAGCCCCCGATCGGTTCACCATCGATGACGACCTGGGGAAGAGTGGCGCCGCGGGTCTTCTCCTTCATTTCCTGCCAGGTCGCCGAACCGGGAGGCGCCACCTTCTCCGAAAATTCGATCCCATTTCGCACGAGGAGGCACTTCGCCTGCTCGCAAAATGGACACCCTTCCATGGTATAGATGAGAACATCCACGGCTGCCACACCTCCGGAACGCGGCGACAGGAATCTACTGGAGACACTCCAGGGCCTTTTCGATTTCGGCGGGTTCGAAACCGACGATCACGCGATCGCACACGACGATCACGGGAACGCTCCGTGCGCCGCCGGAAACGGTCTTCATTTCCTTCAGCGCCTCCTTGTCCGTACCCACGTCGAACGTTTCGAACTCAATGCCCCGTTCCGTGAAGTATTCCTTGGCCTGACGGCAATAATTGCATCCGGAAGTCGTGTAGATCTTGACTTTCTTCTCCATGATCTGGTCCCTCGCGCTGTTTCGGCTGGCAATCGAAAAAGGGCGGCCGCCCGTTCCGGTGCGGCGCGTCCGACTCCCGTTACTGCCGTGTCATGATCCCGGAGAACGGCGAAGGGAAAGAAACCGCCCTCCCCGCGCAGCGGGGAGGGAAGAACGGGAAAGGAGACCGGAAGATCTCATGACACGGCGGCGGCAGGGGGCCGGCTGGAAGACGGCCGGTTTTTTCCCGGAAACGATGCCGGCCACTGCGGCAGCTTTCCAGGCGGCTTGCTAGCGACCTATACGGGCCAGTTCGAGGGACAGGCGCCTGAGATGCTCCTGCTCCTCTTTGACCAGGGCCTTGATGGTATCCTGGCCCGTTTTACCTTCCGTTACGTCTTGCAGGCTCAGGAAGAAAATGATGGAGTCTTTTTCGAAGCTGACGGCAAGCTTCAGGGCCGATTTCACGTCCTTGACCCGGTTCAACTCCTCTGCAATGTCATCCCCGGCAAAAACGTGCTGATCCGCCATCGCCTTGATGTACATGTCGGTCTCGTTCTCGGGATCCCATACGGTGGAAGCCGCCGCCCCGGCAGGGAGACCCGCCTTCATGGACTCGAATCTCTTCCTGTGCTCCACTTCCTGGACCGCGAGATCCTCGAAGAGCTTCTTCACTCCGGCATCTCCGATGACCTTGAGGCTCTGTTCGTAGAATTTCCTGCCGTTTTCTTCGATCTGAATGGCAACATTGAACACTTCAGCAGCATTGAAATTGTAGCTCATGTCCTCGATACCCCTCTCCAATTCGGATTCTATTCCTTCTCGAAATCACTCTTGCCCGCCCCACACACCGGGCAGACCCAATCATCAGGCAGGTCCTGGAAGCTGGTTCCGGGCGCCACCCCGTTGTCAGGGTCCCCCTTCTCGGGATCGTACACATACCCGCACACCTGGCAGACGTACCTGTCCATACACTCTACCTCCTCTGACGCAATGAAACGTTCCGTTCACTCCACACCACTCTTCGGATTCCTCCATCGGCCGGCCCGCGCAGGGAACTGCGGAGTTCCTCCCGGTCTGCGGATTCACCAGCAGCCCTACCCGTTCGAAACGTATCCCCGGCAGGCCTTTACAGCACACAAATCATAGACAACATAAGATTGGCTGGAGCAAATGCAAACGACAGGACGTCAAAAAGAACGTATTCGATGGACGTCAGCCTTCTTTTCGCCACAGAAGCCTGAGCCTCAGCGCGTTTCCCACCACGGAAACGGAACTCATGGCCATGGCTGCGGCGGCAAACATCGGGTTCAAAAGGATTCCGAAAAAGGGGTAGAGTATGCCGGCCGCCACCGGAATGCCCAGAACGTTGTAGAAAAAGGCCCAGAAAAGGTTTTGCCGGATGACTTTCATGGTGAGTGCCGAAAGACGGATTGCGGAAACCACCAGGCGGAGATCGTCCTTGATGAGCGTGATATCGCTCGCTTCGACGGCAATATCGGTCCCCGCCCCGATGGCGATCCCCACGTCCGCCGCGGCAAGCGCCGGGGCATCGTTGATGCCGTCGCCCACCATGGCAGTAAGGCCGCCGTGTTCCTGGAACCGGCGGATCGCTCCCGCCTTGTCCCCCGGCAGCACCTCCGCCATGATCCGGTCGATTCCCACTTCACGGCCGATGGCCTCAGCGGTTTCCTTCCTGTCCCCGGTAACCATGGCCACTTCGAGGCCCATTTTCTTCAGCCGGGCCACGGCATCTTTCGCGGAGTCCTTGAGCGCATCGGCGAGGGCGATGATTCCCGCGGGCTTTCCGTCGACGGCGACGTAAATACAGGTTTTCCCCGACGCGATGGACTTCCGGGCCATGGATTCCAGCTTCGTAACCGGCATCCCTTCCTCTTCGAACAGGCGCCGGTTTCCCAGAAAGACCGTCCTTCCGGAGACGATTCCCCGCGCTCCCAGTCCGGCGAGGGCTTCGAACCGTTCCACCGGCTCCGGAAGAATCCCCCACGAACGGGCCCGGGCGACCACGGCCTTCGCCAGCGGATGCTCCGAAACCGCCTCGACGGAAGCCGCCAGGCGCAGGAACTCGCGGGAGTCGATTCCCTCCACGACGGTTGCGTCCGCCATTTCGGGGCTGCCCTTCGTGAGGGTTCCCGTCTTGTCGAAAACGATCGTCCGAAGCCGCCAGGCCTTTTCGAGGCTTTCGCCTCCCTTGATCAGGATGCCGTGTTCGGCCCCGAGGCCGGTGCCCACCATGACGGCGGTCGGAGTGGCAAGGCCCATGGCGCACGGGCAGGAAATGATCAGCACCGACACGAAGTTCAGCAGGGCTCGACTGAATACGGGTTCGGGAACCAGGAAGTACCAGACCAGAAAGGTAGCCGCGGCAATCCCCATGACCGACGGGACGAAGATGGAGGCCACCCGGTCCGCGAACCGCTGGATGGGCGCCTTGGAGCCCTGGGCGTCCTCCACGAGGCGGATGATCCGGGCCAGGGCCGTTTCCGCCCCCACCTTCGACGCCTTGAAGGTAAAACTCCCGCTCAGGTTGATGGTCCCGGCGAAAACTTCGCTGCCGGCTTCCTTGGCGACCGGAAGGCTCTCCCCCGTGAGCATGGACTCGTCCACGGCAGAACTGCCCGCCTCCACCGCCCCGTCCACGGGCAGCCTCTCGCCGGGCCGCACCACGACGCTGTCGCCCGGGACGACCGCTTCCACGGGAATATCCGCTTCGACTCCGTTGCGGACCACCCGGGCGGTCTTCGGCGCGAGTTTCATCAGGCGCTTGATGGCGTCGGAAGTCCTTCCGCGCGCCTTCGTCTCCAGGAACCTCCCGAGGAGAACCAGGGTGACGATCATCACCGCGCCGTCGAAATAAACGTGGGGTTCCACGCCGGCGCCGGTGAACAGCCCCGGCCGGAAGGTGGCGAGGGTCGAATAGGCGTAGGCGGAAAGAGACCCGATCGCGACGAGCGTATTCATGTCCGTCGTTTTCCGGCGGGCAGCCTTGACGGCCCCCGTAATGAATCGGCTCCCCACCCAGAACACCGCCGGGGTGGTGAGAACGAACATGGCGTAGCGCAGGACCCGGGGGGAAACGTCGTGGAGGAAGGCAAACCAGTGCGGCATGCTTCCCACCATGACGAGGACGCTCAGAACGGCCCCGGCGGCGACCTTGATCCGGAGATCCCGGATCTCCCGGTTCCTGGAAGCTTCGAGCGGGTCCTCGAAGATCTCCTCGGGTTGCCCCAGGTACTCATAACCGGCTTCCGCAATGATCTTCGCGAGCGCGGCCACGTCCACTACGCCGGGGTCGAAAAAGACGGACGCCCGCGACGTAGCCAGGTTGACGGAAGCGTCGGAGACTCCCGGTGCGTCTTTCAGCGCGTTTTCCACCCGCCGCGCGCACACGGCGCAGGTCATGCCACCGATCAGCAGGGTCGCCCTGCCGGCTCCCACCCCGGAAACCACCTGCGGGTCGAGCGGTTCGTAGCCGATTTCCTCGATCCTCTTCCGGATGGCCTCCTCGCCGGTAACTTCAGGGTCGTAATCGACGGTCGCCTTGGCCGTGGCAAGATTGACGGAAGCGTCGGTAACACCCTCGAGTTCCCCGAGCCCCCTTTCCACCCTCCGAACGCAGGCGGCGCAAGTCATCCCTCCGACCTGGAGCACCTTCCTAGCCGAACTCATATCCCGCCTTTTCGATCCTCTCCCTGACGATTTTCATATCCACGGGTTTCGACTCTTCGAAGGAAACCTCCCCTCTGGAAAGGTCCACCTTCACCTCCGAAACCCCTTCGATTTCGCTCAGCGCCTTGTCCACGGCCCTGGCGCAATGCTGGCATGACATCCCTTTGACTTTGACCGTCTTCATATGGGAACTTCCTCCTGAAAACCCTTTCGTTGCGCCCTCTCAAACGGTTACCGAACCGGATCGTCGCCGATCAGCCTCTTCCAGAAAACCACGACCCCGTCCTTTCCGAAACTGGCCTGGATCAACTCCCACCCGTACCGGCCCCGTTCGTTCAGAAAATCCTGCATCTTCTCCAGCTGGTGAGAAGGGAGTTTTTCCACGCTGCAGCTCCCCTCCGAAGTACAGAAATACACCAGATCCTTGAAACTGTCAGCCGAATGGCTTGTGATTTCATATTCGAACGCTTTCATATTCGTTTCTCCCCCTGTGGAACCTCGCGCCAAGCCTTTCGAGTGTTCGGCAGCTCATCGCCCCGCCGGGGCTTCGATGGCCCCCGCTCAGGTGAAACCCACACCTGCCGTGCAGGCGTAGCAATAATCCGCAACCGCGATGGGGCTTCCCGGCGCGGGGGCATCTTCCATCTCCCCGGCGCGGACAGCCTTCCGGCCGCCCATGGGAACGCCGCTCGCCAGGTGGAAGTCGCAGTCGTGGAGAATCCCGTCCCAGGAAACGGAAACCAGCGTACGGCACATGAGTCCGCCCACGGTGAGGGGATTGAAACCCGACGCGAGCTTTTGCACGTACCCTTCGAAATTACCGGAGGTCTCCAGCCAGCTTTTGAATCTACCCAGCGGCATGTTGGCAAAACAAAAGAACTCGTTGAAAACAATGCCGTAAGAGGCTTGCAGCTTCCGCCTCAACTCGCGGCCCGCCTGGGATTGCGGAGGAGGCAGAAAAGCTCCCGCCGGGTTGGACACCAGGTGGAGTTCCAGGCCGGAACCGGGTTGACCGTATCCGACTTCGTTCAACATCTTCAGGGCGGCGATACTTTTCCCGAACACGCCCCGCCCCCTCAGGGAATCGGTCTGAGACTCGCTGAAGGAAGGAAACGACGCCACGATGACGACGCGCAACCGTTCGAGAAGCGCCGCCAGGGATTTCATTCCGCGAACGTCGAGGGCCGTAAGGTTGGACCGCAGAAGAATTCTCGGGACGATGCCGGACAGTTCGCCGATGAAATCCTCCAGGTGCGGGTTCATCTCCGGCGCACCGCCGGTGATGTCCACCGCCTGGAACCGGCCACGCCCGGCAAACGCAGCCACTTCGCGCATCGTCTCAAGGCTCATGATTTCGGTGCATCCCGGTCCGGCCTCGAGATGGCAGTGGCGGCACGCCTGGTTGCAGAGGCGGCCGACGTTGACCTGTAGCAGGTTCGTAACGTCGCGGGTCAACACCAGCCCGTTCCGGCTGAGGACTGAAGAAAAGGCTTCAACGCTCATAGCGTCGCATCCCCCGGAGGTTCACGCCGCGCAACGGCCGAAGGGACCGATGAGGCAAAGGCCGGCCTCTGCTGGACCGTTGGAAGAAGAAAGATCCCGATGTCGGATTCCGCAGGCAAACACGGAGACCGTATCTCACCGCCGAATGCGGAACCGGTCGAAGCCGGGCATCACCTGATGAAACGCTGCATCTTTAACAATATAAGGTGAAGAGATCATAATTGGAGCACACGTGGCGAAAATGGCAAGGAAAAGTTTGAAGGAAAAGAGGATCGCCTCCCGGCCGTCGCTCAAGGCCCTTCCGGCCGGGTTCCCCGGGATTTTTCGAGAAGACCGCCGTACTCCTCCGGCTGCATGTCCTTCATCCTTTTGACGAAAGCCACCGCCCCCAGGATGTCCCGCTCGTCGTCAAAAGCGGAAAACGCCGGCATCCCGCTCATCTTGAGCCCGTTTTTCACGATCCAGTACACCTCTTCGCTCTTCAACTCGTCCTGGACATCCCCGGAGGAAAGGCTCGGAGGCAGAGGATACATGCCCCTGGCAAACTCCTCCCTCGGATGACCCGGAGCGCCGTGACAGACGCGGCAGGTTTCGTGGAATTCCAGCACCCCGGCCCGGACCAGTTCCGGGTCGTCCAGGGAAGGGAGCTTCAAATCCCCGCTGCGCACGGCGATAGACCGTTCCCGGGCCACTTCGAGGGTCATGCGGGTAATCTCCCAATGCGGAACATCGGCCGCCACGTTGTAGACTCCCAGCCAGATACCGGCGGAAGACGCCAAAACGGCCACGACGAACAGGGTCAGCATACCCAGGATGAATGACTTCAATTTCCGACCTCCAGGTGATGGATGACTTGTGCAGGCGTGGGAGCAGTCCTCCCTCGGAAAGAACCGGGGAAAGGTTCCCACGGGACGTTTTCCGGAAAGTTAATCCCGCCCTCTCTCCATAGCAAGCCGAAGCGTTCGCCGGCCATCTCCGCCATTCACCGCAAGTAACCAATACCGAAGGGAATTTCCAAATCGCAGCCCTTGAGCCCCCCAAATACCTGTTTCGGGTTATTCCGTCCCGGAAAACTCCCGCCCGGCAGCCCGCAGACGATGTACTTGCCGATTTTTTCACTCCGGCGCTCTTTCGGCTTTCAATAGAGTCTCCGGGCGTTGATCTCCGGAAACCCCAGATCCAGTATCTTTCTGGCCGTCCGGACCATGTTGTAGTGGATGCACCGAACCCGGAGGGTGCGCGAGAGGTCGTCCCACAGCACGTACTTGGCCCGGTTGTCCCCATCGCGGGGCTGCCCTACGCTGCCCGCGTTCACGATGATCTTCCGGCCTTCCGGAAGGTCCATGGCTCCTTCCGCGAGGTACACGTGACGCGCCTGCGTCCCGTCGAAGCAAATCAGGGCAAGTTCGTGGGTATGGCCGATGAAGCAGGCCTCTTCCTGCATCTCCCGGAACCAGTTCTCCACGTCCGCGGCGGATTTTTCGAACAGGTAGGCCGTCACCAGATCCGGTGGAAAACCGTGGACGAAGAGGGACGAACCTTCCCGAAGCGTGGTGTCCAGGGTCCTGATGTATTCGATGCTTTCCGGCGAGAGCAGGGACCGGGTGATCTCGAGGGACCGCCGCGCGGAGGTATTGAACCAGGCCAGGCAGGACGGGTCCGCAATGGCAAGCTCGTGATTGCCCATGATAGAGGGAATTCCACGCTCCCGCAGGATATGCAGCACCTCTTCCGGGTTCGGGCCGTATCCGACGTTGTCGCCGAGCGATATCACCCGGTCGGGCCGAAAAAGGCCCGTATCTTCCAGCACTTTTTCGAGCGCTTCAAGATTCCCGTGGATGTCGGATATGACTGCCAAGAGCATCGATCGGTCTCCATCTGCGTCATCTCCGGTCTTCAGGCTCCACCCCGAGCGGGGCGGGCCGCTCGCCGGGGACTCCTCGCGGCTCCGGTCAAACCTGGCCGAAGCCGGTGCGCAGCAGCGATTCTCTACTGAGCATCCCCTTGTACGAACAGCTCTCATCGAGGACGGGAATCCGCCGGAGCCCCTTCTCGAGCATCAGCCCGATGGCCTCCTCGATCGTCGCGTCCTCGCGGACCGTGGCGTGCCGCCTGTCCATCACCTCTTCGGCGGTCTTCGCCTGCAGCCTGTCGATGAACTCCCTGTGCTTCCGCCCCATCTCGGTGAAAGGGATCTTGCTCATGAGGTAATAGTCCCAGAAGCCGGCACGATGTCCGGCAGAAGGCGGTGAGCAGGTCGCTGTCCGAGATGAGCCCCAGGAATCGGCCGTTTTCGTCCACGACGGCCACCCGGCGGATGTCGTTCGAACAGACGAGGCGTATCACCTCGTCGATGGGCGTGCCCGGAGGCACCGCATGGGTGTCCCGGCCTTTCAGCCGCATGAATCACGCAAGTTTTGATTATCACGCACATCGCCTGCCAGAAGAAGACCTATTTCACCCCGACGCTCGGGAAAAGGCGGATTCTCCTGTTTTCGAAGGGTGGAATTCTTCCCCTGCGTGTGTATAGTAAGTATTGTGGAAGGTAGGCAATCCTTCTTCATCACCGAAAAAGGACCTGAAAGAAAAATTATTACATAATCCTGCGCGTATCCCGCACGGAGAGTTCGAACGGAATTCGCGACGCCTTCCGGAGGCTTGCAAAGAAGCACCATCCAGACCGCGCCGAAAAGGACGGTATGCGCTTTTTCCAGGAGATCACGGAGGCCTACGGGGTGCTCTCTGATCCCGATGCCAGGCGGCCCTGCACGGAGGATCTGCACCCTCCTTTGTATCCGGGTCCGCATCAGGGTTCAGGCTGACGAAGATTAGTCCCCCCTGCGGGGACGGTTCTTTCCCTCTTTGATCCGCTCCGGCATTTTCGGTTCTTGAACCCCGCCGTCCTTTACCATAAAATGAGCGCTCCTGATGTAACTCCAGAGTTCCGCCCGCGTGGATCGGGGGCCGGGAGGCCCGGCGCCTCACCGGGCGAGACCGCCCGAACCCGCAGGGTTCGGGAGACCCGCAGCAACCACCACCCGGAAAGACGCCGGGATTCGGGGAAACGAAGAAAGAGAGCCTGCGATGACTAAAGACGACTTGAAGAAGCTGGTGGCACTTCTGAAGACCGCGGAACAGGAAATGGGCAGTCTCGAGGGCGGCGTCGGTCCGGTGGACGAAGTGCTCGAAAGCGTCCGCGCAAAGGTCCAGGAGTTTTACACCACGGTTTCCGAACTGGGGGTCGGGGGCTTGAAAAAAGTCGGCAGAAGGCTGGTCCAGTTTGCGGAAGCGGCCACATCCGATGCCGAACAACTCACCACTCTGACCTTCGCTCTGTCGTCGCTTCGCGGCGGACTTCAGGAAGGGAATTCCGAATCCATCCGGTCGGCCATGGTGGAAACCCTGGAAGTGCTCGGCGCGGAACCCCTGGAGATGTCCATACCTCCCAAAAAGGACAAGCCCGCCAAAAAGCCCACCACCGCCATCATGATGGAACGCATCACGACAAAGAAGGAAGCCCCCCCGGAACCCGAACCGCCCGCAGCGGAAGAACCCGAACCGGAACCCGAACCGCCCGTTCCGATGCCCCCTCTGCTCAACAGCATTGGCGCCCGGATGATCTCGTCGCCCGATACGCCCGAAGGGTCCCTCAGGATCGAACTTCCCGCCGCTACCATGGAGAAGATCAACTTTCTCTTCACTCCCTTCGATCCCCAGGACAACATCGCCGAGGAGCTTTCCTCCAGGGACGATCACGTAAAGAACGTGCTCAAGGAGATCAAGGACTTCATGGCTTCCTTCGCGGAAGGGAATCTGGACCGCGCCCAGGAAGTCCTCCAGGAACTCTCGGGGGTGCAGGGTGGAGGGGAACTGTTCGACGAAATCGGGCGCCTTGCCAGGGAACTCCACGAACTCCTCAGCGGCCTGACCCAGATGATCAGCACGGAACTGCAAGAACTCGTCGAGGACGTTTTCCCCGATACGGGGAACCGCCTGGAGCACATCATCCAGCTCACCGAGGAGGCTTCGAACACGACGATCGACCAGGCGGAACTGATCCAGGGCAGAATCACCGAAGATCAGGAAAGGCTGAAAAAACTCGAAAGCCAGCTTTGCATGCTGAAGCCCATCGGCACAGTCGCCTGCGGCCGGATGACCACGATTTCGGACCTGCTGCGGGAAATGGACGGTTCGCTCGAATCGAATCGCGGAAGCCTCGAGACGATCATGACCTCCCAGGGATACCAGGACCTCACGGGACAGATCGTCCTGAAGATCATCAAGTTCCACAAGGATCTCGAATCGCGCCTCATCAGCATGGTCCAGTCCTTCGGCGTAAGAATGGCCAGCAAGGCCAAGAAGAAGGAATTGAAGGAAGCGCAGGGGGAAAAGGAACTCTACGGTCCCGCCCACGAAAAGGTGGAAGGGGCGGTCAAATCCCAGGATGAAGTGGACGCCCTGCTCGCCCAGTTCGGGTTCTAGTCTTCGCGAACCGGGGCGCCGGAACGGAAAAACGAGCCGGCGGCCGTGCGGTCCGGGAACCTTCAGCGCGCACGGAGCCTGACGGTGAACGACTTCATCATGGCCATGTATTCGGACAGGCCGCGAGCGAATATATCGTTGTGGTTGGCACCGGGTATTTTCAAAATGGTCTTGTCGGACGAAGGACTGGCTTCGTAAAGCGCCTGCCCGTCGGAAAACGGGATGATGTGGTCTCTTTCCGCGTGGATGACGAGCAGCGGTTTTTCAATCTTCCGGATCTTCGCCAGATTTCCGAACTCATCCTCCCGACCGTGCCCGAGTGATCTCATGTCCGCCCCGAGCAGTTTCAAAAGAGGCTCCGAGTAGGCAAAGCCGCTTTCCACGACCAGGCCGCCGATTCCATCCGGATGGCTCGCCGCAAGTTCGATGGCCGAAGCGCTCCCCAGCGAACGGCCCATGACGACCAGCGGACCGGTACATCCGTTTTCCTTCAGCCAGTTTTTCACATAGTCGAAGATCGCGTGGCAGTCGCGCATCATGGACGATACGGTGGGCTTCCCGGTCGAACGGCCGTAGCCGCGGTAGTCCACGGCCAGGAAATTGATCCCCAGCCGGTTGTAGAGGGGGCCCAGGTCGTCGTAATCCGAGACGATCTCGCCGTTTCCATGGAAAAACAGGATGTTAGGGTTCGATTTTTCCGCCACGTGGAAACGCCCCCCGATCGACGCGCCCTCCTCCACCGGGATGAGCACATCGCCGAAGCGGGAACCCGAGGCCGGGGCTTCCCATTCCCGCCTCGGGTGGAAGAGAACCATCAGCACTTCCGGGATGTCCAGCCTGCTGTAATCAACGGCAGCCAAATCGCTCATGGGTGTCCCTCCTCTTTTTCGTGTCCTCACGGTCTCCCGCCCTTTCACTCCCTGCCGGGTCCACGCGGCAAAGGCCGGCATCGCCAGCAGGGCAAGGATCAAAAAGGCGGTTCCCGCCACGTAATTCATTTTCTTCATATCTTTTCTCCCGATTGTCTGTCGAGGGCATGACCGTCTGCCTCGATCTCAACGCTCGGGGACCGGGCACGATGGGGCAGGTCCCCACGCTGCGGTGGACTGCCGGAAAGTGCCAGTCCCGATAACTTACTACAACTTTAGTAATTATGCGCGCAGTCTGGTTCAATCAGCGAGGAAAGATAGGTATCCTCGCCAGCGGTCCAACCTGGATAGTTCTCCAGGAGAAAGCCCAGCGCCCGGATCTTTTCACTCACGGGCTGACCCGCCGCAATGGCAATCCACTTCTTTCCGTTTTTCTCAAACCGAATGCCGCACTTTCCCTCGAGATCTTCCATCTCGACAACGGTGATCTCCCTGGATTTCGCCAGTTCAATCAACCCTTCGTAATCGATCGCACTTTGCATATTCTCCGGCATCTTTCACACCACCTCTCTCTGGGAACTCGACGCATTTTGTCGGAAGGCCCTTTCTGGAAGGTAATCACCCCGAAAAGAAGGGTTCAAGGGGGGCCGGGGAGAGGCCCGGGCGCGGCCATCAAACAGGCATGGGCAGGTCTCCGTGGAACCGATTTTTCCCTGGATGCGCGCGGGATCGCGGTTTGCGTTGCTTTGTGCACTGACTCGATGAACTTTTTGCGTCCGGAGTGCATATTCTTGTGGAAAGAGAAGTTCTCTATACTTAAAATATGCGGGTACGAATCCGGGTGCGGCCGGGTTATCATTAAAAGTAATCGGAATTACGGACGAAAGGATCTGTAGACGGGGGGACTCACCTGCCAGGAGCTGATGAGGAGGTGTCGGCTTGCTGCTCATGAAGTCGGGACGAGTGCTTCAGCGCATAATCATCTTAGGAGCGTTAATATGTGGGAATATACGGACAAGGTCAGAGATCACTTTCTGAATCCTCGCAATGTCGGTGAAATAGAGAATGCGGACGGCTTCGCAGAAGTGGGTTCCATCGCCTGCGGCGATGCACTCCGGCTCACCTTCAAGCTCGACGAGAACAAGCGCATCGTGGACGCCAGGTTCAAGACCTTCGGCTGCGCCAGCGCCATTGCTTCGGCCTCCGCCCTGACGGAGATGATCAAGGGCATGACCGTCGAGGAAGCATCGAAGGTCACCAACCAGGATATAGCCGCTTACCTGGGCGGCCTGCCCCAGGAGAAGATGCATTGTTCCGTACTGGGCCGCGAAGCGCTTGAAAAGGCGATCGGCCATTACGAGGGGAAAAAAGACGAGGCGGAACAGGAGAAGATCGTCTGCGAGTGCTTCGGCGTCACTGAAACGGAGATCGTGAGGGCCATCAAGGAAAACAACCTCCAGAGCCTCGAGGAAGTCACCAACTACACCAAGGCCGGTGGTGGCTGCGGCGGTTGCCACGGAGCGATTCTCGAAATCCTCGGGAGAGTGCGCGCGGAAATGGAGAACAAGCCGGTCGAAAGGCCGAAGATGTCCAACCTGCGCAAGATAAAATTGATCGAAGAAACGCTCGAGCAGCAGATCAGGCCATCCCTCCGGCACGACGGCGGAGACATCGAACTCATCGATGTGATCGGCAACCGTGTACTGGTGGCCACGAGAGGAGCCTGCGCATCCTGCCAGGCGTCGAACCAGACGTTGAAGAACTTCGTCGAGGCCAAGCTCCGCGAATTGGTGTGGCCCGAACTCGTTGTCGAGGAGGAAGCCCAGTGAAGACGATCTATCTGGATAACAACGCCACCACCCAGGTCGCCGCGGAAGTCATGGAAGCGATGCTCCCCTACTTTCACGATTACTACGGAAATCCTTCCAGCATGCATTCGTTCGGCGGCCAGGTGGGTAGAAGAATACGTGAGGCGCACGAACAAATGGCGGCCCTTCTCGGCGCATCCCCCGACGAAATCATCTTCACCAGCTGCGGGACCGAGAGCGACAATGCGGCGATTCGTTCGGCGCTGCTCACTTATCCCGATAGAAAACACATCGTGACCAGCCGGGTGGAGCATCCCGCCATCCGGGCACTGTGCGCCCACCTGGCGACCCGGGGCTACAGGATTACCGAAGTACCGGTAGACGCCGAAGGCCGCCTGGACATGGAAGTGTACCGAAGGAGCCTCACGAGCGATACCGCCATCGTGAGCCTCATGTGGGCGAACAACGAGACCGGGGTGATCTTTCCCATCGAAAAGGCCGCCGCACTGGCACGGGAGAAGGGAATCCTCTTCCATACGGACGCCGTGCAGGCCGTGGGCAAGGTCCCCATCGACCTGAGCAGGAACTCCGTCAACATGCTTTCACTGTCCGGGCACAAGCTGCACGCCCCGAAGGGCATAGGGGTCCTCTACGTACGTCGCGGGACCAAGTTTTCCCCGTTCATGATCGGAGGCCACCAGGAAAAGGGCCGCCGGGGCGGCACGGAGAACACGCCCAGCATCATCGGGCTCGGCATGGCCGCCGAACTGGCGCGTCAGAAGATGGAAGACGAGAACGTGAGGGTCCGGCGCCTGAGGGACCGGCTCGAAAACGAACTGCTTGCCCGGGTGCCCAGCAGCCGCGTGAACGGGGACCGCGTGCAGCGCCTCCCCAATACGAGCAACATCAGCTTTGAATTCGTCGAGGGCGAGGGAATTCTCCTCCTGCTCGACGAATTCAAGATCTGCGCTTCCTCGGGCTCGGCATGCACCTCCGGGTCCCTGCAGCCGTCCCATGTGCTCCGGGCCATGGGCGTACCTTTTACGATGGCTCACGGCTCCATCCGCTTCAGCCTCAGCATCTACAACACGGATGAAGAAATCGATTTCGTCATCGAAAAGGTGCCCCCCATTATCGAGACGCTCCGGAGCATGTCGCCTTACTGGAAACAGGGGGTGGGCGGACAGACATGCGCGAGGAATTTCCCAGGAGCCGCTGAGGCCTAGGGGCAGTGCGATGGAACGATGCGACGCGATTTTCCCACTCGAGCGATCAGTTCAGGAGCACCCTGTCCTGCTGCACCCCGAAGGGGAGGCGATCATTCTGTTGCGTTGAGGATTCCCGTTCCCCCTTCGAGGGGGATCAAGGTGGGTTGTGGTTCCAAGATCTTGAAGATCCGTAGGAAAAACTCCCATATCCCCATCAAGGGCTTACAAGGGCAGTTTTTTCAGTCTACTTGATGGAGGATGGCCTTCATCAACGTTTTATGCGGCTTTCCCTCTTTTCGGGAAACCGTTTGAATTCAATGCCATTTTTAAAAAATCTACCCTTGCAAGAGAATCAAGGGGGGAATGGGATTCTCAAAACAACAGCATTGCCTCACTCCGGGGGAATTGAGATCTATCGACAGAAAAATGGAGATTGGCGCTCGAGGGGAGAATGGCGATTCCTCGAGCGGAGAACCGAAATTTTCGCCCGGGAAAGATTTATTTTTCAAAAGCAAGGACCGGTAGAGAACATGCACGACATATCCAAGCTGGACGAATGCAAGACCGAGGTCGAAATCAGCCGCCACCACCGCGAGGAAATCCCGCGGATCGTGGAGCAGCTCGTACAATCCTGCAGGCAGGGGAATTGTTTCGACCACGTCGGTCCCGAACCGATTCCACACCGCGAGGCGATCATCGAGATCGTTCACCGGACCAGCCGGATACTTTTCCCAGGCTACTTCATCCGCACGCGCCTGGAAAACTTCAACGTGGCCTATTACTTCGGCCAGGAAATCACGGCCCTCTTCGAGCAGCTATCGGAACAGATCGCCCTGGCGCTGCGCCACGACTGCATCCGCCACGATCTGCCGTGCGTACACTGTGACGAACTGGGGCAGGCGGCTACGGTGGATTTCATGAAGTCGCTTTCCCAGATGCGCAGCATGCTGGCGACCGACGTCCGGGCCGCTTACGAGGGCGACCCCGCCGCGAAGAGCTACGACGAGATCATATTCAGCTACCCGGGGCTTTTCGCCATATCCGTCTACCGGATGGCACACCAGATCTTCGAGCAGGGGATCCCCCTGATCCCGCGCATCATGACCGAATACGCGCACAGCAAGACGGGGATCGATATTCACCCCGGAGCGCACATTGGGGAGAGCTTCTTCATCGACCATGGAACGGGTGTGGTGATCGGCGAAACGACAGAAATCGGCAGGCACGTGAGGCTCTACCAGGGCGTGACCCTCGGGGCACTGTCGCTTCCCAGGGATGCCGGAGAGATGCTCAGGAACAAGAAACGCCACCCGACCATCGAGGATGACGTCATCATCTACTCGGGTGCGACCATCCTCGGCGGCAATACGGTGATCGGCGCGCGGTCCGTGATCGGGGGCAACGTGTGGCTCACGGAATCGGTGCCGCAGGATACGACCGTCTTTCTGAAGAAGCCCGAACTGGTCTACAGGGACAAACCGAGGGAGTCCTGACGCTGCCGGACCGCTCCCGCAACGCTTCGCCCGGACCGGCGTCCGCACCATTCAGGCCCCCGTGCATTGGCCTGAAAAGGGACGGACGCCGGTCCGAACGTTGCGTTCCGGCACGGGAATCGTCCGGGACGATCTTCCCGAATCCGGCGGGAGGTCCTCCCATGAACCTCCCGCAGTCCTGCCGGACTGTGACAAAATGGCACTCATGTTACGAAACGATACGGCCGCTGTTCCATATTGCAAGACCCGCACGTTCACACACGCCCGGGCGCCGAAGCGGCTGGGTCCCGGCTTCAATGCTTCAGAGCCGTGGAAACCAGCTCGATCAGTCTTTCCGCCTTGAACGGTTTTTCGATAAACCGCACAAATCTTCCCTCCGTTTTCACTGCCGCCTGCTCGCGGGCGAATCCGGTCATGAAGAGAACCGGGAGAAGCAGTTCCATCTTATCCAGCTCGACCACCAGTTCGAACCCCGTCATACCTTCCATCTGCACGTCCGTGAGCAGCAGGTCGACGGGGCGGTCGCTTTTCCGGGCATCCACGATCACTTCCAAGGCCTGCGAACCGTCCCGCGCCGTCGATACCGTATACCCGCGACGCCTGAGCAAAAGGGAAAGAACTCTCAAGATGTTTTCTTCATCTTCAGCGATCAGGATATGACCTTCCAACATGCTCCCCCTTGTCTTTCGGAAATGAAAATCCTTTCGAACCACAGTCCGGTGCATCGACTGTCCACCGCTCCCACCGAGTGACGGTGACCGGGCAGCAGCCCGCGGACAGGATGCATTCCGTTGCCTGCTGCCAATGCCAGGAAAGTGCCAGTTTTGAGAATTTTCAGGTCAGGGAGAGAAAAAAACGAAAGAAAAGTTCTGCATAAGAAGCACCGAACCTCCCGCACTTTCTTCATCAATGCCGTTGGAACGAGCGCTCAAGGGGGGATATCGAATGCCTGGCTCAACCGTATCGATCGGGTCCGCAGAGGGGAGGAGAAATCCCTCGAAAGGTCTTTATGCGACAGAGACCATGGACCGGCGCATAGCGGCTTGCAGGGGGGCAGCCCTTACCAGTCGGTCCCGTCTTTCAGGCGTCTTCCGAGCCGCTGCCTCGAAATTCCCAGTAGCCTGGCGGCCATCGACTGGTTGTTGGAAGTGCGCCGCATCGCTTCACCGATGAGCATCTGCATGGCTTCCTTCAGGGTCGGCAGAGGTTCCAAATCCGAGTACACGGCAGGCGAAACGGAAGCAAACGGACTCTGGCCGGCCTGAACGCACGGCGGGTCTCCCCTTTCCATATATGTTTCGAGCCGTTCGAAAGAGAGCCGCATGGAATCACCGCTGCCCAGGGCGTCGTAGATCATGGCCCGAAGTTCCCTGACATTGCCCGGAAAAGAATGCGACGAAAGACGGCACAGCAGGTCGGCCGTTACCGGCGGCATTTTCCTGTCCAGGCTTGCCGCGGCTTCGCAAAGAAAATGCTCAACAAGCAGAGGCAGATCCTCCAGCCGCTCCCGCAGAGGGGGAATGTGCAGATGGTGCGTCCGCAGCCGATAGAAGAGATCCTTCCGGAACAATCCCCTGGCGAGGAGGGCCTGCAGATCCTGGTTGGTACTGACGATGATCCGGGTGTCCGCCACCTTGGGCACGTCGGACCCCAGTGGAAAGTATTCGCGCTCCTGCACCAGCCGCAGCAACTTGATCTGTGAATCGGAACTCAGATCTCCGATTTCGTCCAGGTGAAGCGTACCGCCCGCGGCCCGCTCGACCAGCCCCTTGCGGGGATCCACCGCTCCCGTGAACGCGCCCCGCTTGTGTCCGAACAGTGTGTCGGAAAAGGCGGTGTCGTCAATGCCCGCGACGTTCACGGAAATGAGGGGCCCCGTGCGGCAGCTCAGCTTGTGAATGGCTTCCGCCATAAGTTCCTTGCCGACGCCGGTCTCGCCGCTGATGAGGAGCGGATGGGGACTGGAGGCTATGGATTCGGCATACTGGAAGAGGGAATGCATCCGGTTGCTGCGGGTGATCATGGTCGAGAAGACCTGGGGCTTTTCCAGCGTCTCCGAAAGCATTCTGCTCTTGAGCTGCAGGTAGTCGTTTTGAAGCTCCCGCATTTCGATGGCCCGTGTAACACCCGAAATCAGCCGGCTCTTTTCGATCGGCTTCACCATGTAGTCGTAGGCCTTCGCCTGCATGCAGCGGACGGCGGTCTGCACCTCGTTGGTCGCCGTGCTGATGATGACGGGAATCTCCGGGTATTCCTGTACGATCCGGGGAAGGATTTCTTCGCCGCAGATATAGGGCATGCTGAGGTCGAGCAGAATGGCGCAGATTTCCCGTTCGGCGAGCATGGGCATAACTTCCCTGCTGTCCAGGCACTGCACGATGTTGCTGATCCCCCCGGAGCGCAACGCCAGTTCGAGGCTTCTAAGCCCCTCGATCTCGTCGTCCACCAGCAGAACAGGCTGGGAGGGATACAGAGTCTTACTCATCACGAGCCTTTGTTTCATACTGAACGATCACGAAGGAGCGACACGCCGGAAAAGGCGGCGCCATCCGTCCCTTTCCCGCCCGAACCGGCCTCGAAATCCAGGCCGCGGCGTCCCTTACGGCTTTCGGACGGGCACCCCGGCCAGGGCGCTCTCCACAGCGGCAAGCAGTTCCTGCTCCAGCACCGGTTTCGACACTACACTCACAAATCCGTTTTTGGCAAGAAATTCCAATGGCGGGGAATGCGGAATTTCGCTCACGACAATGATCCCCACGCCGGAGAGTTCCGGAATGCCGCGCATCGAGCGGCAGACTTCAACCCCGTCCATATCCGGCAGGCTCGCATCGAGCACCATCAGGTCCGGCCGTTCGGCTCCCATCCGGACGCAGGCGTCGACGCCGCTCGACGCCCCGAAAACGATATACTTCCGATCTTCCGTGAGCATGCGGACGACCTCATCCCTGGCGGTCCCGTCCCCTCCGGCGACCAGAATCTTCGGCAGCCGCGGGAAGCCTTTTCGCATCGGCAGGACAACCGTAAATGTCGTTCCATTCCCTCTCCTGGTCTCCACCTGGATCGTGCCGCCGTGCTCCCTGGCAATGTTTGCGCTCACGCTCAGACCGAGTCCCGTTCCGCCGCGGCTCTTTTTCGTCGTGAAAAAAGGATCCATGATGCGGGGAAGGATCTCATCGGGGATTCCGACGCCTTCGTCCCGCACCTGGATCAATACGCGCCCCCAGGCCTCGTCGTAGCCCGATGAGACGCATACGGCCTTCGACCTGTCCGGCAGGGCCTCGCAGGCATTTCGGATCAGGTTGACCACCACCTGTTCGAGCTTCTGAGCGCTGCCCCTCAGTGCCGGCAGGTTTTCCCCGTAGCGGATCGAAAACGCATCGGTGGATTTGCGGACCAGGTTGGCGACAAGAGACGAGGCGTTCTTCAGGACGTCGTTGATATGAACCACTTCGTCCGCCGAGACGTCCTCCGGCCGAGAGAAACGCTTCAACTCCCTCACGATGCGATCGATGCGTCTCGACCCCTCGAGCAGGCCGTGGAAAAGCTTGTCCATTTCCTCGCGCATTTCGCTGTACGGAAGCCCGCCGACGGCAAAGTCGCCGTTTTCGGCGTAATATTCCTCGAGAATCGGCGTGACGCTCTCCCATGCGTCGTGGAGAAGCGGCGTATTGAGCATGATGAAGCTGTTCGGGTTGTTGATTTCATGCGCCACTCCGGAGACGAGGACCCCCAGGGAAATCATCTTGTCGGCGCGGATGAGTTCCCCCTCGATGCGCTTCGCCTCCGTCACGTCCCTCACGTGAATGATGACGGAACCATCCCCGCCGTTTTCGCCCCCGACGGGAAAGACGGTAAACTGCTCGATGCTCCCGGGGCTTTTGAAATCCCTGCGCTCAAAGCTCGATCGGACCCCTTCCTTGAAAAACTTGCGGAAGTCGCACCCGTTGCACGGTTCGCCACGCCCCATGAGGGACGAGTAACAGGGTTTTCCGTACGCAACCGGCTCCGAATCGAGAGGAATGCCGTAGAGCAGCCGGGCGGCCTTGTTCATCTTCACCACGCACATGCTTCCGTCCAGGAGCATCAGCGGGTCCGAAATCCCGTCGAATACGGCCCCGAGGGTGTTCTTGCTGTTCTGGAGTCTTTCTTCCGCCAGCTTGCGCTCGGTGATGTCTTCCGAAACCCCCACCGTCCGGACAATCCTGCCGTTTTGCCAGATGGGAAACGCGCGCGTCCAGAGCCAGCGTACCTGCCCGTCGGCCGGGATGAGCCGATATTCCTCGTTGAACGCTCCCCGGGATTCATGCCGCCTGCAGGAGGCGAGCACCCGGTCCCGGTCGTCCGGGTGAACGCGGTTCATCATGAATTCCAGGCCCAGACGCAGGTCCTCCCGGGGAATCCCCCAGATTTCCTCGAAAGCGGGGCTCGCGTACAGGACTTCGTCGGGAGTTCTGATCCAGAACACCTCGCGGATGTTCTCGGCAAGCTCCTGGAACATCGCTTCGCTCCGGCAGGGGAACTCTTCCGCCCCAGGGGCGGTGCAAAGCCCTTCCCGGGCATTTTCGGCCGTTGCGGACAGGAAGGCACATTCCTGATGCGGCGCCGCGTCCCGGCCTTCGCCGGAGACGGAGCGGGCGCAGTTTTTCGTCTGTTTCATCTCGGCCTCTCGATGGTCGCTTAGCATCGGTTGAATCAGAGACAACATAGCATGAGAGTATTTCCATCGGCCAAGATTTCTTCTTGTATCCTGCGTTCTTCGGGGACGGGAAGGGAGCCGGAGAAGAACTGCGGGGCTGCACCGGAAACCATTCTCCGTCCCCTTTCCGGAAGATCGCGGGGGCAGACATGCCACGTCAGGAGGGCAGGGCCAGCATGCGGTCGAGGGCCAGGCGGGCGTCCGCCCTGGTCGCTTCGGGGACGGTCACCACGTTGTACTCGCCGATGTGCTCCATCGTGTGCAAGAGATTCCCCGGATTGATCCGGAACATGTTCGGGCAAAGCGAACTGCGAAGGTCCAGCACCTTTCTGTCCGGGTATTCCAGTGCCAGCCGGTGCACCAGGTTGATCTCCGTCCCCACGACGACGGTCGAACCCGGCGGGGCCTTTTTGACGTAGTTGACGATAAAGCCGGTGGACCCGACGGCATCCGCGAGGGCGACCACCTCCCGGGTGCACTCCGGGTGGACGACGATCCTGGCCTCCGGGAAGCGCACCCTGGCCTCCCTCATGTGTTCCACTTCGAACCGCGTGTGCACGAGGCAATAGCCGTTCCAGAGGATCAGCCGCGCCTTGCGGACGCTTTCGGCGTCGTTTCCCCCCAGCGGCTGTGCGGGGTCCCAGACGATCATCTCTTCGGGCCGCAGGCCCAGCCTGAGCCCGGTGTTTTGTCCCAGGTGCCGGTCGGGCACGAAGAGGATCTTCGAGGCCGTTTCGAAGCCCCGGCGCATGGCGGCGGGGGCATTGGAAGAGGTGCACACCGTCCCTCCCCTGCATCCGCAGAAGGCCTTGATGGAAGCGTCGGAGTTCATGTAGACGATGGGAACGGTCGATCCATCCCCGGCGACGGAGATGATCTCCTCGAACGCCCGCTCCAGGGAGAAGGCATCCGCCATGCCCGCCATCCAGCAACCGGCCTCCAGGCAGGGGATCTGGACGGTCTGGTGGGACCGGGCGAGAATGGCCGAACTTTCCGCCATGAAGTGAACGCCGCAGAACACGATGTAGCGGCAGTCCCGGTCGGCGGCGCCTTTCCTGGATAGTTCGAAGGAATCCCCGAGGAAATCGCCCAGGGCCACGATGTCTTTTCTCTGATAATGGTGCGTCAGGATGAGCAGTTCCCTGCCCAGTTCCTTTTTTCTGGCGCGGATGCGCTCCAGCACTTCCCTGCTGTCCGGCAATGCTTCCATTTGGGGTCTCCTCGTGCCCATCCATTAATCTACCTTACCAATCTATATTATTTTAGTATAGTAGCAACCACGAAAGAAACGAGTCAAGAAGAATCCGGCCGCCGGTCCGGCCGGATGCGCGGGTGACCGGCCGAAGGATTTGCCGGACCTCCCCAAAAAACCGCTTGACTTGTAAGTACTCCTGTGATGAATTACTACAAAATTAATGGGAATAGTGGAATTAATAAGGAGACGATCCGGTGAAGCTTTCCACGAAAGGCCGTTACGGCGTGCGCCTGATGTTCGACCTGGCCCTCCACTACGGGCAGGGGGTCGTAGTCCTGAAGGACGTGGCCTCACGGCAGGATATCTCGGAAAAATACCTGTGGCACCTGGTCAGTCCGCTGAAAAACGCCGGCCTGCTCCATTCCACTCGCGGCGCTCATGGCGGGTACGCCCTTGCCCGGCCGCCCGGGGAAATTACCCTCCGGGAAGTCCTCACGGTCCTGGAAGGCCCCATGTGCCTGGTCGAATGCACGGAAGCTCCCGCCCTGTGTGAACGTTCCTCCTGCTGTGTCGCCCGCGAGGTGTGGGCGGAGGTCACCGAAAAGATGCTGGAGGCCCTGGGCGCGTTCACCCTCGAATGGATGGTCCAAAAGCAGAAAGACCGCCAGGACGCCATCACGTACTGCATCTAGTCCCCGGGCACTCCGGTCGGAGAGAAGGAGAGCTGGAACATGACATCCGAAGGCAAGAAAAGCTATGCACTGGAAACCATCGCGCTGCACGGCGGCCAGGTGCCCGACCCCACGACGGGGGCGCGCGCGGTACCGATTTACCAGACGACTTCATACGTTTTCAAGGACTCCGAGCACGCGGCCAATCTTTTCGGTTTGAAACAGTCCGGCAACATTTACACCCGCATCATGAACCCCACGACGGACGTCTTCGAGCGGAGGATCGCCGAGATTGAAGGCGGGACGGGCGCTCTGGCCGTGGCAAGCGGACAGGCGTCGGCCACCGTGGCGCTCCTCGGCATCACCAACGTCGGGGACGAAATCGTCGCCGCAGACAACCTGTATGGGGGAACCTATCAACTGCTGCACTACACTTTTCCGAAGCTGGGAAGAACGACGAAGTTCGTGAAATCCAGCGACCCCGAGGCGTTCAGGTCCGCGATCACCGGCAGGACGCGGGCGATCTACGCGGAAACGATCGGGAACCCCAAGCTGAATGTACCCGATTTCGAAGTCATTGCGAAAATCGCCCACGACGCCGGCGTGCCCCTGGTCGTGGACAACACGGTGGGCGTGGGTCTCGTGCGCCCCTTCGACTTCGGGGCAGACATCGTGGTCGCTTCCGCCACCAAATTCATCGGCGGTCACGGCACCTCTCTAGGCGGCGTGATCGTGGACTCGGGGAATTTCCCCTGGGACAACGGCAAATTCCCCGATTTCACCGAACCCGACCCGAGCTATCACGGGCTGAAGTTCTGGGAAACCTACGGGAATGTTCCCGGCGTCGGAAACATCGCCTTCATCGTGCGGGCGAGAGTGCTCTGGCTGCGTGACACCGGCCCGGCCCTCAGCCCGTTTCATTCTTTCCTCTTCCTGCAAGGGCTCGAGACGCTTCCGCTGCGCCAGGAGCGCCATTCGGAAAACGCCCTCGCGGCGGCCCGCTTTCTGGCCCGGCACCCATCGGTGAACTGGGTCAACTACCCCGGCCTGGAGGACAATCCGAACCACGCCGTGGCAAAAAAATACCTCAAGGGACGCTACGGCGCGCTCCTGGGCTTCGGCATCAAGGGAGGACTCGAAGCGGGCAGGAAGTTCATCGATTCCGTGAAACTGCTCTCGCACCTGGCAAACATAGGGGACGCGAAGAGTCTGGTGATTCACCCGGCTTCGACGACCCACCAGCAGCTTTCGCGGGAAGAACGGGAAGCAACGGGAGTCACGGAGGATTACATCCGTCTCTCCATCGGCCTCGAACACATTGACGACATCCTGGCCGACCTGGATCAGGCGATCCGTAAGGCCGCAGAATGAGGAGTACCCAATGGGCAGGATATTTGAAGACATCACGAAAACGGTGGGAAACACCCCTCTCGTCAGACTGAACCGCATCGCCCGGGGAGCGGAGGCGGAGGTGCTGGCAAAACTGGAATCCTTCAACCCTCTGTCCAGCGTGAAGGACCGCATCGGCGTAGCGATGATCGATGCGGCGGAGGCGGCCGGCCTGCTGCGGGAAGGTGCCGTGATCGTCGAGCCGACGAGCGGAAACACCGGTGTGGGCCTGGCTTTCGTTGCCGCAGCCAGGGGATACCGCCTGATCCTGACGATGCCGGACACCATGAGCGTGGAAAGAAGGCAGTTGCTGTCGATCCTGGGGGCGGAAGTCGTGCTCACCCCCGGTGTGGATGGGATGACCGGCGCGGTGAAAAAGGCCGAGCAACTGGTGCGGGAAATCCCCGGGGCCTTCATGCCGCAGCAGTTCAACAACCCGGCGAATCCGGAGATTCACCGGCGGACGACTGCCGAAGAGATCTGGAACGATACGGACGGCAGGGTGGACATCGTCGTGGCCGGCATCGGCACGGGCGGTACCCTGACCGGCATCGCGGAAGCACTCAAACAGAGGAAGAAGGATTTACGGGCGATCGGCGTCGAACCCGACGGCTCGCCCGTGCTTTCCGGCGGAAAGCCCGGCGCGCACAAGATCCAGGGGATCGGAGCCGGCTTCGTGCCCGGGGTGCTCAACCGGGAGATCCTGGACGAAGTCGTCCGGGTCAGGGACGACGACGCGGGGGAAACCAGCCGGCGCCTCGCGAAAAGCGAAGGCATCCTCGTCGGGATCTCGGGCGGAGCCGCCTGCTGGGCTGCGCTGGAAGTCGCCCGGCGCAAGGAGAACCGGGGCAGAACTATAGTGGTCATACTCCCCGACACGGGGGAACGATACCTTTCCACCTGGCTGTTCAAGGAATCATGAACGGTTGCGGAGAAGTGCAGCGATGGACAAGCAAGGGCTGGGTCTCATCGAGACCAGGACCATGGACGTTTCGAAACCGGGGGGGTTGAGCCTCGAGCACGGCGGCAGGCTCGACCCGGTAACGCTCGCCTACGAAACGTACGGGAAGCTCAACCGCGAGCGCACCAACGCCATTCTCATCGCCCACGCCCTCACGGGAGACGCCCACGCCGCGGGCTTTCACCCGGGAGCCGGAAAGCCGGGCTGGTGGGACGCCATGATCGGTCCGGGCAAGGCGTTCGACACGAACAAGTATTTCGTGGTCTGTTCCAACATACTGGGCGGCTGCAAGGGGAGCACGGGACCGTCGAGCGTCAACCTGAAAACGGGGAAACCCTATGGACTCGACTTCCCGCTTGTTTCCATCCACGACATGGTGGACTGTCAGCGGCTTCTCGCAGACCACCTGGGAATCGAAAAGCTGCTGTGCGTCGCCGGGGGATCGATGGGAGGCATGCAGGTGCTTTCCTGGATGGTCCGCTACCCGGAGCGGATACGGAGCGCGATACCCATATCCATCGGCGTCAAGCACTCGCCCCAGCAGATCGCCCTGAACGAAGTGGGCAGGCAGGCGATCATGGCCGACCCGGACTGGAATTCCGGCGACTACTACGGTGGTCCGCCTCCGGCCAGGGGACTGTCGCTTGCCCGGATGATCGGGCACATCACGTATATGAGCGATGACTCCATGAAGGAAAAATTCGGGAGGCAGCGGAAGGACGGAGCCGATCCGTTCAAGTTCACCGCCGACTTCGAAGTCGAGGGGTACCTCCACTACCACGGGGAGAACTTCGTCAAGCGATTCGACGCGAACACCTACCTTTACATCACCAAGGCAATGGACAACTTCGAGGCCGTCGAGGGCCGTGCGCTCCACGAATCATTGCGGGGCATCGACGTGAAGGTCCTGGCAATCGCGTTCAAGTCCGACTGGCTCTACCCGGCGTACCAGACGAAGGAAATCGCCAGGGCGTGCAAGCTCGCCGGGATCGAGGCAACCTACTGCGAAATCGAATCGACTTACGGCCACGACGCGTTTCTCCTGGAAATCGAAGAGCAAACGCTGCTGATTTCCCATTTCCTCAAGAAGGTTTACAACGGCTACGAGGTGATGAGCGACTATGCAATCTGAGTCCCTGAGAGAGGTGATGAGCGACTATGCAATCTGAGTCCCTGAGACTGGACCACCGGGTCATTTCGGAAATCATCGAGCCCGGATCTTCCGTCCTGGATCTCGGCTGTGGGACAGGGGAACTGCTCTGCCTGCTCATCATGGAACGGGGAGCGCGGGGGCAGGGGATCGAAATCGATGAGCAGGCCATCTACAAGTGCGTCGCCCGCGGGCTGAACGTCTACCACGGAGACATCGACTCGGGGCTTTCGGAATACCCCGACCGTTCGTTCGATTACGTGATCCTCAACCAGAGCCTTCAACAGGTCCACCGGGTCGAAAGCGTGCTCGAGGACTGCCTGAGGGTGGGAAAGAAAGTCATCCTCGGTTTTCCCAATTTCGCCCACTACAAGGCGCGGCTTCAGCTCTGCCTCAGGGGAAGGGCCCCGGTGACCCCTTCCTTGCCGTTCACCTGGTACGAAACGCCGAACCTCCACTTCCTGAGTATTTCTGACTTCTTCGACTACTGCAGAGACAAGGGCATCACCATCGAGCGACGCGAATACCTGGGAGAGACGAAGAGGGTGTTCCACCTGCCGAACATCCTGGCGGAGACCGGTATCTTCTTGATCGCAAGGTAACCGAAAGGGGCTCCGGCTTTCGGAATCCCCTTTCGGACAACGGAATTGCCCGTGTCACCCGGGTTTCACATTCCCAATTCTCCGGAACCCCATTCGGCGAGGTTGCCGTAGGTTCTTTCGATTCCGGCCTCGCCGGAGAATTCGCCGGTTCCCGGATCGATGGCCACGAAGGGCACCCCGGTGCCGCGCGCCGCCGCGAGGTCCCCCCTGCCGTCCCCGAAAAACAGGCAGTCCGCGGGATCGAGATGAAAGTCCGCAAACAGCCGGGCGAGCGATTCGGACTTGGGCCAGTCTCCGCCGCCCCGGGAGATGTCGAGCAGGGTATCCAGGCCGTGGGAAGCGAGAATCGCCTGCAGCAGGGCCGGCGGCGTGTTGGAAAGTGCCCCGCGCGTGATGCCCCTCCTGCCCAGTTCTTCCAGCACGCTCTTCACGCCCGGCATGAGGGGCGCGTTGCGCATGGCGATCCGCCCGATTTCCGTAAAGCGGTCCCAGCGCAGTTGGAATTCCCCTTCGTCGAATGGACGCCCGATGATTTTCTCCTGGATCGTCCGGATTTTCGTGCCCCGGTCGATACCCGTGAGTTCCAGGTAGAGCGCGGCGATCCGCTCCCACGCGACAGGATCGTCGGAAAAGGCCCGAGCCATGGCGTACGCGTTTGCGGCGTTGGACTCGATCAGGACGCCGTTCACATCGAAGATGCATATTCTCGTTTTCGGTGAGATCATGGTCAACTCGCTGTATTCGGTAAACCGGTTCACACGGAGAAACCCAAGCCGTTTGACGATGCCGCAATTTATCCCATTATCCGCCCGGTGTCATCCCGTTTCGTCCCTGCAGGAAGACGCCCGCGGAAAGGAAAGACCGGAAGGGAAGGCTGACTGTCCGGCCGCGGCTAGGCGTGGTTTCTCAGGTGGAGTTCGGCAGGGTGGGGATTGAGATAAACCTGCTCCCGCAGGTATGGCTGGCCGTATTTGCGCACGTAATGGTTCACGAGGGTGACGGGCACGATGAGGGGGACATGCCCCTGCCGGTAAAGCCCGATGACTTCGATCAGTTCCTGTTTTTCCTCGGCCGAGAGCTGTTTCTTGAAATAGCCGAGCATGTGCAGCAGGACGTTCGTGTTCTTCGCGGGGGTCGCCTTCAGTTTCAGGCCTTCCATGAGCGGTTTCAGGTACTGCGCCCGGAGTTCCTCCATCGGCAGCCCGGCGGCCCCGGCCACGAGTTTT
>JAJFUA010000451.1 GCA_021372635.1 Desulfobacteraceae bacterium | reverse complement strand
ATGGCCTTACCTTTTTGCTTGCCTGAATTTGAAAACCAAATGGTTAAAAACACACATAACGGAGGAATGGACCATGGCAGTGATCCGATGGTTCGACCGGCCGCAGTTCGCCTGGCCGGGCAGGGCAGTGGAACAGTTGCAGAGAGAAATGAACCGCCTGTTGTCGGAATTCCCGGCCAGGAGCGCTTCCGTGTTGCGATCGGGGGTTTTCCCGGCGGTCAATATCAGTGAAGACGAGGAAAACCTTTACGTGCGAGCGGAACTGCCCGGGATGAAACCGGAGGAGCTGGAGATTTCCGTGGAAGGGGAAAGCCTGACGATTCGCGGAGAGAGAAGACTGGCCGAGGCCGCCGGAAAGGTGGATTATCACCGGAGAGAACGCGAAGCGGGGGGATTCCGCAGGGTGATCGACCTCTCCGTCAGGATCGACACCGGGGCGGTCAGTGCGTCGTTCCGGAACGGAGTGCTCAAGATCGTTCTTCCGAAAGCGAAGGAAGTTGCTCCGAAGCAGATCAGCATCAAGACCGAATAGTCGAATACGGACCTGCCCGCGCGTCGTCGTGCCGGCGGAAGACAGCCTGGAGGAGGCATCATATGGCGGAAAAGGACCTGCAAGCCAGGGAAAAGGTGGAGCACCGGGAACAGGGCGAAAGCACCAGGGACGTTCCCGTATTCATACCGGCGGTGGATATCTTCGAGACCGAGGAAGCCCTGATCCTGGAGGCCGATATGCCCGGAGTGGCCCCGGAGAACGTATGCATTGACGTGAAGGACAACCAGTTGACCCTCCGCGGAACGGTGACGGTGGACGGGGAAGGGGAACGCCTGCTGCTGCAGGAATACGGCGTCGGCGACTATTTCCGGCAGTTCAGCCTGGGAAGGGCCATAGACCAGTCGAAGATCGAGGCGGGAATGAAGGATGGGGTGCTGACCCTTACCCTGCCCAAGGCCGAAACGATCAAGCCGAGAAAGATCGCCGTGAAGGCGAGTTGACGGAATTCCGACGAGGTTTTCTCCGCCGGACGAAACCGTCCGGCGGAAGACCTAATCGGAGACCGTAAGAATCTCCACGTTGCGCATCTTCAACTCGAAAAGGATGCCGTCGATCTCTACGCCGCTGCTGCCCAGGCGGTCCGGGCCGGCGATCACCAGCCGGTCTACCAGGTCGCGCTCGACGTCGATGAGAAGTTTGCCGCGACTGGTGTAGATTTCGACCTTCTTTCCGGCATCGTTGCCGTCCACCTTGCGCAGGAACCGCAGGCAGGCCTGTTTCTGCTTCTCCAGGGGGATGTCGTAGCTTCCCCCGTCTTCGGGGGTTAGTTCGGATTGACGAACCATGACGTAAACCGCCGTGAACTTTTCTTCCATGCCCCGTTCGCTCCTTTCGCGCGGTGTTGCCGTTTCCGTATTTCCCAAGCGTCCCGGCAGAAGGTTCCGGTTTTTGCCTCACAGACCGGTGGAATGCCGGTGTTGTGCCGCATGGCGCGGATGCACCGCTCATCGTGGGGATTCGTCTTCGACTGCCTGGTATAATAGACCGAGTGAGGCTGTGTAGAAAAGACGATTCTGCGGAAAATGACCGGCGTCGGCCGGCCTTTCCCGCCGGAAATATCGACCGAGGCCTTTTGCGAGAAAAGGGGCGACATGCAACTCGAACAGGGACCCATACGGCCTCCCAGTGAAGCGGGAAGTCTGCTGCTGCGGTTTACGCGAAACTGCCCATGGAACAAGTGCACCTTCTGCCCCGTTTACAAGGGGCGTGAGTTCAGCCGGCGTTCTCTGGACGAGATCCGTGCCGACATCGACAGCGTGCGCGGCATCCTGGAAGATTTGCACTCCCTTTCGGTCTCGCTGGGCTTTGAAGGGCGGGTGAGTTCGACGGTTCTCCACGCGGCACTGAAGCGAGTCCGCTGCGATTCGACGTATCAGTACGTCGCCTCCTGGGCTGCGGGAGGGAAGAGGACCGTGTTCATCCAGGACGCCAACAGCCTTCTGCTCCCCACCGATACCATCGTCGACGCGCTGCGTTATCTCAGGAAACAGGTTCCGGGGATCCGCAGGATCACCACCTATGCGAGAAGCAGCACGGTGGCCCGCAAGAGTGTCGAAGAACTCCGGAAGATGCGCGATGCGGGCCTGGACCGCATACACATCGGTCTCGAAAGCGGATCCGACCGGGTGCTCGAATTCGTGAGGAAGGGTACGACCGCCGATCAGCACATCCAGGCCGGTCGAAAGGTGATCGAGGCCGGCATGGTGCTTTCGGAATACTACATGCCGGGCCTGGGCGGCAGGGAGCGGATGCGGGAGCACGCCCTGGAGACCGCGAGGGTGCTGAATGCCATCGATCCCCATTTCATCCGCCTGAGAAGTCTGCGCATCCCTCCACGGACACCCCTTCACCAGGATGTTCTCTCCGGGCGCTTCGTACCGCTGACGGACGATGAAACGGTGGCGGAAATCCGCCTGATGGTGGAATCCCTGGAGGGCATCGGCAGTACGCTGATATCGGACCATATCATGAACCTGCTGGAAGAGGTGGAAGGGAAACTGCCGGAAAGCAGGGAGGCGATGCTGGCCGTGATCGACCGATACCGGACGCTGCCGCCGGAGGAGAAGCTCCTGTTCCGGCTTGGGCGCAGGGGTGGGGGATTGAGGTCCTTCGACGATTTCAACAATCCCGACATGCGGCGAAGGCTGCAGTTCGCCTTGAGCGAATTCACGAGTCAGCCGGGAGTGGATATCGAGGCTTTGATCAAAGAACTGGCGGACCAGTATATCTGATCCGCCGCCCGCCTTTTTCCCTTTGTCCTGAACGGGAAGTCATATAAACTGCACGCAAAGGAAATCTTTCACCAATCGCTTGTGCATCCTTTAAAGGCCGGCTTGCGCACGTGTCCGACGTCCGAGCCCCCGGTTTTCGATCGGAACGGCGGCGGAACATCGATGGGCAAGCATCTGCGGAGGATCTCAAGGTCGGGTCGCAAGGACCGCTTCCGGTATTCGGGACTGAAACGGCAATCCTGCAGCAGAGGGGGAAACTTCATGAGAGTTCTCTTCGGTGCCTTCGTTGTCGTCGCGACTTTCCTGGTTCTGCCCTGCGCTTACGGCGAGGAGCGGTTCAGCAGTGCCACCAGGGAGTGCCTGGACTGCCATGCTACACTCCACCCCGGTATTGTCTCATCCTGGAGAAGCAGTCGGCATGCGGCGGTTACCCCGTCGGAAGCATCCCAGCATCAGGAACGGGATCGAAAGGTCTCGTTCGGTCAGGTGCCCGACGAGATGAAAAACGTCACGGTCGGCTGCGCCGAATGCCATACGCTCGATCCCAAATCGCACCAGGATTCTTTCGAGCACAACGGCCACTCCGTGCACGTCGTGGTCAGCCCGAAGGACTGCGGTTCCTGCCATGCCGAAGAGGCGGCGCAGTACGATGGGAACCTGATGTCCCGCGCCTACGGCAACCTGGTGGAAAACGACGTATACAAGCTGCTGAGCGAGTCCGTGAACGGAAATGCTGCAGCGAAGTCCGTCGATCCGACCGGGCGCGGCCGGAGCCTTACGGATGAAGATTCCTGCCTCTACTGCCATGGGACGAAGATGAGCGTTGCAGGTGTGAAGTCCCGCGAGACGGAGATGGGCAGCATGGAGTTTCCGGACATCTCCGGCTGGCCGAACCAGGGAGTCGGCCGGATCAACCCCGATGGAAGCAGGGGGTCCTGCTCCGCCTGTCACAGCAGGCACGAGTTCTCGATGGAGATGGCGCGCAAGCCGTACACGTGCAAGGAATGCCACGCCGGCCCGGATGTACCCGCCTCGAAAGTATTCGAAGCAAGCAAGCACGGGAACATCTTCTCGGCCCGGAACAAGGAATGGGATTTCCAACCGGCCGGATGGACCGTGGGAAAGGATTTTTCGGCACCGACCTGTGCGGCATGTCACATGAGCCTTCTGCTGGATGCCGAAGGCAAGGTGATCGTTTCCCGCACGCATGAAATGAAAGACCGCCTGCCTTGGAGGATATTTGGCATTGTCTACGCGCATTCGCATCCCAGGGATCCCGATACGACCATCATTCGCAACCGGGACGGCCTGCCTTTGCCGACGGACCTGGCCGGGGGGACGGCCGAAAAGTTCCTCGTGACTCGGGACCAGGCGGCTGCAGCCCAAAGGAAAATGCAGGCGGTCTGTCTTTCCTGCCACGCGCGTTCCTGGGTTGACGGCCACTGGGAGCGGTTCCTCAACACGATCGAATCCACCAACGCGACAACGCTTGCCGCCACGCGGTACATGCAGGAAATCTGGAAGAAGGGCCCCGAGGTGAACCACGAAAAAGGCGGCAACCCGTTCGACGAAAGCACGGAGAAGATCTGGACCGACATATGGCTCTTCTATGCGAACACCGTGCGGTTCTCCTCGGCAATGGGCGGGGGAGGAGACTACGGCGTGTTCGCGGACGGCCGCTACCAGATGCAAAAGGCCGTGCAGCAGTTGAAGGAGGCGTCGGAGGGGAGGGGGGCGACGAAAGAAAAGCCTTCCGCCGGGCCAAAACGGCGCAGGTGATACAAGGCCTGTTCCGCCTGCGCTGGGGCATGCAGGGAGCCTGCACGCGGCTCTTGCGGCCCCCGCTATGATTTGCATTGAATGAAGGAGCATGGAGGTATAATGTTGGTCTTCGTGCGGCAAGTGCACGGGTACGTTCATTGAATCACCAGGTGTGGAAGATGTAATAAAGTAATGGATGATCGTGATACAGGTTCTTCTTTGTAGTTCTCACCGGCCTTCCAAACTGTCTTTTCACGGTCGGCAATATTGCAGTTCAAGGCAAAGGAAGGAAATGTCTTTTCCTTCCTTTGCGAATGATTGCCTCACGCCGCGGTATTCCGTTTTATCCCTCTATCGGACCAGGATATTGGACGCGAGCCGGACCGAGAACCGTGCGGTTGCCGAAATACGTTTGGCCGAGGCGGCGGTGGATTCCGCAATTCGGCCTTATCTTTGTGAAAGTACGGGTGCCGGGATGTTGGACGAGTTGCAGCGCCCTGGGGCGCGGTAGTGTTGCCCCGGGGCAGGAGGGATGAGAAATGGCCGTGAAGACGGTTACGGAATCATCGATGGAAAAGATCGAAAAGGAATACCGGGACTGGCTCGGGGAATATGAGAACGCCCTGCGGAAGAGGTCCGGGCAGGTGAAGAAGTTTACCACGGTGTCCGATATGGAGGTGAAAGCGCTCTATACGCCTTCGGACGTCGACGGGAAAGAGTACGAGACCGATCTCGGCTTTCCCGGGCGGTACCCTTTCACGCGCGGCGTCCAAAGCACCATGTACCGGGGGAAGTTGTGGACCATGCGCATGTTCGCGGGGATGGGCACCGCGACCGATACGAACAGGCGGTTTCATTACCTGATCGACCACGGTGAAACGGGGCTGAGCACCGCTTTCGACTACCCCACGCTCATGGGCTACGACACGGATTCCGCCTTGGCGCGGGGGGAATGCGGAAAGTGCGGCGTTGCCGTGGATACGCTCGAGGACATGCAAAACCTGTTCGACGGGATCGACCTGGAAGAGGTCACCACGTCTATGACCATCAACCCGCCTGCCTCGGTAATATGGGCGATGTATATCGCGAATGCGGAAAACCGGGGGTTCCGTCGAAACCGGCTTGGCGGGACCATTCAGAACGACTGCCTGAAGGAGTTCATCGCGCAGAAGACACTCATGCTTCCGCCCGGACCGAGCCTGCGCCTCGTTACGGACACGGTGGAATTCGGCGCCCGGGAAATGCCGCGCTGGAATACCGTCAGCATCAGCGGGTATCACATCCGGGAGGCCGGTGCCACCGCCGTCCAGGAGTTGGCTTTCACGATCTATGACGGAATCACCTACGTGGAGGAAGCGATCGAGAGGGGACTTAAGGTGGATGAGTTTGCCGGGAGGCTTTCGTTCTTCTGGAACTCGCACATCGACTTCTTCGAGGAGATCGCCAAGATGCGGGCGGCCCGGAGGATGTGGGCGCGGATCATGAAAAACCGGTTCAAAGCCCGGGAGCCGCGCTCGATGATGATGCGCTTCCATACGCAGACGGCCGGGTGCTCCCTGACGTCCCGGGAACCCTACAACAACATTATCCGCACGACCACCGAAGCGCTGGCTGCCGTACTCGGCGGCACGCAGTCGCTGCACACGAATTCCCTGGACGAGGTCTACACGATTCCCAGCGAGCAGGCGGTGCTGATTGCCCTGCGAACACAGCAGATCCTGGCCGAAGAGACCGGGGTTGCCGGCGTGATCGATCCGCTTGCCGGTTCCTATTATGTCGAAGCCCTGACCGACCGGATGGAGGAGGAAGCGAACGCTTACATCCGGAAACTGGACGACATCGGCGGTATGGTGGCGGCCATCGAACGGGATTATCCGCAGATGGAAATCGCCGATGCGGCGTTTAGGTTTCAGCAGCAGGTGGACAGCGGCGAAAAGACCGTCATCGGTGTGAACAAATATCCCGCGGAAAAGCCCGAACTGGATTTTGTGCTCGAGATCGACGAGGAGGTCGAACGCTTGCAGATCGAACGTATGGAAGCCTACAAGTCGAAACGGGACAAGTCCGTGCTGCAGAGGGCCATGGAGGAACTCAGGCGCCGGTGCGAAGGGCCGGCAGGATGGAGCAACAACGCCATGCCTGCCCTGATCGAGGCGGTTCGTGCCGGAGCGACGGAGCAGGAGTGCTGCGACGTCTTTCGGGATGTCTTCGGAATTTATACCGATCCCGGATCATTCTGAGAACGGGTGGACTGGACTTGAGCCGAAAGCAGGGAACAGGAGGGATGGAAAATGGGTGAATCGAGGAAAGTCCGTATACTGGTGGCAAAGCCGGGGCTGGACGGGCACGACAGGGGCGCGCGAATCATCGCGCGTGCGCTTCGGGATGCGGGCTTCGAGGTAATCTACACTGGATGCCACCAGACGCCTGAGAATATCGTGGCCGCGGCGGTCCAGGAGGACGTGGACCTGATCGGCCTGAGCATTCTTTCGGGAGCGCACAATTATGCGTTCTCAAGGGTGATGGAATTGTTGAAGGAAAAGGATGCCGAGGACATCTCGGTGGTCGGTGGAGGAATTTTCCCGCTCAAGGACGTCGAAAAGCTGAAGAGCATGGGAGTGCGGGAAATCTTCGAACCGGGCGCCAGGCTGCAGGACATTGCGGAATGGGTGAGGGAAAACATCGCGCCGAGGGGCGGGATGTGCGCGTGACGAGCCCGAGTATGCCGGGGGATACGTGGCGGCGGTTCTCTTGCTGTACTGTAAACCACGGTTTGTTGCCTATGCCGGGTGTCCCTATGATAGCGACAAGACATAGATACCGATTGGAGAGTTGGGAATGGAAATTGTTCGCCGGATAAGGTCCGGAAACATACGTGCCGCGGCTCGCCTGCTGCGGGACATAGACGATCGAATCCCGTCTGCTCACGATGCGTTGCGAGAACTCTATCCATACACGGGAAAAGCCCACGTGGTCGGCATTACCGGTTCGCCGGGGGTCGGAAAGAGTACGCTGGTCGATGGCCTGACGGTCAGGTTCAGGAAGGATGGGCTGACGGTGGGGATCCTGGCGATCGATCCCACGAGCCCGTTTACCGGAGGAGCGATTCTGGGGGATCGTATCCGCATGCAGAGGCATTTCCCGGATGACGGCGTATTCATCCGGAGTCTTGCGACGAGGGGGCAGTTCGGAGGGCTTACGCGTTCGACGAACGACATGATCAGTGTGCTGGACGCCATGGGCAAGGATGTCATCCTGGTGGAGACGGTCGGTGTGGGGCAGGATGAAGTAGAGATCGTCAACAGCGCCCACACGACGGTGCTGGTGACCGTTCCGGGTTTGGGGGACGATGTGCAGGCTCTCAAATCGGGTATTCTGGAGATCGGCAATATCCTGGTCGTCAACAAGGCGGACCGGGAAGGGGCGGAGAAGACGGCGTCCCAACTGCGCGGGCTTGTGGACATGAGAAAGATCGGCGGGAACGGTGACGGATGGAACCCGGTCATCGTAAAGACGGACGCTCATAGAGGCATGGGTATGGAGGAACTCTACTCGGCGATCTGCGGGCACAGGGACTTTCTGCTGCGGAGCGGGCGTGAAGAGTGGAACGAAATGGCGCGCCAAAGGGCGAAGAGGCAGTTGATGGAGGCCCTGAGAGAGGAGGCGGTGAAGGCGATCCTGAACAGGATGGAGGATCGTGGCAAGCCTTTGGATGCCCTGCTGGACGAAGTCGTGGAAAGGCGGACCGATCCGTATTCCCTGGCGTCGGAGATCGTGAGTGAAAAGCTCTGCAACGGGAGGTGACGGGTTGAGGATGCCTGAAGAGAGGCAAAAGGGGCGTCGCGGGGAGATTTGAGGTTTCAGGGGAAAGCGATAAAAAAACCCGGGCGGGAAACCCCGCCCGGGCAGTATTACAAGTCAATCAGATGCGCGAACTAGAATGCCCACTGGAGGCGTGCACCGAGTTCGTATACATCTTCTCTCGGCTGACCGGCGGGTACGATCTTGTAAGCGTCGCCGGCAAACAGGTAAGCTGCTACCAAGTCGAGGGTAAGCCCATCGACGATGCCCTGGGTCACGTAGAAGTTAAGTTCGTGACCGATGTCGGAAGACAGCTTGGAGGTCCCGTCGGCGTTATACTCGCCAGAAGCAACCGAAGAGGCCGTATGGAAATACCAGTAGGAAGCGGACAGCTTGGTCTGCTCAAGAACCTGCCAGGCTGCGCCCACGGATATCGTCCACAGGTTGGTCGGGTAAGGATAACCTCTCCAATGGTGATCGGAGTTCGAAACATCCTGGGGACCCATGTTGTCGAGCACGCCGCCACCGACGATTTCGGAGAAGTACTTGGAGGTGGATGCACCGTAGGTAAACCAGTCGATGTTCTCCACGCTCGCATTGCCGTTGTTGTCGATATGGTCCGGACCGCTGGTGTAGAAGCCGGTGATGTTGAAGGTATACGGGCCGTAGAAGAAGTTGGCGCCCGCATCGATCATCCAGCCTTTGTAGTCGGCCTTGGTCGTGACCTTATCGCCAGCTGGCGTGTAACGATCATACTTGAAATTACCAAGGTTCTTGATGCCCTGTACGTACGCGTTCATCCATTCGACTTTGTACGTAAAGTTGGCGCCAAGGTTGATGAGGTTGTTGGAGCGGATATTGTAAATGTCGTAATATGTAGCCGCGTCAGGATTGGCTACGAGGTCTATCATGTTGTTGCTGAAGAAGGAAACCGGAGTACCGCCGACGAACGGGATATCCTTCACCATCGGAATGGTGTAATCGAAGGTCGCATCGTAGGGGTTCGTCAGAGTCCAGGGCACCGCCGCCAGAGGCGTATGGCGTCCATACTGGCCCAGAGCGTTGAAGGATGCCGAGATGGGGCCACCCTTGTAGTCAACGGCCAGAACGAGATCGTCCACGCGATTGTTGTACTTGGTGCCGCTTTCCACGTTGCCCGCGATGTAACCGAAGGTAATGGTAACAGGGTCGAGCTTCGTAACGAACACGGCCGCGGAGTAGTCGTCATCCAGCAACCAGGAATCCAGCATCGCGATGCCCTGGATACCGATCATGGCCTTGGTGGGCGTGCAGGGGATGTTGAAATCGAGGTACATCCTCTTCAGCTTGAAATCGACGCCATCCGCACCGATACGGCCGGAGCTGGGCAGATAACCACTGGTAGCGCCAGTAGAATCAACGATCTTGGTGCCTTTGCCTTTGCCCCAGGTAATGTTACCGAACTCGAAGCCGGAAACCAGTTTCAGGTTTTCGCTTGCAAGGAAGGTGAAGAAAAAGCGGGTACGCTGATCAACGTAGTTGCTGTGTTCGTTGGCGCCACCCTCAATGTTAAGGTCGTACTGAGACAGGAAACGCACGCGCATAACGCCGCCGTACTTGAATTCCACGGCTGCGGAAACAGGCGCGGCGATAGCCAGTGCAAGCAAGAGAGCCACTGCTACAACCAACTGTTTTTTCATTACTTTCCTCCTCGAAAGCTAACGCTATTCAATACTCTTCCCCTTAAATACACAACACATTTTGCCCCAAACATCGCAACGCTGGTGCTCCCACCTCCTTCCGGTCTGAAAGGTTAAAGTTATGCCCCTTTACCGATTAGGCAACTTTTTACAGCATGTTCCAGGATCATGTCAAGATGAAATGAACGAATTGAAAAAATAAGAATGCCCGCGGAAACGGCGCTAAGAGGAACCGGGAGCGGAAATTTTGTGATTCCCAAAGCGACGGGGGATGGTGTATGGTTTGGCGAACCTAGCTGAGAGCGGTTGTGCTGAATGCTGGAAAGCAAGTGAGAATGACCAAGAGGAGAATACCCATGAGTGGTCGGGCAATGGTGAAAAGATGTATCTTTATTATAATGACTGTTATGAGCGCCTCCTGGGGCTGGGCGGCGGAAAAGCCGCAGGCGCCGGTATCTGTGGCGGTGCTCCCCTTCGGCATGCACGCGCCCCCGGATCTCGCGTACCTGCAGGACGGCATCCGCGATATGCTCTCCTCTCGGCTTGCAGCGCAGGACAAGGTGCAGGTGGTCGACCGAAACAGCGTCAGCCAGGCGATGAAGGGCAGCAAGGGGGACGTCTCTCCCGAGGATGCGAAAAGGATCGCAAAGATCCTCAAGGCCGATTACGTGCTTTTTGGCAGCCTGACGGCTCTTGGACAGTCGGTCAGCATCGATGCCAAGATGGTTCCGGTTTCGGGAAACGGCGAACCGGTCGCCCTCTATACGCAGACCAAATCGATGGACGAGGTGATCCCGCAGGTCAACCGGTTTGCGCAGGAGATCAACCAGAAGGTATTCAAGCGAACGGATGCGGGAGGAAAGACGGCCGATGCCGAATCCGATTCCACGCGAAACCCGGAGTTCCTGGTGGCCGGGATGCTGCAGAATAAGGACAACATATCCTATCTCAACCCGAACTTCGTGGAGCTGACCAACGAGGCGTCGCTTCGTCAGACGGGAGTGTGGCGCAGCCAGGAGATGGAAGGCTCCGTGATGGGGATGGACATCGGCGATGTGGACGGGGACGGCAAGAACGAGGTGGTGATCTGCACGGCCGACAAGGTGATGGTCTACCGGAAGGAACACAATGGCCTGAAGGTGTTGGGCAACTTCAACGGCAGCAAGACGGATCATTTCCTCTGGGTTTCCGTGGTCGATGTGAACCGTGACAAGAAGAGCCGGATTTTTGTGACCAATCTGAAGAAATTCAACGCGATCGGCGGGGCGACGACGGAGACGATCAAGGGGACGAGGGGTTTTACCGAAGGGCTCGCGTCGTTTGCCCTCGAGATAATCAACGGGAAGCTCCAGCAGGTTGGGTCGGCGGTGCCCTACTATCTGAACGGAGTGACTCTGCCGAAGCGTGGAAAAGTGCTGATAGGGCAGAAGAAGGGGGAGGCGAGCGAGGAGCCGTTTCTGCCGGGAATCACGGAGATGCAGATGGTGGGAGGCAATATCACCACTTCGACCCCTGTAAACGTTCCCTCGAAGTGTAATGTCTTCAACTTTGCCGCGGTGGACATCAACAACGATCATGCCGACGAATACGCGGTGATCGACTCGCAAAACCGCCTGGCCGTCATCAATGCGGGCGGCGACACGATCTGGAAGAGCGACAAGCTGTTCGCCACGACCACCAACCAGTTTGAAGGCAAGGTGACGGACAGGCGCTACAACGACGTAGACGTCTACTTCATGCCGAGTTCGATGGAAGTGACGGACCTCAACGGCGACGGCATCCAGGAGATCGTGGTGACGAGAAACGTGGACAATGCCACACGCTTCCTCCCCGATACGATGAAGTATTTCGACAAGGGCGAGGTGCTTTCGCTCTCCTGGGACAACATGGGAATGGTGGAAAACTGGAAGACCCGGGAGATCTCCGGGATGGTTACCTGCCTGCGTGTGGCCGATCTCAGCAATGAAGGTAAGAAACAACTGGTTCTGAGCGTCGTTTCCGCCAAGGACCTTCTGAAGCTTACCAAGGCGAAGAGCGTGATCGTGAGCTATGATCTGAACATACACGGATCGAAAGCGGGCGCCAAGTAGCGGCAGGCGTCCCGAGCGCCCGGAAGGGCGGGAGATATGAAAAGCCGGGCCGGTCCCCTTCATGGAGGACCGGCCCGGCCTGTTTCGAGCTAGAGTTCGTAGTCCCCGTCGATGTGCAGGATGTATTCTCCCGTGCCTTCCACGCGATTGACCGTGAATGTCCCGGTCGCTTTCATGCCCGCGAGTTTCCCGAATGACTGGTAAACGTGCCACGTACCCGACGTCACGCCGGTGGAGGAATCCCTGCGCCCTTCATAGCGTGAATGGATCGCGCCCTCCTGGAAAGTGGTCACGGAATACCCACTCATGTCGCCCGTTCCCCGTGTGCGGTCGTGGAACGTGACGCTGCGGCGGGATACGAACTTTCCGGCGACGCCCACCTGGTATTCAATGGGTTCTCCATCCATCTCGACCAGCATCAGGACGTGGTCGAACCCGTCGTTCACATGGAAGATTTCCCGGCGTGTCGCCACCAGACGGTAAGTTGCCCTGCGCTTCATGTGTCCTCCTTCTTTCGTTTGCCTTTCCCCGGCGCGCCCGCGGCGGCCGGCGGCTGGAAACCGGGTGGAAAGGAGCTGCAAACCGGCCCCTCGATCGCCTACAGCGAAGGTTACCACAGAATCGTTTTCCATTGCACGGGAAACGGAATCCCGGCGGATGCAGAAAGAGGGCGGCGCCTGCAGGAGCCTGCCTTTCAAGGCGGACATTCCCCCTTGACAGTCATGCGGGTATTCGTTAACCTGCGCCAGGAAGAATGGTTGACGATGCGGTCCCGTACCGCTCGAATCCGCAACTGTCCGGAAAAGGGGGCGATCATGCCCGTTCGAGATCTGCAGCAGATGGTTTACGCCTCTCTCATGGCCTCTCTCATCGCCGTGGGGGCCTATACGTGCATTCCGTTCTGGGGCCCCGTTCCGCTGGTTCTCCAGAATCTCTTCGTGCTCCTGGCGGGGTTGCTCCTGGGCAGCCGGTGGGGCCTGGCCTCGATGGGGATCTATCTTCTCGTGGGAGCCGTGGGGATGCCCGTTTTTTCCGGGGGCAGGGGAGGGATCGCCCACTTCGCGGGGCCCACCGGCGGGTATCTCGTAGGCTTCGCCGCGGCCGCCTGGTTGTCCGGATGGATCTGCGAGCGTTTCCCGCGAGGGAGTGCCGGGGATATCCCGGCCGTCGTCGCCGGGACGATTGCCGCTTACCTCTTCGGGGTGCCCTGGCTGAAGCTGGTCACCGGCATGACCTGGGAAAAGGCGCTCCTTGCGGGCATGGTCCCCTTCCTCATCGGCGACGTCCTCAAGGCGGCGGCCGCGGTGGTGCTGGCACGGGCGATCCGGCCGGTCATGCGGCGCCGCGTCGGGGTATCCGCGTCATGATCGACGTCAGGGACCTGGAATACCGGTATCCGGACGGCACCGCGGCGCTGCGCGGCGTGTCGATGCATGTTCGGGAAGGCGAGTTCCTGCTGATCTGCGGACCCAACGGAAGCGGGAAAACGACGCTGATACGGCATATCAACGGACTGCTCAAGCCATTCGCGGGAAGCGTCAGTGTGGACGGCCTGGATGTCGTCCGCTTTCCGGAAGAGGTGCTGCAGCGGGTGGGAATGGTCTTCCAGGACGCCGACAGCCAGATCGTCGGGGAAACGGTGAGAGAAGACGTGGCGTTCGGACCGGAAAACCTGGGACTCTCCCCCGCAGAGGTGGAGCAGCGGGTGGAGTCGGCCCTCGAAATGACAGGGATCGCGCACCTGGCGGAAAAATCCTGCCACCTGCTTTCAGGCGGAGAAAAGCGGCGCGTGGCCGTGGCGGGAGTGCTGGCGATGCAGCCGCGGGTCGTGGTCTTTGACGAACCTTTTGCAAACCTGGACTATCCGGGCGTACGGCAGGTGCTGCGCGAAATCCTGAAACTGCATGAAAAGGGCCGCACCATCCTCGTGACGACCCACGACATCGAGAAAGTGGTCGCCCACGTGGACCGCATCGCCGTCATCCACAAAGGCGAGTTGAAGGCGATGGGTGCCCCGCGGGAAATCGTCCCCGTGCTGGCTTCGTTCGACGTCAGGCCGCCGCGGTGTGCCGTGGCGGAGGAGGGCTTTTCCTCGTGGCTGGAAGACTAGTCTTCCACTATCTGCCCGGCAGTTCGGCGATCCATCGCTGGGACGCCCGGTGCAAGTTCGCGGCCATGGCCCTTTCGGGTTTTGCACTCCTGCAGATGAACGTCAGGTCTCTTGCCCTGTTCTCGGTCCTGCTCGCGTGTGCCGCACCGGCCGCCCGCCTCCCCTGGAAGACTCTCCTGGCGGAACTCAGGGTATGGTGGTTTTTCCTGGTCGTAATTTTCGTGCTGCAGGCCTGGTCGCCGGGAAGCCAGCGCCTGGAGTCCCTGCCCTGGCTCCCCACGGGAGCGGCGGAACTGAAAGTCGGAGCCCTGTCCTGCTGGCGGCTGGGCCTCATCTTGTGCTTTGCGGCGTTCTTCACCGCCGTGACCCGCCCCCGGGAACTGCAGGACGCCATCCTGTGGCTGCTCAAGCCGTTTCCGTTTCTTCCCGCGCGTCGGATCGCCCTCATGGCGACGCTCACGATGCGCTTTCTGCCGCTGGTGCTGGACGAGGCGGACGAGGTCCGCACGGCAGGCCGCGCACGCCTGGGGAGCAGGAGGAAGAACCCGGTCCTGAGGGCGAAATATTTTGCCCTGCCCCTGTTTCGGCGCTCGCTGCTGCGGGCCGAAGAATTTGCCCTTGCCCTCGCTTCGAGGGGCTACCGCGACAATCTTCCCGTCACGCTGCCCGGAATTCCCGCCGCGCATCTTCTTGCCCTTGCCCTGTTTGTCGCCCTGGTGTTCGTGGCGACGGCGTCCACTATGCTGCTGAGTTAAGGGCGGATGACAAACTCAATTCCTCCCTCAAGGGGGGAATTGAGTTTATTACTCAGTGGGGAAGGTATTGCTTAACGCAACGGCATTGTCCTTAAACCAACAGCAATGTTCCCCCACGACGGGGTGAATGGGAATCGGTAACGCGACAGAATTGCGGTTGGGGCGCGCCTTGGGGAAAAGCTCCCGGCGCGCTCTGAGCGGGCAGGCGCGCCGGGAAAACGTTCAGGCTTTTGTCACTGCTGCCTGGGGGCTTCGGAATGCAGAAGCTGCCCGATGTCCTTGTGGAGCGTATCGATCACCTTCTCGTCGACCTGGACGGCTTCCGGGCCGATAGAATGCATCATCCACAGGGACTGGGGTTTCATATCCCCGGCCTGGGGCTGGTCCCAGGCGAAGGATGCCACCAGCTTGTCGTCCGTCCACAGTTCGAGCCGCGCGAAAGGCTTTTCCGGAGGCGGCGGCGAGGGATTCGGCCTGGTCAGGTATTCGAAGTCGTTGAGGTCCCAGAGAAGCGATTTGACGCGCCAGGATTCCTTCAGCGGTTGCGGTTCCCCGTCTCCCCGTTTCACGTCCCAGTTGTCGGAGGATTTCTGAACGACTTCCCCCGAGGCTTCCCCGAACTGCCACCTGACCTTCTTGATCTCATCCCTGTTGAGGCTCAGGAGCGATCGGTCTTCCAGCGCCTGGATGTTTTCCGGAAGGCCCTGCAGCACCCTGGAATCCACCTGGACGGCGGCGGGAAGCTGGGAGCTGAGAGCCGTAAGCTGCTGCGCGTCCTTATCGGTTCGGCCGAGGCGGAGTTCCGCCGACGTGCCGTCCTTCAGCCGTATGGTCATGGTCGCCAGGGGTGGCGCCAGGCCGAGTTGCGGAAGATCCCCGGGAGCGTCTTCGATGAAGCTCTGCGCGCGCAGGAAATGCACCTGGTCCAGGACGTTGTTGACCTTCCCGGGCTTGATCCTGACGTCGGGATTCTCGGGAGATTTCCAGCCGGAGCCTTCCGGCTGCTTTTCGACGTTCAGTGTGCCGCCGTTTTGCCAGGCGATCCCGAGCCCGGTCACTTCATCGGTTTTGAAGGTGAACAGGTCTTTCCTGCGAAGCTCGTCCAGGCCCTTGGCGAGAAGAGTCCATTGTCCTTCCGGGATCAGAAAAACGGCCGGTTTGCCGGCGATCTGCACATATCGCCCGTCTCCCGCGGGGTTCTTGTCTCCCGCGCGCAGTTCCATGGACTGGCCCGAAACCTCGAACCGGACTTTGAATGCCGGTTCCTGCAGGCCGTAGGGTTTCAGATCCTCGGCGGACGAGGCTACTTCCCGGGTGGCTTCCAGGCCGGAAACGGCGCTGAGCAGGTCCTGGAGAGGGGCCTGGTCGACGTCGGCCCGGACGGGCTCGACGATCTGCCATTGGGCTTCCTTCTTCAACTGGACGGATTTCTTCTCCCTGCTGTCGATCCGGATGGACTGTATGTCGGCCGACTGGACGTGGAAGATCTTTTTCGCCTCCTTTTCGGCCGCCTCTTTCCGCTCCCTGCCGACCACCTCGAAGTAGTAGAAATAGCCTCCGACAAGAAGCAATACAACCAGGTAGACGATGGAGTGGCGCCATTTCATCGCTGGGTCCTCCGCACGCGATAGACGGTCAGTCCGCTCAACAGCACCAGGAGGGGCACCATCACCAGCACCGTCCACAGGACCATGTGTCCCTGGGCGCTCGAAAGAAGAAGGGGCTGTCCGCTCTTCTCGGGATGCTCTACCTTGATGAGGCTTTCCTCCTCGGTAAGATAGTTCGTCATGTTCGAGAACATATCGCCGTTTCCGGAAACACCGTAGTAGGAATTGCCGGCGAAGCTCGAACAACCCGCCACCACGAGGTAGCCCTTTTTCGGCTGGGCAGAGGACTTTTCCGGTTCCTTGGCCGGTTCCGCGCCGGAAGCCTCCCCGCCATTTCCACGGGCGTCGATTTCACTGATCACCAGGAGCGGTATGGGGCCGGGGGTGTCCTCCTTTTCGTCGTAGGAGGCGGTCTGGTTCTGGTCCAGCAAGCCCAGGTTCGTCTCAGCCCAGGAGTTGGGAATGGGGGAGGTGGACGCGAGGGTGGTGACCTTGACGCCCCTGGGCTGCGGCTTCAGTGGCTGCACGGAGCGGGCCTCGGGATATATGGTCGCAATGCCGGCGAGGTTTTCCGTAATCCTGTGCGCTCCGTATTCCAGCACCATGGGCATCAGGTAGTTGCCCCCGAAAACCTTGCTTACCTTGTCAATGACAATATCATCGCTCAGTTGCACGCCGTAGGCTTTGAGGAAGTCCCTCATGCCTCCGTCCTTGTACGGGTCGATGAGGGCGATAAGCCTGCCGCCGCCTTCCAGGTAGGACTTCAAGGCGGACAGTTCCTCGGGGAACAGCGGCTTGTTGGGACCGGCGAGGATGACGAGGGCCGCGTCGGGGGGAACCCTGGCCTGCTGCATCAGGTTCAGGTCCGCAATGGAATAATTCTGCTTCTCCAGGCCGCCTTTCGCCATGGAGTAGCCGTCCTTGCCGGCGGAAGCCGCGGAATGCTCCCCGTGGCCGGTCAGAAAATAGACCTTTTTCTGTTCGTTCCGGCTCAGCTTGAAGAGCGCATTGGTGATGCTCTCCTCGTCGGCGGTCTGGACGGACTGCTTCTTTCCGTAGCCTTCGATGACCAGCGTGCCGTATGTCTTGACGTCGTAGCGCCGCGCCTCTTCGGGCCGGCGGTCCGGGTCGATGAACTCATAGGAGATGTTTCCGGCGTAGTACCGGTAGGTTTCCAGGGCGTCCCTGGCTGTGGCCTGGTCCCCGGCCGCGGTCGAGAAGAACGCCTTGATGGTGATGGGCTTGTCGATGGTCTTCAGGACGTTGATGGTCTCCTTCGACAGGGAGAAGCTTCCCGCTTCGCTCAAATCGACCCGCCAGGGGTGACGTTCCGCGATCAAGGCGATAAAAACCAGGATGCCCAAGAAGAAGAGTGACGAAATGAGCGTATTGGAGCCATATGTCCAAACGCGTCTTCGCTTGCTTTGACCTGGCATGATGTTCAGCCTCCGTCTCTCTACAGGGATGATCTAAAAACAATGCCGTGAAAACGGCCGACCGCGGCCCGGGCTCAGCCCCTCCAGCGATGCGAGCCGATCTGCCTCAATGTCAGGAACAGAAAAAACGAGATGAAGAGGAGGTAGTAGACGACGTCGCGCACGTCGAGCACCCCTTTGGCGAAGCTTTCGATGTGCCTGGTGACGGACAGGTATTCGACGACGTCACCCATGGGCGGCCCCATCAGGCTTTTCATCCATCCGATGATCCAGAACATGAGCAGCGCTCCGAAGGACAGCACGGCCGCGATGATCTGGTTCTGCGTCACCGAGGAGGTGAAGATCCCCAGCGCCATGAAAGCGCCCCCGAGCAGGAGAATGCCCAGGTACCCGCAGGCGATCGCCTTCCAGGCGGGGGATACGATGGTTCCCAGGAGGAAGACGCCGGGCAGCGTCGCGATCATGATGACGGCGAAGGCGCTGAACACGGCCGCGAATTTTGCGAGAACGGCCGTGTGATCGGCGATCGGATAGGTGAAAAGCAGTTCCATGGTTCCGGTTTTGCGCTCTTCCGCGTACAGGCGCATCGTGAGAATCGGCGAGATCAGGAGAAGCACGATGCTCAGATCCAGGAAAAACGGGCGCATCACCATGTCCATCATGTTCAGCTGCCTGGCCAGCATCGGGTTTTGGGCCGCCTGGAAACTGGCCATGTTGTAGAAAGCGACGGAGCTGTAGAAAAAATAGCCGGAGATCACCAGGAAGGTGAAGGCCACGGCATAAAACACGGGAGCCGCGAAAAGGCTGTACAGCTCCTTGCGATAGACCGATGAAAAGCCTTTCATGACGCGGTCTCCTCCTGAGGCGCTTCTTCAGTCACCAGTTGCATGAAAATCTGTTCCAGGCTCAAATCCACATGCCGCATCTCCAGCAGGTCCAGCCCCCGGCCGATGGCCAGGCGGGCGATGTCCGGGCGCAGGTCCCTCGACCGGTCGGTTTCCACCACGAGCCGGTTCCGGTCGCCATCCCGCCGGGCGACCTTCTGGACGCCCTGCATGCCTTCGACGGCCTCGGCGAGTTCCGGGCCCCGGTCGGCGACCTCCAGGAGAATCCGGGAGGATTTCTGCAGCTGGCTGGTGAGGTTCGAAGGACTGTCCGTGGCGATGATCTGGCCCTTGTTGATGATCAGGACCCGCTGGCAGATTTGCGCGACTTCGGGGAGGATGTGGCTGCTCAGCAGGATCGTGTGTTCCCCGCGGAGTTCCTGGATCAGCTTTCGGATTTCCACGATCTGCGTCGGGTCCAGCCCGATGGTGGGTTCATCCAGAACGATCACGGGGGGGTTGTTCAAAAGGGCCTGTGCCAGTCCGACCCTTTGCCGGTATCCCTTGGAAAGATGTCCGATGATCCGGTGCGCGACGTTTTCCAGGCCGCAGACCCCGATCACGCGTTCGACCTCGCCGTGCGTCTTTTTGGCCTCGACACCCTTCGCCCCGGCCGCGAACCGCAGGAAACGGCGCACGGGCATGTCCGTGTACAAGGGCACGTTTTCAGGCAGGTATCCGATCTTGCGGCGCACCTCGAGGGAGCGCTCGAAACAGTCGATCCCGTCGATCCTGGCCGCCCCGATGGTGGGCGGCATGTAACACGTCAGGATCCGGATGGTGGTGGACTTCCCCGCTCCGTTCGGACCCAGAAATCCTACGACCTCCCCTTTTCCTACCTGGAAGGTCACATCCCTGATGGCGGGCAAAGAACCATAAAACTTCGTCAGCCCTTCCGCTTCGATCATAACTCCTCATCCTTCCAACATTTGTTTTCGACAGGGAATTGTGGTGCTTCGGAATGCCTCAAGGCACATAAATACGGGGCTGGGCTTTCTGCCGGACGGTCTTGGTCCCGAGGGAGGTCGCACATGCCTGGCACAGGTACTCGTGCAATTCTCCGTCGGGCAGGACCAGCAGGAGCCTGCTCCGCACGGGCATGGCTCTCCTGCAACGAGGGCAGTACAGAGCCGATGCCCTGAAATCTTCGAACTGGCCGGAAGTCGCCTGGCGCATCATCGTATCGCTCCTGCCGTTCCCTTCGTCTCCATATTTCAGGGACGAGCGCTGCGCGCCGCTTCCTTCTCCCTCTCCTTGCGGCGGTTCCAGGGCCATTTCCGGAACTTGCTCTCGCTCTTCTCCTTATCGATTTCGGAGAACTCCCTCAGCAGCTCTTCCTGGCGGGACGTGAGCCGTGCAGGGATTTTGACTTCGACTTCCACGAACAGGTCACCGCGGCCGTAGCCTTTCAGACTGGGAACCCCTTCGCCGGAGAAGCGGGTCACCGAACCGGGCTGCGTACCGGGTTCGATCTTCAGGTTTTTGACCCCCGACAGAGTCGGGACCTCGATGGTATCTCCTAAAATGGCTTGTACGAAGGAAATGGAAACTTTACCGTAAAGATTGTCGCCGTCGCGTTCGAAGAAATCGTGCTGTTCCACGTCGAGCTTGACGTAGAGATCTCCGGGCATTCCCCCCCGGTAGCCGCCTTCGCCCTCGCCGCGCAGGCGCAACCGGGTCCCGGCGTCCACGCCCGCGGGCACCTTGACCTGTACCTTCTTCTTGCGACGCACGCGTCCCTGGCCGTTGCAGGCTTTGCACGGGGATACGAGGACCTTGCCGGTTCCCTGGCAGCGGGCGCAACTGCTGCTGATGCGGAAAAACCCCTGACTCTGGACGACCTGGCCCCGTCCCTGGCAGGCCGGGCAGACCGTCTCCCTCGTCCCGGGTTCCGCGCCGCTTCCGGAGCAATTGCCGCACGGAAGCAGTGTTTCGATCTCTATTTCCTTTTCGACGCCGAATACGGCCTCTTCGAAGGTCAGGGACATGCTGTAAAGGAGGTCCTCGCCGGGATGGGCTGCGGTGCGGGTACGGCCTCCACCCCCGAAGCCGAAGTTGAAAAAGTCCTGGAAAACGTCTCCGAACGAGCTGAATATATCCTCGAATCCGCTGAACCCCCTGTATCCCGAACCTTGAAGGCCTTCGTGGCCGTAAGCGTCGTAGACGCGCTTCTTCTGGGGATCGTGGAGTACCTCGTAGGCTTCGGCAGCCTCCTTGAAGCTTTCTTCAGCCTCTTTGTTTCCCGGATTGCGGTCCGGGTGAAACTTGAGGGCCAGTTTGCGGTAGGCCTTCTTGATTTCTTCTTCTTCCGCCTGGCGAGAGACGCCCAAGACCTCGTAGTAATCCCGTTTAGCCATTGAACTGAGTTCCTCCGTTGTATTCATTTCTCACGCATTACTGGAAAACCGGTGGGACAGAAAATTCGTAAACACGCACCCGGCCCTTGTCAAGATTCGGGCGCCGCGCCCCGTTTCGGTCTTTCGAATCGCATCCGGATCATCGTCCCGCGGCGAAGATCCGCCGGTATTCAGCGCCCGCCGGATCCACCCCCCCCAAAAAACGCCGGGGAAAACAGTCCGCTTCGGTGCGAAGCATATAACCTTCGGGCCGGGGACGAAGTTCCTCTCAAGCTGCATCCCCCTCGGGGGGCGTCGGGGCTTCCCTGCCTCCGCGCCTGTAGGCTTCTGCGGCGAACGCCTGCTTCCCGAGCTTCTCGGCCCGTTCCGCCACGGCCAGCCACTCGTCCGCCTGCAGGGGGGCGTTCAGTATGCGGCCGATGCGGCCGAGCAGAAAAACATCCGCCTCCTCCCGGGCGATTTCGAGGATGCGGGTCAGGGATTCATGGTCCCGGGCCTTTTCATAAAAATCGATGGCATCGCTCAACTGTCCGGCTTCCTCAAACTCCTTCCCCTCGGAGATCAGGGTTTCCACCGCGACGGCGGCCCGATTCAACAGGTCGCGTTTTTCCAGGCAGCCCAGCAAACTCTTTCTTGACATGCAAACGTCCTTATCGGTTCAAAACGCAGGAGACCGAAACGAAAATCCCGGATCCCATGGGGACCGGGGTATTCCTCAAGTAGTCCGGAGCAGGCTTTGAAAGCCTCGCATGGACCGCTGCGTCGCTCGGAATCACTCAAGATCCTGTCCCTGTTCCTGTTCCTGTTCCGGCAGTTGTTCCAGTTCCTCGAATTCCTGGGAGACATCGTACTGGGTGGCCGCTTCCAGGATCTCCTTGACTTCCCGCCGGGTCACTTCCTCCTTTTCCTGGGGAGGCGGCGGAGGCGCCAGCACTTTCGTCTCTTCCAACTGGCGGATATTATCCGGGGAAACCTTTCCCGAAGCGATTTCGCGCAGAGCGAGCACGACTTCCTTGTTCTTGGGATTTGCGATCTGCAAAGGCGCTCCGCTGCGGAGCTGCAGCACGCGGCGCACCGCGAGATGCACCAGGGAAAATCGGCTGTCCACGTTCTTCAAACAATCTTCGACCGTTACACGAGCCATTCCGGCTCCTCCTTCATCGGTTGGGTGTAATACGGGCAACCCCGAAAAAACGATGCACCTTCCCGAAACGAACTGGGATCAGCCCGTTTCGACCGAGCTTTCCCCCGGAAAGCCGGGCGGTCCGCTCTTTGGCCACATGCAACGCTGTGGGATGGATAGAGGACCCACAACATTTCATTATAGGTTATTCTAACAATGAATGACAATATCAAACTGGCAAAGAATCTGCCCGGGGGAATGCATCAGCCCCGTTGCTCCGCGTATCGGGCCAGGGTGAAGAGAAAATCCGCGAGCCGGTTCAGATAGGCATGCACCTCGGGGCAGTCCAGCTCTCCCGCCTCCTTCAGGCCGACCGCCCGGCGCTCCGCCCGGCGCACGATGGTTCGGGCAAGGTCGATCGCCGCGCCGGGAGCGTTCACGCCGGGAAGGATGAAGCGGCGGGGCAGGGGGACTTCCTGCTGAAGCGATTCGATCCACCGCTCCAGCCTCTGCGTTCGCTCCTCGCCGATGGAGCGGCCGGCGGCCCGCGAGCGATCGCAGGAAAGCTGTGCTCCCAGTGCGAGAAGGTCTTCCTGGACCGCGACGATCATCTCCACGATCCGTTCGTTTCGTGTGAGCGCTCTGGCCAGGCCGAGCGCCGAACTCGCCTCGTCGAGGGTGCCGTAGGTCTCGGGGCGCAGGCCGGCCTTGGACACACGCTCGCCCGTCAGCAGGCTGGTCTCGCCCTGGTCGCCCTTCTGCGAAAACTTGAAAACGTCCATTTCCCCCCCTTCCTGCGGTATCTCGTATTATATCCGGACAATGCCGCGCCGCGGCGTTCCGGGCGGCGGGAATTCAACCATGAAGCCGGGAGCATGCGTCGGCGGTCAATGGGTTCGGCCGTCGTGAAGAGGCAGGTGGAGGCTGTCCTCTTCACAGCTCGTCCGGATCTCCGACAGCAGTTGGTTGGTCGCATCCTCGATGCGCGTAATGTCCCTCTCGTCCACGCTCTCGTCCGTCACGAACTTGAGGGATTCCTGCAGGCGTTCGAATTGCTGGATGATCTCCGGCTTGATCTTTCCATCCCCCAGGTGCTCGTTGAGGGAAAGGATCGTGCTGACGCAGCTCTCCACGCGCAATCGTACGTGCCTCGTGCTGTTTTTCTGTCGAAATCGCCTGAAGATCATGGCGGGATACTCCCCGGACAGGCCTACCCCTTCTTGCTCAACTCATCGCGGAAAACCCGGTAGAAGGCTTTGTGGTCCTTGATCGAATTGACCAGTATCAGCTTGAACTTGCCCATGTCTCGCATGTTCAGGATCATGTCCACGCCGAGCCGGAAGGCGAGCGTCCGTTCGTACGACGGCAGTTGCTGGCTCAGCAGGCACATGAAGAACTGCCGCCTCACATGCATCGGCAGCAGCTGAATGTGCTGGAGCAGGAGGTTTTCCGATGCGTCTCCCCCTTCGAAACTGTCATCCAGGATCACTATGTCGTAACGGTTGAGACGCAGTTTGCCGATGGCCGTGGATGCCTTCGGGGCCCGGACGACGTAATAGTCGAGTTCGCCGAGCACCTGTTCCAGGGCAACCGCCCGCAGGGAATCGGACGTGCAGAGGAGGGCGGTTTTGACCCCCTCTTCCACCATGTCGACCAGAGATTCGTCCGTCCGGAGCGATTCCATCGGTGACGGAGAAGGCACTGAAGACTCCCTCCCGCCGGCGCGCTGCGCTTCGGTTCGATCCGCGCCGCCGTTCTCGGACGCCCCTTTCAACTCGATGGGAGCTTTGCATTTGGGGCAGAGAATTTTTAGAGCCTTTCCTTCCGGGATTTTTTCGTCAGGTATGGAAAAGGCCACCTGGCAAGAGGGACAATGGCACTTCACAACTCGCACTCCTTGTCTGTAGAGACAACCTGAAACCCGAGCAGGCAGGTCCCGCGATACAAACCGTATGATGAAAATCTCAGTGAAAATTCATGCCGGGGGCAATGCAGCCATCCGTGACATTATCATATGCTTAACGGCCGGATGCAAATGGTTTCGGCTTGTATGTTCCGGACAACGGCTTTAGAGTCGTAACCGGGAAAGATGCCGCCGGGAAGGCAAACCGGTGCAAGATGCAGCGCGCCGTGTTCGTTTCCGCGCATGCGGGATGCGGCGATTCGGGTGCATGGGAAGAGGAGGCAGCGGCGAAATGGATAAGATTCGATTCGGTCGGACGGATCTGGAGGTATCCCGCATCGTGCTGGGTACCTGGGTGACGGGAGGATGGGCATGGGGAGGCAGCGACGACAGGGATTCGATTGCGGCCATTCTCAGGGCGCTGGAACTGGGGATCAACTTCATCGATACGGCCCCCGTATATGGCTTCGGCCGGTCCGAGCAGGTCGTCGGGATGGCGCTCAGGCAATGGGGGGGGCGGGATAACGTTGTGGTTGCGACCAAGTGCGGTCTCGAGTGGGACGAGAGGAAAGACATCCGGCGCAATGCGAGCCCGGCGAGGATCGCCCGGGAAGTGGACGACAGCCTGTCGCGCCTCGGCGTCGATCGAATCGATCTGTACCAGATCCACTGGCCCGATCCGGAAACCCCGCTCGAAGAGTCCATGAAGGCACTGGAAAAGCTCCGGGAGGCAGGGAAGATCCGTTACATCGGCCTGAGCAATTTCAACAGGGACCAGGTCGAGGATTGCCTGCGGGTCTGTGACGTGTACAGCTTGCAGCCGCCGTACAACCTGTTCGAGCGCGAGGCGGAAAAAGGGCTTCTTCCCTTCTGTATTGAACGCGGCATCGCGACGCTCACCTACGGAGGGCTTTGCAGGGGACTGCTCACGGGAAAATTCGCCGGAACGGAGGTGTTTCCCCGGGGAGACCTGCGCCGGGCGGACCCGAAGTTCAAACCGGACCGCTTCAGGCAATACGTCAAGGCGGTGGACGCGTTGAAGAAGGTGGCCGCAAAGTACGGCAGGACCTCCGCCCAGTTCGCCCTGCGGTGGGCCTTGCAGCAGCCCGGCGTGACGGCGGCGATTGCCGGAGCCAGGACGGCCCGGCAGGTGGAGGACAATGTGGGCGCTGTGGGCTGGTCGATCGCCGCCGAGGACCTTGAAAAAGTCGAGAGCATTCTGGCAAAGATGATCAAGACGCCCGTCGGTCCGGAATTCATGGCCCCGCGCAGGTAGAAGCCGGAGCAGTCGAAGGATCAGAGACGGGCCATGGCCACGACGATGGGGATGCCCCCGTTCAGAAGGTTCCAGTAGCGCGCCGGTTGCAGGCGGAGGCGGGCGGCCAGGCTCCGGTCCGGCGCAATCACGGCTGCCCGCCATCCGCGAAAAGCGCTGCGCAGGTGAGAGCCCAGCCTTTCGTACATCTCTCCGCCGCCTCCCTCCAGGCGCTTTCCGTAAGGGGGATTCAGCACGAGCAGACCGGGTGGGAGTTTGCGGGACTGTGGGCGGAACGTGAAAAAATCCGCTTCTTCCCATTCCGTGTCCGCCGCCGTTCCCGCCTTTTCCGCGTTTTCGCGGGCAAGAACCAGGGCTTCCGGGTCCAGGTCCACCCCGATGACGGGTGCGGGGCAGCGGGGGAGGGCGCTTTCGCGGCTCTTGCGGCAAAGATGATTCCACGCGGCATCCTGGAAAGACGGCCAATCCTGGAAAAGGAAGCGCCTCGCAAGGCCGGGAGGCAGCCTGCGGGCCAGCAGCGCGGCTTCTATGGGAAAAGTCCCCGAACCGCACATGCCGTCCACCAGCGGGATATCGCCGGTCCATCCGCATTTCAGGAGCAGGGCCGCGGCGAGGGTTTCCCGCAGGGGAGCGCCGGCGTGCCGCGTCCGGTATCCTCTTTTGTGAAGGTGCGTGCCCGTCGTGTCCAGGCTGATCCCGCAACGGTTCCTGTCCAGGCGGACAAAAATGCGCTGCCTCCGGGGATCGCCGGCCTCACGCCACGAGGCGGGGGGCGCGGTCCCGAGTTGTTCGTACCGCCTGCGGATTGCGGCCGTGACGGTTTCCGATACGACGCCTTCGTGTTCGATCCTGGAATACTCCACGTGCGGCTCCACCTGGACGGGAATGGAGGGGTTCAGCCATAACTCCCACGGGATCGAAACCGCCCTGTGGAACAATTCCTCCGCGGCGCCCGCCCGGAAGACGGGCAAACGGCACAGGACGCGTCCGGCCGTTCTCAGTTTCAGGTTGGCCTGATAACAGGCGGAGAGCTTTCCCCGGAACTCCACTCCGGCTTCGGTGATCGTCAGCCCTTCGACGCCGAGGGCGCTCAGTTCCTCCATGCAGATTTTCGAAAGCTCCGGTGGGGTCACAGCGACAAAGCCGTGGACCGGCGCCTGCACGTACCGTTTGAGATGGCGCAGGTAGGCTTTGCCGGATGCCGGGCCATATTCGGTTCCGTCGGACAAGGGACTCCTCCTTCTTTTTCCTGCTGCCGGAAAGCCCGGCCGCGAAATGATGCCCGAATCCAGTGCGCCGCACTTGGGCCATCGACGGGTTTCGACGCTGCTCTCTGCCCGGCAGCCGGGACTGTACGCCCATCTCTCGTAAGGGTCAATGGCGGAGCGTTTCGCGTCTTTTCCGGGGCATGTGACGGAGCGGCTTGACGAAGGCCTTGTGTTTCTATAATCTTATATCAATTAGAAAAACAATTCGACCTGTCCCGGCTGCTTTGACCCAGAACCCGTCTCCCGTGTTCTTCCGAGAGCAAAAGGATGGGAGGCTGCTTCCGCCAAGTTTGCCATTCTAACGAGGAAGGATCGCCACGTGTCAACAAACCACATCGAATCGAGCACGGAAGTTCCGGGACTGCCGGAAGGTTACCGTCCGCGGCAGAGCGCGCCTGTCTGGCAGACGCCTCTCGAGGGTTGGCAGGACAAACTGGCGCAGACCCTCAAACGGGTTTCGGGAAGCCATCAGCCTGCCGTTTTTTTCCGGGCGGACGATATCGGGGCTGGCGGGAGAGCGTTCGAAACCATGTGCCATATTTTTCGTGAAAGCGCCGTTCCCCTTGCCATGGCCGTCGTGCCGGCCTGGCTCAGCGACGTTCGGAAAACGCAGCTTTTCCAGTCCGCCCCGCTCGACGAACCGCTCTGGGGCTGGCACCAGCACGGATGGCGCCATGTGAACTGGCAGCGGACGGGAAAGAAATCCGAATTCGGCGAACACCGCCCCTTCGAGAAGCAGTGGCGTGACATCTTCCAGGGGCGGCAGAAGATGATCGATATTTTCGGGGAACATTTCGTCCAGGTGTTTACCCCCCCCTGGAACAGGCTTTCCAATGCGACGCTGCGAGTCGTCCAGGACCTGGGGTTCAAGGGGGTCTCCCTCATGGGGACATTTCCCCGAAACCTCAAGCCGCCCATAGTTCTCGCCAACCTTCGAATTCAGCTGGACCTGCACACGCGGAAGTCGAAGGACGCCCCCGCGGACTATGATGCCCTGCTCGAAGAGCTGGCCTTTCTTCTGAACAAAAAGGAACCGGTCGGGATCATGATTCATCACCATCGGATGACCCCTTTCGCGTTCCAGTTCCTTCATACCTTGATCTCTCTCTTGAGAACCGAGGCGCGGACCCGGTTCCTGAGCTTCGGAAATATCCTGGAAACCGGAAACAATGAGTAGACCTGTACTCCTGTACGCGGATGAAGAAGGCAACATCATCGACTGGCCCGAACTGGAGATGGCCGGCAGAGGGGGCGGCTTCCGGCGCATGCAGCCCGGCGACTG
>JAJFUA010000450.1 GCA_021372635.1 Desulfobacteraceae bacterium | reverse complement strand
CAGTCGCCGGTCGATCATGGCCCTGGCTTTCCCAAGGTCTTCCGCCAGTCCGTCGCTCGACAGGGCCATGAACCTTTGCAGCAGGATTGCTGCGCGATCGTATTCCGCCCTGGTCACGAACAGCCGCCCCCCGTTTGCCGGAACGGCACGCAATCCCGGGAGGACATCCAGCAGGATGTCCAGCGTGTCCCAGACGATGGCGGGATTGTCGCTCAGGATGCTGGTGAGTTCCCTTCCGTGGCGCGCATAGATTCCGTTGAAAACATTCGCCGTGGCGCTCGGGATGGCGATTCCCCCCAGCAGGTCGGCAAGGCCGTCCCCGCCGTTTCCCGGCCGGTCCCCGGCATCGACCTGTGAGGAAGGCACACTGGTTCTGCCTGCCGGCAAGGATTTGCATTCCGCCGGAACAAAGAAAACCGTCGACAAAAACACCGTCAGCACCAGGACCGCCAAAATCCGCACACACCGGCAACTTTTCTCTCTCACTTTCCCATTTCCCTTCAGCTCTGTATAGAGAAAACCTCCAAGCCCGCCGCCAAGGATGCAAACCATAGTCTTTCTAACCCGATCCTCGGCGATTGAGAAGCAATTTCCGGCACGGGAAGATCCCGGGAGGCGTTCGCAAATCCACATACGGGCTCAAAGTTCTCCCGCCCCACCCATATATTCTTCCCATCCACGCCTAATTTTGCTATTAGTCTCGCAAGGGCTCGCTGCCCGATCAACGAACTTCGGATTGTCATATGCACTAGGAGAGGAAGCGTTGGTTGTCGGTGTCACTCGTAAGCGTTTCTGGCTTGCCGTAGTCTTCGGTCTTTCGGTTCTATACTACACGATTAAACAGGCGGATATCAAAAGGCTCGCGCAGAACTTCGAAAACTTCGACCCGTTCTGGGCCTTCGTCGTAGTAGCCGCAAGCTTCGCAAGCTATTACTGTATCGCGGCCGTACTGCATCGTCTGCTGAAGGGCGTAGGTTATTCTCTTCCCTTTTCGTCGAGCTTCGAGATTTCCCTGCTCTCCTGTACGCTCAACTACCTCATGGCCATCGGCGGCGTAAGCGGCGTGGCAGCTAAGGTCTATCTGCTTTCGAGAAAAAACATACCTCCCAGCAAAACCCTTTCCATCTCCATGGTTCACGGGTTTCTCACCAATACCGTGGCAGTGATATTCATCTACCTGGGATTTTTTTTCCTGTACAGCGATTACAAGATGAGCAGCCGCGAGAAGGAAATCGGCATTTTCATCCTGCTGGTCGCATTCCTCCTCACATGGATTACCATCCAGACGATCGTGCACGAAGGATTCCGCAAGCGACTCTGGCGCGTTCTCATGAAGATCGGCCTGGTGCTGTGCCGCCTGCTGCATCATCCCGAATGGATTCACCGGGAGCGCGCCGAAGTCTTTTTCGAGAATTTCAACGAGAGCATGAATCTCCTGGTGAAGAAAAGGGGCACACTGCTGCTCCCCGCAACCTTTGCCCTGCTGGATTGGGCGCTCATGCTCCTTTGTCTCAAGTGCTCGTTTCTCGTCGTCCACTATCCCGTCGACAACCGCTCCCTGCTTGTCGGTTTTTCCGTCGGCATTTTTGCAACCCTTTTTTCCCTTACGCCGGCATCCATCGGGGTGATGGAGGGATCCATGGCGGGATCGTTCTACCTTATGGGGCTCGATTATGAAGGAGCTCTCCTGGCGACCCTGATCTACCGCTTCGCCTATTTTTTCCTGCCCATCCTCGTCAGTTTCTTCTTTTACAGGCAGTTCTTCCCCGCCACCCCGAAAGGCTCCGAATCCGACAATCCACCGGACGAATAGGTTTCGTTACATCAAACAAGACAAGAATTCCCGCCCACGCCGTGCCGGAAAGATTGACCTGCGGCAACGAGACGGATAAGATCGAAATCCGCTGCTGCGCCACGCGTGTAAACCGAACGCACGGATAGATCCCTCTCAGCCTCAGCGGATCAGGCGCGGACAGATGCACTTTCAAACGACCGGCATGGAGAAGCCACCAATGTCGATAAAGGATCAGCAGCCTGTCGCCGACCCGTTTGCCCTGCTCAAAAGTGAAATTCAAGCAGCGGTGTCTCATTGGAGGCATTCGGAAGAAGAAAGCACCTGGAGAGACCCCCTGCTGGCCGTCGCTTCAGCCGACGACTCCCTTTTCCCCAAGCTGCGGGAGGTCGTGGACCCGGACCATGCCATGCCGTCCGACCTCGTCCCGGACGCCCGATCCGTACTGGTTTTCTTCCTGCCTTTTCATCGATCGATCGGCCGGGAAAACGACCTGGAAGGATACTATTCCTCCAGCAGTTGGGCAGACATGTATGTCGAAACGAACCTGCTCATCCGGGAAATCTGCAACTATCTGAAGGGATGTATCGAAAGACTCGGATACCGCGCCGCAACGACTCCCGCCACCCACAACTTCGACGAGCAGAAGCTCGTCAGTCGCTGGTCCCACAAGCACCTCGGCTATATCGCCGGTCTTGGTACCTTTGGCCATCACCGGCTGCTCATCACGGAAGCGGGATGCTGCGGGCGGCTGGGAAGCATCGTGACGAACATGCCCATCCCACCGACTCCCAGACCGGCCGGGGAATGGTGCCTCGCCAGGGCTGGAAAGCGATGCCACGCATGTGTTTCCAAGTGTATCTTCGGAGCGCTGCAAAAGGATTCCTACGATCGGCACCGCTGCTACGAACAATGCCTGGCCAATATTCCGCGCCACCAGGGTTCCTCGATAACCGATGTCTGCGGCAAGTGCGGATGCGAAGTCCCGTGCAGCTACCAGATTCCCGTGGCTCTCAGGGAAAAGTCGGAATAAACCTTTCGCGGCATGCCCGGTGCTCCGGCCGGACCAGGCGGGGTCTCCCGGTGGCTACCGGTGTGGCGGGAAAGTGTCCTTCAGGTGCTCCAGCCAGATATCGACAAATTCCGGGTACTCCGCCAAGCCGGTGAGAACAGGACTGCAGGTGATTCCCTTTCCAGCCAGGATCGATCGCCAACTGTCGGGTTTGTCGCCCGCCATGTCTTCCCTCGCATGAACGCCGGCTACGGTCATGAACGGCATCAGCCAGACCTTTCGCACCTTCTTTGCCTCGAGCTTCGGGAGAATGTCCTCGATGGAAGGATAGCCGTCCACCGTGGCCATGTGGACGTTTGAATCCAAGTCCTGCAAAATGCCGTGCATGGCGGCGTACATGGCATCGGATGGATGCTTTTCACTTCCATGCCCCATGAAAATCACGGCGTCTTCCGGCTTTCGTTCCCGAGGGATCCTGCCGATCAGGGCTTCGGACGCGCGTCTGAGATCCCGCGAAGACGACAGGAGCGGCCGGGCGACGGTCACGCATTCGAAGCCTCCCGCCATTTCTTCGAAGAGTCGGACATTCCTCTGCAATTCATGGAACTCCACACCCGGTATGACATGCAGAGACAGTATCGCCACATGGGTGCAGCCGTCATCCATCAGCTTCGCCAGGGCCGTTTCCGGGGAATCCAGCGGTTTCCCCTCAGCGGCAGACCGGCTGCGAATCGTTTTCGAAGTGAAGGCCCACCGAACTTCCACTCCGGGAAAAGTTGTTTCGGCCCTGGCCTGTATGGCGTCGAAAGCCTTTCGCGCTTCGGGAACGCTCGTCCCGAAGGCAACCAGCAGAATCGCCTGTTTTTGGGGCTTTTTTCTCTTTTCGGATGCATCGCAGTTCAAGCTGAAGAGCAGGCAAATCGCAAGCAGGATCACCAGGGACAGCCAGATCTTGGGCATCGTCGACTCCTTTCGGGAACGCGGTCCTTCAATATGTGACGGAGGTGTGAAACGGCCGGCTGCGGACCGTCTCCTTCACTCCGCCTGCAAGCGGCCGCCGGCATCGGAAGCTCCTGCCGCGGTCGTTTCTTTCGGGGACACCCGGAGGTGGGAAGTCCTCCGGGTGAGCGGAAAAATGGTGGAACCATTGAAACAAAGGGAAAGCTATTCCGCAGGCTTGGAATCAGTGCTGCCTCCCCCCCAAAAAAAAATCCCTAGAGCCGTCGCCCTAAGGATTGCACCCGTATTTACTTGGTCCTTTTGAGGCAGAGCGGTATCGACCCGTACCGGTTTTCCTCTCAATCAGGCAGGTGTTCTGGCTTCCGGATCACCCTACTCTCCACGCCTTCCCGGATCGCTCCAGTGGCTCCGATGGATTTCGTCCCCGTTTACAGCGGCGGGACCGCTCCCGATTCTCACGGGATTCCCTTTTGAGCTTACAGCACCTGATTGCTGCTATTCAGATTGTCGCTTTTACCACTACCATCTGCGGCGGGACGCTGTCAAGATCATTGTGCGCCCCCGCCGCAAGGGAAATTTCGAAGCAATTCCAGCAGAATTATCTTTCCTCGGCACATTTCGTCACGCGGATGAAGACGGAGCTTCCCTCGCGTTTTTCGATGGAGATTCTCCCTCCGTTATGTGACGCCACCCTTTCGTATCGCTCGACCTCATCCTCCTCGCAGATGCACCCGAAGCTCTGCCCCTCCCTCAGGAATCTCAGGCGCAAACCTGCGTCCAGAAATCCCGCTCAGCAGTCGTTGCGGTAATCGGCCCACTCCGGCCGGGGGTCGTCTCCCGGGCGACGGGCGGATTCCGGTTCAAAGCCTTTTCCGGTAGAATCCTTTGCCATGTCTGTCTTTCCTTTTCCCCCGCAAAAGACCGGGCACCCCGTCGGCACAGGTCAGGTCGTCATCCCTGGGACGCTGATGGATGATCGAGCCAGAAATGCAGGGCGCTTTTGATCTCGTTCATCTGCTCCGGATCGGTCACCTTCTCTCCACTGTTCGTCCTGATGTAGAAGGCGTCCGCCACCTGGTCCACCTTGGTGGTGATCTTGGCGACGTAGATGCGGATCTGCAATTCGAAGAGCGTCCGGCTGATGATGTAGAGCAACCCCACGCGGTCGAGCGTGTATACTTCCAGGATCGTGTAGTTCCCCGACGATTCGTTGTCGAAAAGGATCTCGCTCGCGGACGTTTTCGGTACGGCCTGCGGCTGTACCCGCCCGGCCGCATGGGCGGCGATCCTGTAATCGAGGGCCAGCTTTCCCAGGAGCAGCCGTTTCATATCGTTTCGCACCTCGTCCCAGTCGACCCGGCGCCGCGCCTCTTCCGGCAGACGGCATTGGAAGATGAGAAGCCCCATTCCGTTTTCCATGGTGAAGACCTGGGCCCCCATAATGTTCATCTCGTGCAGCGTGAGAATCCCCGCCACCCGGAAAAGCAGGCCGGGCATCTGCCAGCTCACCACGGTGATGGCGGCCATTCCGTCGCTCTCTTCCACTTCCACGACGTACGATTCACCCGAGCGTCTCAGCGAATATTCGAGGCGCAGATGCCTAGCGACGTCTCCCGGGGTCATGGAAAGCAGGTAGCGGGGCGCTAGCTGGGCAAAATAACTGTCCAGCTGTTCGCTGTCCATGAGATCGGAGACTTCCTTCGCGAGCTGTGCCCGCATCTGGTCGATCCTCTCGGCAATCGCCCGCGGGCTGGGCTCACCTTTTTCCAGCAGGTGGCGCAGGATCCCATAAAGCTGCATCGTGGGCGTATCACGCCATTTCTGCAGCCCCCTTGGACCTGTGGCCGCCATGTCCGCGAAGCTCAGCAGAGCCAGCATATCCAGGTGGCCGGCAGTCCCGATGAGTTGCGCGCAATGGGTGAGCATCGATTCATCCGCAAGGTCTCTCAACGAGGCGCTGTCCATGAGCAGCAGGTGCTGGGCAACCAGGAACTGGACCAGCTCCGACTGTTCTTCGGTCAACCCCAGCCTCTTGGCGATCGAAGGAATCATCTCCCTGCCGTGCTGCGCGTGGCCGCTTCCCGAACTCTTGCCGATGTCGTGCAGAAGTCCGGCCAGGAAAAGCCAGACGGGATCGTCGAGATTCTGTGCGATCCGGGTGAGTTCAGGTTCCGATTGCTCATATTCGCCGGCCAGCAGTTGCTTCAGGCCCGTGAGCGTGCGCAGGTGGTGTTCGTGAACCGGATAGAGGTGGAAAGCGTCGTGCTGCGCCAACCCATGCACCGCGGCCAGTTCGGGAATGAGCGAAGTCAACAGCCCCTGGCCGTAGAACCGCCGCAGGACGGGGAGTTCCGGAGCGTCCAGGCGTATCATTTCCAGCAGTTCCGCTTTGACGGAAGGATCGCCCGCAGCGGTGTCCAGCACGTTCCGGTGATGCCGAATCCACTGGCGCGTGACGTTCGAGAATCCCATCCCGTGCCTTGCGGCCAGGGCGAAAAGATGGACCACGTTCCCCGCACCGGGCGAATACCGGTCCGTGTAGACGTAGATTTTGCCGCACTGCACGGCAACGCCTTCCTCGAGCAGCGCTTCCGGGCCGTCTTCTATGTCCTTCAGGCAATACCGGCCCTCCTGCAGACGCTCCCAAAACTCACTGGAGATGCCGGCCACCCCGTGAAAAAGCTGGTAGAGCCGCTGTATGAACGTTTCAACCGGCAGGAAGCCCGAACGGGCGGAATAGCCCAGCTTTTCAGCCAGAAACTCCTGGTCGTCGAAGTGCAGGAGCGTCGTACGTTCCGGCGAGAAACTCCGCAGCAGGCCGAGCAGGCGCGTGTAGAACTTTTCGGCCTGCTGGAGGAAATCCACCTCTTCGCGGTTCAGGTACCCCTGGAAGATGGCGTCTTCGAAGCTCCTGATGCCCCCCGCCACCCGGCAGGCGGCACGAAGCGTGGCAATGTCGGCAAGCCCCCCCGGGTTCCGCTCCAGGTCCGGTTCCAGCCAGTTTTCGGGATCGTCCCGCTGCGTTTTGCGCAGGACCGACTTCTCAGACAAACGATCGAGAAGCTCCCCCTGTCGGCCTTCGATAAGGCTCTCCACCGCCTTGTCCAGTTGCTCCGCCAGTTGCCGGTTCCCGGAAATGTAGCGGGCGTCCACAAGCTGCATCAAAAACGGGAAATCGTCACGGGCCCGATCCAGCAACTCATCGATGGTGCTCTGTTCCGCATCGACGACCCACCCCGCATCGGCAAGGGGAGAGATAATCTCGCTCAGCCAATGGTCCTTCCATGGAGAGGACTCCGCTTTCAGAATCAGGATCGGGACGGGCTGCTCCGGCCCCAGCATTCCACGGGCGAGATCCCCGAGAGCCAGGATGGCTCCGCTGGCCCGGAACTGCTCCGGGTCAACGTTCAGGTTGTTCACCAGCCGGTTGTAGAGCGAGATGACGGCAATCTCCAGAAGACTGGTATGCCGACTCAGCACATCCTCGCTCCCGTCGGAGAGAATCTGCTCGCGTTGTCTTTTAAGGGACTCGGAAATGGTCTGCATCCGGCGCCTCTCTTTCGCAACGGGTCTAAGGGGTGGGATACTCTCCCGGGGGCACATCGCGGACTTATCTTGCCTGTGCCCGGAATACATGTCAAAGACAATTCCAGCGGCAATCGGGAAGGCATTCCCGCATCATTCTTGACCCCGCCCGGAATAATGGGTATGAACTGCTGGTATTTCAAGAGCAATGCGAGACTATTCCCAAAGGAGCATTTTCGTGATCGCCATTCTGGATTACAGGGCAGGCAACCTCACCAGCGTGCAGCGTGCGCTGAATTCCTTCGGTTTTTCCTCCGAAATCACCGATTCTCCCCGGGTAGTCCGGGAAGCGGACCGCATCATCTTCCCGGGAGTCGGCGCAGCGGGGGAATCCATGGCCAATCTGCGAGATCTCGGCCTCGACGTCCTCCTGCGCGACAGCTTCGATTCCGGGAAGCCCATCCTCGGAATCTGCGTCGGCATGCAGGTGCTGTTCGATTACAGCGAAGAGAACCATACCACCTGCCTCGGCATGCTTCCCGGCAGCGTTCGTCTGTTCCCTTCGGGCATGAAATCGGGAAAGGGGGAGCATCTCAAGATTCCCCACATGGGTTGGAATGAAGTCTCCTTTTGTCGGGAGCATCCGGTTTTCAAGGACGTGCCGCCCGCGAGCGAGTTCTACTTCGTGCACAGCTATTATCCGGACCCGGCCGAAACCGCTCATGTCCTGGGCAGGACGGACTACGGCCTGACCTTCACCTCGGCCGTCGCTCACCGCAACCTGGTCGCGGTCCAGTTCCACCCGGAAAAGAGCGGTCCCGCCGGACTGCGGGTCCTGAAGAACTTTTGCCGATGGAACGGCAGGCAGCCGTCGTAAAGGAGAACCCATGCTGAGCAAACGGATCATTCCCTGCCTGGACGTGCGCGACGGGCGCACGACCAAGGGAATCAAGTTCAAAGACAACATCGATATCGGCGATCCCGTCGACATGGGCCGTTTCTACTACGAGGAAGGCGCGGACGAACTCGTTTTCTACGATATCACCGCGTCCAGCGACAAGCGGCCCATCATGCTCGACGTCGTCCGGCGGGTAGCCGAGACGATTTTCATCCCGTTTTCCGTGGGCGGCGGCATCCGGACACTCGAAGATATGCGCGACGTGCTCCTGGCCGGAGCGGAAAAGGTTTCCGTCAACTCGGCGGCGGTGCTCAATCCGGACATCATTCGCCAGGGGGCCGTGGCGTTCGGCAGCCAGTGCATTGTCCTGGGAATGGATGTGAAACAGGTCCCCCGGTCCGAAAAAATCCCCTCCGGCTACGAGATCGTGATCAACGGCGGCCGCAGGTACATGGGCATCGACGCGCTCTGGTGGGCACAGGAAGCCGAGCGACTGGGGGCGGGCGAAATCTGCCTCAACTCGATTGACGCCGACGGCACGCAGCAGGGCTACGAAATCCAACTCACCCGCCTGATCTCCACAAACGTTCACATACCGGTCATCGCCTCCGGGGGGGCGGGCAAAGCGGAACATCTCGCGGACGTTCTTTCCGAAGGGTGCGCCGACGCGGCATTGATTGCCTCGATGGTGCACTACGGGACGTACACGATCCGCGACATCAAGAAATTTCTCTCCGAGAACGAAATCAAGGTGCGCAAAACCTGGTAAGTTCCCGGCGGGACCGCCGGTCCGCTCCCGCTCTGTCGGGACCGGCCGGCCGGAAGCCCGTTACACCGAGCGGGGAACGGAACCGCCCCCCGATTTCAGCTTTTCGATGATCTCCTCCACTTCTTCCTCCCCCTCCTTGTAAAACGCTTCCTCCCCGGGGTGGAGTTCTTTGAGGAGCCTCATGAATTCTCCGGCATGGACGAGTTCCTCCTCGGAGATATCCACGAGCACCGCTTTGGCCAGTTCGTTGTCCGTCGAATTGGCCAGTTGCATATAAAGCTGGACGGCTTCGTATTCCGCGGCGATCATGAAGCGGATGGCCCGCACCAGTTCGTCGTGGGTTACTTTGCGGCTGTGATTCAAACCCGATAGAGCAGTACCGAATTCCGGCATGGCAGTCCTTTCTCTTTCGATGGCCTGGAGTCTTGTTCAATACCTGGATCCGCAGAGGACAAACAATGATCCACAAGGTAATTACGGACGAACTCCATTGCCACCGGTTCCACGGGAAAAAGGACCCGGATATCCGCCGGCTACCGCGAACCTGCGGTTCGCGCCCATGAAACGGTTTCTTTCAGGCCATCCGCCAGGGAAACGCGAGACCGCCATCCGGCGGCCCTTTCGAGCGCTTCCGGTACCGACACGGAATGACGAATGTCACCAGCCCGCTCGGGCAGATGCTCGATTCGGGCACGGCGTCCTTCCACCGCGCTGATGGTTTCGGCAAGTTCCACGATGCTGGTCGCCCTGCCCGTGCCGACGTTGTAGACCCCGGGGGGCGCCGGCACGGCTCCCGAAAGCCCCGCGGCACAGAGATAGGCGTCCACCACATCCGAGACGAACACAAAGTCCCTCGTCTGCATGCCGTCTCCGAAGACCGTGTACGATCGCTCCTGCAAAGCCATATCCACGAATCGTGAAATGACCCCGCTGTATGGGCTTCCGGGGTCCTGCCTAGGTCCGTAAATATTGAAGCAGCGCAGGGCCACCCCGATGCGGCTCGAGGCAACGGCCGCCGAGGCCAGGTATTTCGCGCGGCCGTAAGGGCTCAAATGCCGCGTCTTCTCCGAAGCATACTCTTCCCGGAGCGGCAGCCTTCCGTCGTCGCCGTATTCCGCCGCGGAACCGGCGAAAACGAAGCGCCGGAACCCCAGTTCCTCGGCTTCCCGGAGCAGCGAGACGGCGGCATGGCAGTCGACCTCCATCGTTTCTTCGGGGTGCTCGACCGAATAGGGAACGCTGACGATGGCGGCGAGGTGAAAACAGCATGCGGCCGCTGGATGCCGCTCCCTCATCTCCGCCAGCAGTCCCGGCGAAGTAACGGAGCATTCATGGAAGGAAAAGCCGGGCTGTTTCTCGAAAGCGCTCATATTCTCCCAGCATCCGGATGAAAAATCGTCGATTCCGATCACCCGGCATCCCAGGGAAAGCAACCGTTCCGCAAGATGGCTTCCCACGAAACCGGCTGCACCCGTTACGATACAACACGTATTAGCGTCGTTTGCGGTTGAAGTCATGGGCATATCCTGAGAAAATGCGGCGTCCGCGATATCCAATTGGAGCGTTCCGCCTGCGCAAGAACCTTAAAAGAAAGGATAGGACAAAAATATGATCGACTTGACGGCCAAGATCCAGAATAGAGAAGCAACCATAGGCATCATTGGCCTCGGCTACGTCGGCCTGCCGCTGCTCATCCGCTTCGGGGAGGCCGGTTTTCCACTCATCGGTTTCGATATAGACAACCGGAAAATCGATGCACTGAAAGCCGGGCAAAGTTATATCAAGCATATTCCCATGGAGAAGATCAACAATTTTCTTGCTGCCGGTCAACTCGATGTGACCCTCGACTTCAACCGCCTGTGCGAAGCAGACGCCATCATCATCTGCGTGCCCACACCCCTTACGGAGAAGATGGAGCCGGACCTCCGTTTCGTGACCAACACCACGGAAGAGGTCGCGAAGCGATTGCGCCCCGGTCAACTGGTGGTTCTGGAAAGCACGACCTACCCGGGGACCACGGAGGAACTGATGCTGCCCCGCCTGCAGCAGACGGGGATGACCGTCGGCGAAGACTATTTCCTGGCCTTCTCACCGGAAAGGGAAGATCCCGGCAACAGGTCTTTTCATACGGGAAATATCCCGAAAGTGGTGGGAGGCGTGACGCCGAAGTGCCTGGAGTGTGCGCAGGCTCTCTACCAATCGGCCATCGCCCGGGTCGTGCCCGTTTCCTCCACCCGGGTGGCGGAACTCACCAAGCTTCTCGAAAACATCTACCGCAGCGTGAACATCGCCCTGGTCAATGAACTCAAGGTTCTCTCTCAGCGCATGGGCATCGATATCTGGGAAGTCATCGAGGCCGCGTCCACCAAGCCGTTCGGTTACACGCCCTTCCTGCCCGGCCCCGGCCTGGGAGGCCACTGCATTCCCATCGACCCGTTCTACCTCAGCTGGAAAGCAAAAGAGTACGATTTCACCACCCGGTTCATACAACTGGCCGGAGAGGTGAACATCTCCATGCCCTACTACGTCCTGGAACAGACCGCGGCTGCCTTGAACACCCTGAAGAAGTGCCTGAACGGTGCCGAAATCCTGGTATTGGGAGTCGCGTACAAGAAGGATATCGACGACGACAGGGAATCTCCTTCCTATGCGATTATGGAGTTGCTCCTGGAACGCGGCGCCAGCGTCAGCTACAACGACCCGCACATCCCGAAGCTCAAACCGGGACGCAAGCACCAGTTTCAGCTCGAATCGGTAGAACTCACCGAAATACGGCTCGGCGGGACCGATGCCGTCCTGATCCTCACGGACCACAGCTCGTACGACTACGAATGGATCGCGGCGCACGCGCCGCTGGTGATCGATACAAGGAATGCGACCAGAAATGTAAAAGAGAATCGCGGGAAAATCGTCAAGGCCTGAGCCGGAGGATTCCTGCGGACTCCCCGGGAAATGGAAAACCGGCCGCCCCCCTCCGCCGGCCGGCGGAGGGGGAAAAGAATTTTCAACTACGACCGAATCGCCCCTTCAATGGCGTCTTCGATAAGCTTTCGGATAGAATCGAGCCGTTCCCGGGAATCGGCTTCATACCGCAGGACGAGAACCGGCTGTGTGTTGGACGCCCGGACCAGCCCCCAACCATCGGGAAATACGACGCGAACGCCGTCGACGGCAATCACGTTCTGCCCGGTTTCAATAAAGTGCCGTCTGGCCCTCTCCACGACCTCGAACTTCACCTCATCGGGACACGATACCCGGATTTCCGGCGTGCTGACCGTCTGCGGAATACCCTCCAGAAGTTCCGGAATCGTTTTCCCGGTATCGGCGAGGATCTCCAGGAGCCTGCACGAGGCGTAAATGCCGTCGTCAAAACCGAAAAAACGGTCTTTGAAAAAAATGTGGCCGCTCATCTCTCCCGCAAGCACCGCCTGCACTTCCTTCATTTTCGCCTTGATGAGCGAATGACCCGCCCGCCCCATGACCGCCTTTCCGCCCCGCCTTTCTATATCGTCGTAAAGCGTTTTGGAGCACTTCACTTCGGAGAGAAACGTCGCTCCCGGCCGCCTGGACAGGATTTCCCGGGCGAAGATCACCATCAGTTTGTCGCCGAACACCACTTCGCCCCTGTGGTCCACGACGCCCAGGCGGTCGCAGTCCCCGTCGTAGGCGATTCCGACGTCGAGTTCTTCGCGCCGGACGAGTGCGGAAAGGTCCGTCATGTTCTCCAGTACCGTCGGATCGGGTTCGTGGTTGGGAAACGTTCCGTCCACATCACAATAGAGGGGATAGGTTTCACAGCCGAGCCGCTTCAAAATGGGCAGTGCGATGGGTCCGCCGGTTGCGTTTCCCGCGTCCACCCCAACGCGCAATCCGCGCTTGAGACGGATATTTCCCGATACGAAATCCATGTAAGGAGTCGCGATGTCATAGTCCCGGACCTGGCCCCCCGAAGCGGGAGCAAAGCCGGCCGACTCCAGGATCACCCGGAGTTCCTGGATTTCCGCACCGGAGATGGTATCGTAGCCGTTGCAGATCTTGAAGCCGTTGTATTCGGGCGGATTGTGGCTGGCCGTGACCATGACCCCCCCCTCCCGCACCATGTGCCTGATCGCGAAATAAAAAAGGGGCGTCGGACATTGTCCGACATCCACAATATCGAGGCCGCCCGAAATCATCCCCTCCACCAGGAGATCGCGGTATCTGCCGGAACTCAAACGGCAGTCCCTGCCGACCACCACGCGCCGCTTTCCCTGCCGGGACATGTAGGCCGCGAACGCCCTGCCGAGATGAATGACATCGTCATCCTGAATGTCGTGATCCACAATGCCGCGAATATCGTATTCCCTGAAAGCCTTTGGATTCACAAAAGATACTCCTCTGGTGGATGGATACCGCCGTATCGACGAAAAGAGGCTCACAGATATTGGAAGGGCTTTGAAATCGGAGGACATGGAGCGTGGAAGATCGGCAACGGGGCGATGCTCTTCCTTATACAAGGGCAAAGCATCACCCGGCTGCAAAAACGGTTGCTGCTGCGTTCGGAAATCCCCGGATGGGAGTCAACAGCACACTCGGGCAGGCTGACACGCTCAATGGTGCCCGGCATCCTCTCCGGATTTCAGGCGCTTGATGGTGATGACAAGAGCCGCCAGCACCCCGAAACCGATTATTGCCAGCGATCCGTATAGTGCACAGAAAAAGACGGTATGGCTCGGATCATACCACGGTATGTCACCGGGCAACATACTTGCGACGCTTCGCTTGAGTTCCACACACTGAAGCTCCCCGATTCCCAACATGGCGCTACCCCTCTCGAATGACTCAACGGTGAAAAGCGAAGGAAATGCCTCTTGATTGTCCAGACGAATAGCAAACAATCGCATCGGGGTCAATTCCAAAAACGATCGCCGGGCGGGAAAAAGAAACCGGGTGCTAAAACCCTGCCGCCGGCAGCAACACCTCGTTTTCGGAAGCCGCAGTTTTTCTTCCGGCCCATCACCCGATTGCCCGGGAAAGACATCACCCGGAGCGCCGGAGATCCGTCACAAAGCGATCCCGGATGATGGGCCGCGCTCCCGCGAAAGGCCTCAGCGGTCTTCGACCACTCCATCAAGATGGCCGCTGGCCCAGAATGGATTCATGATCTTCTCGTTTTCGAGCTTCAAACAGGAATAGATGGTCTGGTTGAAAGGGGCATCCAGGCCGGCGTCACGACTCATCTTGACCACCATGCCGTTCAGTGCGTCGATTTCCATGGGTCTATGCCATTCCAGATCCCGGAGCATGGAACACTTGAAATCCCTGTCATAGGCATCCGCCATGGCCATGGCTTCGACAACCGAACCATTGGGTAGGTCGATGCCGCGCTTGCGGGCGAGGGCTTCCACTTCCTTCATGACCCCGGTTACAAGCTCCCGGGTTTCGGGACAACTCATCACCAGGCCCAGGGGCGACCGGGACAACGTGCCGACTCCATGGATGCCGCAGATAAACAGGAACTTGGACCACAGCGCCTTGAGGATGTCCGCACTCGCTTCCGCTTCAATATTGGCGCGCTGGAACGCTTCGAGCACCTTCGCGACACGCTTCGTTCTGACGCCCGACAGTTCTCCGAATACAAGGCGACCCGCTTTTCCCACATGAACGACCACACCGGGGGAACCGATATAGGACTGGATAAACGTCGTCCCCGCAAGAACCCGGTCCTCGCCATACATGTCCACGAGTTTGTCTATGTTGTCGATGCCGTTCTGGAGGCTCAGGATCATCGTTTCCGCCTCGACCATGGGTTCGATCAGGCTGGCGGCTTCCAGCGTATCGTAAGATTTTACGCAGAAAAGGAGCAAGTCGACCGGGCCGATCTCATCCGGTTCGGCGGTGGCATGAATCATGACCCGAAAGCTTTTTTGATTGGATACGATCTGCAGCCCGTCTTCGACAATAGCTCGAAGATGCTTCCCACGGGCCAGAAAGTGGGTGTCCAGACC
>JAJFUA010000448.1 GCA_021372635.1 Desulfobacteraceae bacterium | reverse complement strand
TCTTCCACCCACCTCCTGTCAACCCTCTTTTTTCGCTTCCCTCAAGAGAGCCTCACTCGGTGAGCTTTTCCTTGTACCCCGAATCGACCGGAGAGTCAAACAATTTCTTTTCCTACCCTCTCCCAACCCCTCGGGGCCTTCCCTTCGGCCGGTTCCCCAACCGAATTTGCCTAACCTACTTCAGATCCGATTCAGTGTCAATGGAAAAGTTTTACTTCCTGATAAACCCTGCTTCCTCGGACCTTCTTACCCCCCGTCGTGCAGGGTGTGCCTTTATAGCGTTCCCCCACTCATCCGTCAAGACATTTCCTCACCGCCCCAAAACACCTGCAAACCCTTACCCGGAGCGCGCTCGCGCCGTTTTCACCGCGCGAGCGCCGTAAAAATCACTCATTTTTCGTCCGCCGCCGCTTCGCGTACGTGGCCGCCTCCAGCCCCGCCACGCAACCTTCTCCCACCGCCTTGGCCATCTGCCACGGAGGACCGCAGATATCCCCGGCGGCATAAACCCCGGGAACGCTCGTCTCCTGCTTCCGATTCGCCGCGATGAACTTCATGGTCTCCGGGTCTAGTGTCACGTCCAGCTTTGAAGCCAGCTCCAGTGCCCCCTTGGCCCCCAGTTCGATGAATACGCCCGAGCACTCGATCGTCTCCCCGTTGTCCAGAAGCACCGATTCCACTCCAGCCCCTCCCTGGATCGCCTTGATCTTCCGCCCCGGGTGCCTCTGTATCCCGCTGCTCTCGACCTGTACTCTCAGGTTTTCGCTCACGTCCAGAACGGAAAAGACCATGTGGACCTCGCTGGACGTCAGAAGCAGCCGCAGTGCGCCCGAACACGCGGCGCTCTCGTCTCCCGCCACGACGACCCGCTGATTTCTATAGAAATTGGCGTCGCAGTCCACGCAGTAGCTCACCCCTTTTCCGATGAACTCCTTTTCGCCCGGCACGTTCAAGCGGTTGCGGGAAATTCCCATGGCCAGGATCAGGGAAGATCCGAGGATGTCCTGTCCCGCTTCGAGTCTCGCCCTGAACCGCCCGTCTTCTTCGCGATCGAGGTCGAGCACATCCTGGTCGAAGAACCGCGCGCCGAAGCGCTCCGCCTGCTTCTTCCCCTGCTCGAGAATTTCCTGGCCCGCCAGCGTGGTATCCATGCAGCAGTAGTTTTCTATGTGCGCCTTGTAGAGCGAGCTTTTCTGCATGCGCCCGAGCACGGCGACACCGACCTTCGCCCTGGCCGCATGCACTGCAGCCTGCAGTCCCGCAGGCCCGCAGCCGAGAATGACGACGTCGAACAGCAAGTTCTCCCGATCCATCCCGATCCTCCTCTTTCGATCCCTTTTGCGCGCCGCATCGACCCGCAGGCCGTGCGCCCCTCACTCCCCGGTTGACTCCTCTCCGGCATGTAATTACCATTGGGCCCGGAGCCTGCCGGACTCCCGAGGTGCGGGCTCGTATGCGGATGCCAGCAGCATCGATCGGCCAACCCGGTCTTTCCCCGTCCGGATGCCGCGTCCCGCAGACCGCATTCCCAAGGCGCGCGGCCGTACCTCCCCTCGCTCCCGTTTATTTTCAACGGACAGCCCCGACGGTGCGTCCGCCGGCCCCTGGCCGGCTTCGGAGCCCCTGTGTTAGAGGGTATATTATTCTTTGGGTTGTTTCATGGCTACTCGCCAATTTGTGCATTTGTGCTATTGTGACTCTATAGGTATACATGAAAACGGATCGAATACGATGCATTCATTGCCTTCATACCCTCAAGTGACCGCCGCCCTCATCCCCATGGGAGATCGCCTCTTTATCGCGCAGAGGTCCCCTCTCAAGCGCTTCGGCCTCTATTGGGAATTCCCCGGCGGCAAGGTCGAAAAGGGGGAAAGCCTCGAAGAGTCCCTCGTTCGCGAGATCCGGGAGGAACTCTGCTGGAATATAAGAGTGGGAAAGCTGTTTCGCCATGTGTCCTGCCGCCGCCGGGATCTTCAGATCGACCTCTTCGCCTTCTGGTGCACCGTC
>JAJFUA010000065.1 GCA_021372635.1 Desulfobacteraceae bacterium | reverse complement strand
GCAAAACAGATATTCCTTGAATTGGCAAGGCGTTATGATGCCGTTTGTCCAACAGCGCGAACAGAATTCCGCATTTTTGGCATAGAAATTGTTTATTCCCAGCCGTTCGAAATTGATGAGGGTGGTCACTTGGCCAAACTTAAGCCGTCTCTTGGTTTCATCGGTATATGCCAAAGCTTTTGCTGCTGAGATCGATGGGACTTTTAAAATGGTTGATGCGACTACGAACACCAAGAAGTACAACAAAGAAGGAGAGATGAATGAGAAAGTTTCTTGCCGCTATGGTGGTTGCATTTTTATGTTTTGGAATGGCACAGAGTGCTGAAGCGGTTTATTTTAGCGATACAAAAAGTCTTGATAAATGGTTATCTCAGGGTGGAACTTACTCTTGGCAGTTTGACCTTCCATCAGACTTTAGCGTTCCATATGATACAGTAAACTATGCAACTCTTACGATAAAAACGTATTCTGTCAATACCGCTGATAACAGTGTCGAAGTAGGCGATGATATTGTTGGTCATCTCAGAGATAATATCTGGCAGTGGTCAACATATGATCTCAAGAATATTCTGAGCACAGGATGGTCCAGTGCCAACAAGCTGGATATAACGGTAACGTGCGATGATGACTATTGGTATTGGTTCTTTGGCTGGCATAAAGACACAGGCCATATCTACCTTGATTTTTCTACATTAGAGCTCTGCTATACAAATGTAGATGCTCCCGTCCCTGAACCTTGTTCAATGCTTCTTCTGGGCTCAGGCTTGGTTGGCGTGGCCGTTGCGAGAAGGAAGTTCATCACTAAGTAAATAGTTTGGGCTAAGGCAGATTTCCTGACGATACTGGGAAATCAAGCCCCGTAGCGTAAATGTCGATGGGAAGGCAAAGCTTTTGCGGCTTTGCCTTTTTTTATGTTTGGCCTCATACTGATTTATTGTCAAGCTGACAGGTAGAGAGGAGGCATGCCTTGAAAAGGGAAAGTTGCCGATCGTTATTGCCGCAACAACTTGGCGGGAGGAGGAAAATGGCCAGTCCCCTTCGGATATGGCGGCATTTTTCCCTTTTCAAGGCATGATTCCTTTCCTCATGATGTCGAATCCCGTTGGTTGTTCGATATTGCAGGCATATAATCTATTGCGTGATATCGGAACATCAGCCTCCCGCGAATTATGGCAGAATATGCGGGACGACACAGGAGGAGATAACCCACTCAAACCTCAACCCAAATTTTCAAATTCTCAGGATTACAATTTCTCTCGATTCCTCTTCAACCGATCAATGTGATTCGCTTTCAACCCTTTTCAGGCTTTTTCGACTTCTTTCAGGATGACCTGCCTCTCACTTCAGCCCCATCCAGCTCTATACATGGTCCAGGAAGGGCCGAAGGACGAAGTAGAAGCCCAGGATTCCAATGGCTGCGCCCGCCAGCCTCCGGAACCACTGGCTTCCCTCGTGAAAGGAACTGTTTTCGAGGAGCTTCCTCACCCTGGCAGTCGAACTTCCCGCAATGGCGATGGGAATGCAGTGGCCGATACCGAATAGTACGATATAGGAAATTCCCACCAGGATCTTCTGCTGGATCGTGATGATGGCGAGGATGGGGGCTATGAAACCGAAAGTGCAGGACCCGGACAGAATTCCGTAGGCCAGGCCGAGAGTGAACGCGCCGGCCATTCCTTTGATCTTGATGCGGCCCATGAGACTGCCGGACATCGAACAGCGGGCCACTCCCCACATGTCCAGCGCAACCCAGATCAGGATTGCCCCCACCAGGATGGTCCAATACGGACCCACCTCACCCAGCATGCGGCCGAGCAGCGAGCAGACGATCCCCACCATGGCGATGCTGATGAAGAGCCCGATGCTGAAGACCGTTGCGTACCAGGCGGCCTCGCCCATTTTGACCGCCTTCTCCTGGCCCGCCACATAGCTCACGATCAACGGGATCGAAGCCATGTGACACGGGCTGAAAAGTACACTGACCATCCCCCATAGCAGACAGCCCACAGCGGCGACCAGCACGCCTCCCGTCATCCATTCGTTGATGGTCAGAAAAATCTGTTCGAACACGGATCGATACCTCCTCGAAAGGGTGAACCGAACAGGAACTTCGGTTACTGTACCCCCAGTTCCTGAAGTTTTGCCAGGATGTCTTTTTTGGACATGAATCCCTGGTGCCGGTACACTTCCTTGCCGTCCTTATCGAAGAAAATCTGAGTGGGTATCGATTGGATGCCGAACTTTTGCGCCTGGTCCCGATGGTTCCACACATCGATGAAATAGATAGCGGCCTTGCCGCTGGCGTGATACTCCTTCTCCAGTTCTTCCATGATGGGAGCCATCATTTTGCAGGGTATGCATTCCTTGGCCCCGAGATCCACCATCGTCACCTTGCCGATCACGGGTACCTCGGGCAGCGCCGACGACGCGACTGCGGTGAGTGGCACCCCGACCGGGAAAAGCGCAAGGACCAGCACCATGACTCCCGCTAAAGCAAACAGGCGAAAACTCGTTTTCAAAACCCCCTCCTCTGGTTCGCACAACTACGGTCTACAATGGATCGACAGCCTCTTTTTCGAATGTCGAGAACAGATGATCATACTCCTTCCCCACAGACAGTCGCCACAGGCGAAAAAGATAGTGCCGAAGCAATCCCGTTCGTTCCATTCGGCAGACTCCCCCACCACAGTGGACGCAGGGGGAACAATCCAAATCCCGCGGCCCCCTCATCAAACATCAGTTTTCCGTTCTAGTCGATATCGACCGTGAATTCCATAGAACAATCCAACCCGTTTTCAAACGCAAATCGACACCCGCACCATATGGCCGCCGTCGCCCGGCTCAGGCGTTCCGATCACTGCCGTCACGGGCACGAAAGCTTTCAGCATGCCTCTGTGACATCTCCCCGCGGATGTGCGCCCTGTTCACAGTTTTTGTAAGCTTCGCTCAGGATCTCGATCGGGTGGGAAACCTCGTAGGGAAGCAACTGGTGAAATTGCAGCCGGCAGCTCAGGCAGTCCGTCAACAGCCTCTCGGGCTGTATCGTCCTGATCTCCTCCATCAGGCGGCTTCCCATCGCAACGGAAACATCGTGAAAATCATGCTTGAACCCCATGATCCCCGATATGCCGCAGCAGTGGAATGCCCCGTCGATTCTTTCCATCGCTATGCCGGGAACCAGGCCGAGCAGATCCGCATAGGGTTCGCCGATCTTCTGCTCTCTCAGGTGGCAGGGAGGATAATAGGCAACGCGCAGCGATACAGACCCCAGCCGTTCGTTCAGATTTCCCGTGCGATGAAGATTCAGCAGGTACTCTCCCAGGTCATAGGTGTGTCGCGAAATCTTGATCCTCTTCAGGGGATCCAGTGACACGAAATAGCCATCATCCTTGTAGAGTCTCTCCAAAACGGGGTTTCCCCGCCTTCGGAGACTGATTCGCGGTTCACCCGCCGAACGATCCGTCCCTGCCGAAGAGTTCCCGCCCTTGACAGCATCGCGATATTCCGCGGAATACAATGCCCCGTCGCTCAGGACGCTCTTCAGCATATACCCGCAGGTCGGGCAGGAACACACGACGTCGTACCCGGCGTCGACGGCCGCTTCCAGGTGTTCCATATTGAACGAGGCGAATGCGAAGGTCAGATCCTGGTCTCCCTCGAGAAGACTGGGCATGCCGCAGCATCGCTGTTCCGGCAGGTAGACCTCGATTCCGTTTCGCTCCAGGACCTTGACGGCCGCTTTCGGCACTTCGGGAAAGAGAAACTGTCCGGTGCAGCCGGCAAAAAGGGCCACCTTCCTGCCCTTTCCCTCCTGCCGGACATGAAGCCCTTTCCCTCTGGCCCACGCAGGGAAATTCTCCTTCGGGAGCAGCGGAATTTTTCTCTCTCGATGAATTCCCGCAAGCCTTTTCAGGGCCACCCCGGTGTGAGCGCCCTGGAGGAGGGTGTTCGCCAGCCTCGGAGAGACGCCGCATATCTTTCCCATACGCTCCACATCCTCGAGGATGCGAATGTTCGGCGCGAACCCGTCGCGGGTGACGAACGCATGTTTGGCCCGCATGATGTCCGCGCGGACGTTGGGGCATGGGCAGAGCGCGCAGAAATTGCACAGCTCCACCAGCTTTTTCAAATCCCCCGCAGTGATGCTTCCGTCTCTTTCGGCCTCCCTGTCGCACAGCCTGTACAGCTCCGGAAACAGCGCACAAGGCGTATCCGCCATGAGGTACCGGCAGATGTCGCAATCCGCGCAGCCGTCTACCACCGCTCGGGCCATTCGTTCGGGTGTGCTGTCCCTCATACGCGATCTCCGGACCGGAAAATAGATGTTGCCGAGAATCCCTCGGCAAGATGCACCCCCGGTCCCCTCCTTCACGCGATTCGACCGGCCGCGGAAAAATATTTCTCCCTGAACCGCAGCGCCACGTTGACCAGGCTGATGAGAACCGGCACCTCGACCAGGGGGCCGATGACGGCGGCGAAGGCCTGTCCGGAATTCACCCCGAAGACGGCAATGGCCACGGCGATGGCCAGTTCGAAATTGTTCGACGCCGCAGTGAAGCTCAAGGTTGCCGACTGGCCGTAGGTGGCTCCCACTTTTCTGGACATGTAGAATGAAAATAAAAACATGAAGACGAAATAGACGCAAAGAGGAATTGCGACCCGGACGACGTCGAGCGGGAGTTGAACGATGTATTCGCCCTTCAGGGAAAACATGACGAGAATCGTAAAGAGCAGGGCAATGAGGGTGATCGGACTGATTTTCGGGATAAACTTCTTCTCGTACCATTCGCGGCCCATCGTCTTGAGGCCCGCAAACCTCGAGAGCATGCCGGCGATGAAGGGGATTCCCAGATAGATGAAAACGCTTTCCGCAATCTGCCTCATGGAAATATCGACCACCGCCCCCGTCATGCCGATCCACCGGGGAAGCACCGTGATGAAAATATAGGCGTAGACGGAGAAGAAAAGCACCTGGAAGACGGAGTTGAAAGCCACGAGACCCGCGCAGTATTCGGTATCCCCTCCGGCCAGATCGTTCCAGACGATCACCATCGCGATGCAGCGGGCCAGTCCGATCAGAATGAGCCCCACCATGTATTCGTGATGCCCGGAAAGAAACGTGATGGCCAGCAGGAACATGAGAACGGGGCCGATGATCCAGTTCTGAACGAGGGAAAGACCGAGCACCCGATAGTCCCTGAATACCTGACCCATCTCTTCATATTTCACCTTGGCCAGAGGCGGGTACATCATGAGGATCAATCCGATCGCGATAGGAAGATTGGTCGTCCCCACCTGGAAACGGTTGATGAAATCCTTGATTCCCGGATAAATCCAGCCGCCGCCCACGCCGACCGCCATGGCGAGGAATATCCAGAGCGTGAGATACCTGTCCAAAAATGACAGCCTCCTGGAAATGGATTCAACCATGATCCTTCTCCTCTCCTTCCTCTTCCAGCAGCACTTCCGGAAGCGATTCAACGAATCGTCTGATTTCATCCCGCACTCGCCTGTAATGCCCGAGCGCTTCTTCTTCGTTCCGTGAATCCGCGGCCAGTCCGGGGGGATCGTCGAAGCCCACGTGCAGAAGCCTGGTTTTCGCCGGAAAGACCGGGCATCCCCGCTGTGCCTGGTCGCACAGCGTGACCACGTAGTCGAATGCAACCTCTTCCAGGGTGTCGACGTGCTTGGAAGTGTGACCGGAAATATCCACCCCCGCTTCCGACATCACCCGAATGGCCCTGGGGTCCACTCCCTGAGGAGCCACCCCGCCGGAGAAGGCATCCAGTCGATCGGATTTGAGATGCCTCGCCCATCCTTCCGCCATCTGGCTTCGACAGGCGTTTCCCGTACACAGGAAAAGTATCTTGATTCGTTCGGGTTCGGATCCCATGGCTCGCCCCATCCTCCCCTTCTATTTTCCAAGCCATCCCTTCACGTCGTTCCGAGACGGTACCTTTCCGGCGCACTTCGTCTTGCCGTCGACGATGACCGCCGGAGTGCTGAAAATGCCGTGTCTGGCAATCTCCGCGATGTCCGTGACGTATTCGACCGTTGCGTCGGAACCCGCTTCGGCGACGGCTTCCCTCACGATCTTTTCCGTTTCATGGCATTTCTTGCATCCCGGGCCGAGTACCTTGATGTGCATTTGCATCTTCCTTTCTCAGAATGCCAGGTGATCGGATCACCTGTGAATCAGATCAAAAGGTTGAACAGATAGCCGACGATGAGTATGCCGCCTCCCACCACTCCGAAGAAGGTGGCGATGAGAGTGGGCTTGAGCACCTTGCGGAGGATGATCGCCTCGGGCAGCGACAGGGCGATGACCGCCATCATGAAGGCGAGCACCGTTCCGAGTGCGGCCCCCTTCCCCAGGAGCGCCTGCACGATGGGGATGATCCCCGCGGCATTGGAATACATGGGAATGCCGATGAGGACCGAAACGGGAACCGCCCACCATGCGCCCTTGCCCATGATCGAGGCCATGAAACCTTCCGGAACGTAGCCGTGGATTCCCGCGCCCACGGCAATGCCCAGGACGACGTAGAGCCAGACCCGGCCGACGATGTCCCGCACGGCGTCCATGCCGTACCGTATGCGATCCGCCCACGTCCGTTCCGGTTCATCGTATCCCGATTCTCCCGCCTGGATCTGGTAGACCCACTCCTCTAAATGGTGCTCCATCCGGAACCTTCCGATCGTCCACCCCGCAACGATGGCAATGAGAAGGCCCGTGCCGAGATAGAGGGCCGCGACTTTCCATCCGAAAAGCCCGTAGAGAAGCACCAGGGCAATTTCGTTGATCATGGGAGCGGATATGAGGAACGAAAAGGTCACCCCCAGGGGAACTCCCGCCGTAACGAACCCAATGAAGAGCGGCACGGCGGAGCAGGTGCAAAACGGCGTGACGATCCCGAGGAGGGCCGCAAGCACATTGCCGATGGATTCACGCTTTCCGGCCAGGATTTTCCGGGTCCGGTCTGGGGTGAAGAAAGACCTCACGATGCCCACGCCGAACACGACGAGAGTCAGGAGCATGAGCACCTTTGGCGTGTCGTAGAGGAAAAACTCGACGGACTGCCCCAGGTGGCTTTCGGGCGTGAAAGGCAGGAGCGAGTAGGTGAGATACTTCGAAAACGGCGCGAGGCTCCTGTAAATCACCCACCAGGCAGCCAGCAGCGGAATGCCGCAGAGAACATACTTGACCGTCTGGTGCCTCGAACCGTCCACGCCGGATTCGGCGATGCCCGCACCATCCGCCACATCGCAGCAACATTTCTTTTCCTGGATCGATTTCATAACCTTGAAATTCCTTCCCTCCTTGAACCGCCGCAAACTCACATCCGGTGCCCCGGATTGCCCTTCCCGGCCGGCCCCGGCATGTGGTTGTCCTTTTCCTCCATCCGCCTTCTTCAACCGTACCCGGCCCGGTCGGAATCAATCCTTTCGGCAGACGTCTTCCCGCCTGATCTCGGGAAGCCTCCGGGCAATGCCGCGGATCTCGGGATCTTCCTCGATCCAGTGTCTGAGATTGCCAAGCATCGATGCGGCGTATGCACTGCTTCGCCCGTCGGCGAGGGAGTAGTTCACCCAGAGTCCGGCTTTCTTGCAGGTGACCAGTCCCGCATCCTCCAGGACCTTGAGGTGACTGGAGACCGTGGGCTGCGCGATTCCGAGAGCCTCGCGCATTTCACATACGCACAGCGGCCTGTGCTGGAGCATCTTGAGAATCTTCACCCGATTGGGGTCGGACAGGGCTTTCATCACCTTGCAGAATTCCTTCATCGCGAAAACCTCTCCATATATTGGTGGATTTAAATATAGCAATAACATCGACGGCGATCAACAGGATTTTTCAAACGGTTTGCGGCGCCCGCGGCCGGTCCGGCACGGAGAAGAAATCGGCAAGCTCCTTGCGCCCGGGACCTTCCAATCCTAACTTAATTTTTCGTGAATCGATTCGGTGAACCATTCCGCTGGATGAAACGCTTTCGGCATTCGATCATCTCTCGTTTCGGAGGGTCAAAGGATGAGGTACAGGCTTTCGCTCGCACCGGCAATCGCTGCGCTCCTGCTGCTCCTCGGGGCTTCCGCGGCTGCGCAGACCATCAGGGATTCGGAATCGGCGACGCACGCGGATAAAGTCAGCAGCATCTCGGGAGCGAACCAGGCGCAAAGCGCATCGGCCGCCCCCCATCCCCCCGGAGGCCCGAAGCGGGACATCCGCCTGCCGGAAAGGATTTCCGCATCGGAACTCAAGCATCTTCTCATGGACCTGCCGGGGACGTTTCAACTGGTCGATATCCGCCCGGCCGCCCATTTCCGGGATTTCAACCTCGAGGGATCGGAAAACGTGGACATTGCGGATCTTATCTCCAATCCCGCCTACCTGGCGGGGGCCGGGCCGCTGATCGTGGTCGACCGGGACGGCTCTCTCGCCATGGCCGCCGCGGGAATCCTCTCCCAGAAAACCCGGCGCCCGATCAAGTGCCTCCACGGGGGACTGGAAGCCTACTGGGCTGAATCCGAACTGCACAGGGCCGTGAGGGAAGTGCCTCTGCCGGGTGCCGGCGCGGGAGCGCCCGCACCCGCCCGGACGGCGCCTCAGCCGCCTGCGCCCGCCTCTCCTCAGCCGGCCAAACCTGCAAAAAAGAGCGCGGGGTGCTGACATGAAAACAAAACCCGTCCACGACGTTCAGACAGGCCGTCCCTACTGGAATCCCTACCTCGCCGGCGTCCTGCTCGGCCTGGTCCTTCTCGGTTCGTTCCTCATCCTCGGAGCCGGCCTCGGCGCGTCGGGAGGCATCGCACGCGTGGCGGCTTCCGCCGAAGGGCTCATCGCCCGGGAACACACGCTCGCCAGCGAGTACTTCGGGGCGTGGGGCGGTTCGCCATTGAGCTACTACCTGGTTTACATGCTCGCCGGGACTTTTCTCGGAGGGCTGTTCTCCGCCGTTCAGGCCAACAGGATC
>JAJFUA010000428.1 GCA_021372635.1 Desulfobacteraceae bacterium | reverse complement strand
GGGGCCATTCCCAACTTGCCGGCCGCTCGAGGACCTTATGCCCGTCATGATGATTCGTGAGATCCGGTCTCAACTCACCACGTCCAGTTTGACCCTCTTTTTCTGGCTGGAAGCGGCGGCCTGAAGCACCGTGCGGATGGCATTGATGGTATTTCCGTTCTTGCCGATTATCTTGCCCAGATCATCCGCGGAAATCTTCAGTTCCATGGTGATCGTGTCATCTTCCTCGCGCGTCTCCAGGACGACGTCCTCGGGATGTTCCGCCAGAGATTTTACGAGGTATTCAACCAGTTCCTTCATTACGAGAACCTCCAGGAAAACCGGGGTTAGTTTCACATACCTGTTTCACATACCTATAGTTTTTCCATGACCGAACGTATCTTCTGCTCAGGGCTGGCTGCGTGGTCCCTGCGATCGTCTATCTTGACCTGGGTGGACACCCGTGTGACCTCGCCCTGAAAACAGGCTTCGTGCATTTTTCTCAATACCTTCCAAATTTCGTCGAGGTCCCCCGAGATGATGGTCCCCATGGCCGTGAGTTCGTACTGCAACCCGCTCTCTTTCACGACCCGGACAACGTCCGCCACATGTTTGCTGAGGCTGGTGCCCGGCACGCCCAGCGGAACGATGGTGACTTCTATGATGGCCATAATCGATGCACCCTTTCCTGCACGAAGCGCCTCACTCCCTCCAGGCTTGCCGTGAGATGCTCCTCGGTATGCGGCTCCAGGGTCAACACGGGAGTCTCGCCTTTTCTCACCAGAAAATCGAACAACACCTCGAAATCGATCGTTCCCCGCCCCACCGGGAGATGGGCGTCTTGCGTCCCGTCATTATCATGAAGGTGTATCTCTTTCAAGCGGTCAGACATCGCTTCGAGCCAGGCATCGAGGGACGTTGATGAAAAGCTGTGCTGGTGGCCCACGTCCAGGCAGAAGCCAAGCCAGGGCGATCCGATGCGGTCGATCAACTCCCGGTGAATCTCCGGTCCGGCTTCCCAGACATTTTCGAGGAGAAGAGGCGTTTTCCGCTCTTCTGCCGCTTTCACCAGGGGTTCCCACGCTGCAACGCTGTTTTCCACCCAAACCTTTCGATGCCCTCGGTGGTGCCTGGGATCGAAACCCGTGTGGCAAACGACCTGCAACGGTTCGAAGACTTTCGTCAGTTCGAAAAACTGGCGCAGGCGGTGCTGCGACGCCTGCCGAATCAGGGGGTCGAGGCTTCCCGGGCAGAGATCCCAGAAAGGGCCATGCATCGTCACGGCGCATCCCCTTTCGTGGAGCGCATCGGCGGCAGCCTGGAATTCCGGCGCCCGGACCCGCTCGAGATCCTCGGCCGCAAAACCTATCTCAATGTTCATGGGTATCTGCAGTATGATTTCCCGGTACCGGTGGAGCATGTTCCACGGCATATTCACGTGAACATACATCAGCAGACCCAACTGTTCCCGATTGAGTGAGAGAGTCATTCTTTCCTTATGCCCGGACGAAATTCCTTTATATACTCACCATCATGAATAAACCTGTCAATATGAGCGATGCTCTTTTTGGAAATCTCACAATGTGAGAAAGAGGGGAGAGGCCATCGCCCGCCCGCTTCACCCGCCCTGCGGGAATGCAGATCCTCTGCCAAAAAAGGATTGCCCCGTGCGGAAACAGGCGAGCCCGACAATGCCGCGCGTGCGCGGCGATTCATGCAGTTCGCCGGTCCCCACTCGTGAATACGATTACTATATAATGATTCAGATTTACCGTATAGTGATTTCCGCCCGGACGAGGACAACCTCGCCGGCGCTTCGAGCCTGGCCGCAACGCCGGGAGGTCCGGAGATTGACTATTCGGCCCGGTCGTGCAACGATGCACTCAAGGGAACACCGGGTGGAAACAGGCGGTACGCAACGGAAAGCTCTTCCCGGACGGCAATGGCGCGGCACGCCCCTGCGACACGTGCCCGCCGCGATCATCCGCGGTGAAAGGGATACAGCCCATGAAGCAATACGTGATCGATCAGTTGAGGGAATCGGACTACGAAAGGATCAGGGATTTTCTCAATGAGAGCGCTGAGAAAACGGCCATCGAGGACCTGTACCGGGTCGAACTGCCGGAAGGTCTGTATTCGGCTGTACAGGCGAAACACGGATCGTGCCGTCCGTACTATTTTGCCGTCAGCATGGATCGCAACCATGTCGCCTTCGAGTTGCTCGTGCGAAGCCGGGAAGTCATACGCTGCAACTGCATTGCGTATGCTTCGCCCGTTCAGAGGGATTACATCATCGGCTATGCCGATCGCATTCTGGATCTGCTGGAGATCAAGCTTTAGGGACGAGGGAGCCTGCCCTGCGGATTCTTCTTCCCGGTCCGTTTCGAGTTTTCCGGACAGAGCTTTTCAACCCCTTGCCGCCGGGTTCCGGGGGTGCAGCATGAAATCGGCGAGGACGAGCAGCACCATGGCCTCGCACACGGGAACGATGCGGGGTATCGCGGCGATGTCGTGCCGCCCCCCGACCCGCAGCGTGGCCGCTTCACCCTTTGCGTTCACGGTCTGCTGTGGCCTGGAAATGGAAGGGATCGGCTTGATGCCCGCCCGAACGACGATATCCATGCCGGTGGAGAGGCCGCCGAGGATTCCCCCGGCGTTGTTGCTCGCATAACCGTCCGCAAGGACGGGATCGTTGTTTTCGCTCCCGAGCATATCCGCAGCCGTAAATCCAGCCCCGATCTCGACTCCCTTTACTGCTCCGATGGACATGAGCGCGCCAGCCAATCGTGCATCCAGCTTGTCGAAAACGGGTTCTCCGAGGCCGGGAGGACAGCCCTTGGCGCAGACCTCCACGATGCCTCCCGCGGAATCCCCCGAGGCGCGGATCTCTTCCAGTCGCTTTTCCATCTCTAGAGCACTTTGGGCGTCGGGGCAGAAAAGGGCGTTCGTGTCGATTTCGTTCCAGTTGAAACCGGTGCATCGTACCCCTGCCAGGGCAACGGTGTATGCTTTTACGGAGATGTGGAAAGACGCGAGGAATTTCCGTGCCACCGCTCCGGCCGCCACCCTCGCCACGGTTTCCCTGGCGGAACTGCGGCCACCGCCGCGCCAGTCCCTCATGCCGTATTTCTGCTCGTATACGCGGTCCGCATGGCCGGGCCGGTAAAGGCGCGACAATTCGTCGTAATCCCCGGAGCGGGCGTCCCGGTTGAAGATTGCGAGACTGATGGGAGTTCCCGTCGTGGTTCCTTCGAAAACGCCCGAGAGAATCTGCACTTCGTCAGGTTCCCGCCGGGGAGAGGTGAGCTTTGCACCGGGTCTGCGCCGGTCCAGGTCTCTCTGGATCTCTTCGGCCTCCAGTGGGATTCCGGAAGGGCATCCGTCGATGACCACGCCCAGCGCGGCCCCGTGGGATTCCCCCCAGGTCGTTATGCGGAAAAGCTGGCCAAAGCTGCTGCCCGGCATGCGGTTCTCCTTGCCTCGTTACTTGAAAGCCGTCGAAGGGGGACCCGAAACACAGGGGACGCTTCCGGTCCGCAGACGGCGGATACGGGTTCGTTTGAAATGGAAAAGCGGGAAAGCGTGCCTTTGAAGCCTTGTTCCTCCCCCCGGGAGGAACGGTGCGCGAGGTCCATGCACCTGGCCCGGTTACGACCTGCCGCGGGCGGGGAAACCGCGTTCCGGATCCACCCTGGCCGATGGGAATGGCGACGCAAACCCGCTACGCCAGTGCCTTTGAAAAGAGTTTTTCAACTCACGGGGTGAGCTTGACAGTTCAGCAGAAAAAGTTATTCTTCATTCATATAAAGGTCAAGAACCAGTTTCATATGCAAGTGGAAAGCGCAAGGCTGCAGCAAGGAGAGGAAAGAGGAGGAGTCGGGATGAGCGAGCGTCATCCGGGGTATCGAGAGGATATCGAAAGCCATGTCGAAGAGAAGCTCGATGAACCTCCGATGTACAAAGTGCTGCTTCATAACGATGATTATACCACCATGGAGTTTGTGGTAGAGATCTTGCAGCAGGTTTTTCGGAAGTCTCCTACAGAGGCGACACATATCATGCTGCTCGTGCACAAAACCGGAACCGGTGTCTGCGGGGTGTATACCGTCGAAGTGGCTGAAACGAAGGTGGAACTGGTGCACCACCTGGCGAGAAAAAACGGATTTCCCTTACAGTGCAGCATGGAAGAAACATAAATGATCAACAGAGAACTTGAACTGACATTCGCGGCGGCAATAAAAGAGGCAAAAACGAGGCGCCATGAGTTTTTCACCATGGAGCACGTCCTCTATGCCATGCTTCAAGATGCCACCGGCAGGCGCATCCTCTTCCACTGCGGTGCGGATCTGGATGCACTGAAGGCACGCCTGGAGAAGTTTTTCAGCGAACGTGTCGAAACGGTGCCGGAGGGCTCCGAGCAGGACCCGATTCAGACGGTGGCCGTGCAGCGCGTTTTGCAGCGTGCGGTCATGCACGTGCACGGGGCCGAGAAGAAGGAAGTGGATGCCGGCGACATACTGGCCGCCATGTTTTACGAAGAGAGCTCATACGCCGTCTACTTCTTGAAATCCCAGGGTGTTACGCGGCTCGATGTGCTCAGCTATATTTCCCACGGCATTTCGAAGGTCGCTCCTTCCGAAGATGATGAGGAAGAGGCGGGCAGGCCTTCCGTTGCCCCGTCCCAGGAGCAGCAGGATCAGCGCAGGGCGAGCGCACTCGAGAGCTTTGCCGTGGACCTGATCGACAAGGCGTCCAAGGGGTTTATCGATCCGCTCATCGGGCGCGAGGAAGAGATCCTGAGGACCCTGCAGATCCTGGGAAGACGTACGAAGAACAATCCCATTTTCGTAGGCGATCCCGGAGTCGGCAAAACGGCCATAGCCGAGGGTCTGGCCCTCAAAGTGGTGCGAGGCGAAGTTCCCGAGGCGTTTCGCAACGTCGAGATTTTTGCCCTGGACATGGGGTCCCTCCTGGCGGGCACCAAATTCCGGGGCGACTTCGAAGCCAGGCTCAAGGCGGTGATCGGCGAACTGAAGAAGAAGCCCGGGGCTATCCTTTTCATCGACGAGATTCATACGGTGGTGGGTGCGGGAGCCACCAGCGGCGGTTCCATGGACGCGTCCAACATCCTGAAGCCGGTCCTGGTCTCCGGTGGCCTCCGGTGCATCGGGTCCACGACGTACGAAGAGTACAAGAACCATTTTGAGAAGGACAGGGCGCTCAGCCGGCGCTTTCAGAAAATCGAGATCCACGAACCCTCGGTCGACGAGACGTACCAGATCCTGCTGGGGCTCAAGTCCTACTACGAAGAGCATCACGGGATACGGTACACGGATGCGGCACTGCGGGCGGCGGCCGAGCTTTCCAGCCGTCACATCAACGACCGCTACCTTCCCGACAAGGCGGTGGACGTGATCGACGAAGCGGGTGCGAGTCTTCGTCTGAAGAAGGACCGGCGCGTGCGCAGGGTGGTCGGCATCAAGGACATCGAACAGGTCGTGGCACGTATCGCCAAGATTCCGCCGCGGAGTGTGTCCGCTTCGGACCAGGTTCGACTTCAGAAGCTTGAAGACGAATTGAAAGGGCAGGTATTCGGCCAACCCGGGGCGATCGAGGCCCTGACCAAGGCGATCAAGCGGTCGCGAGCGGGTCTGCGGATCCCCGAAAAACCGATGGGCTCGTTCCTCCTGATCGGTCCTACCGGTGTTGGAAAGACGGAAGTGGCCAGGCAACTCGCCTGTATTCTCGGAGTGAATTTCCTGCGCTTCGACATGAGCGAGTACATGGAGAAGCACACCGTTTCTCGTCTTGTCGGGGCGCCACCGGGATATGTCGGGTTCGACCAGGGAGGGCTCCTGACCGACGCCATACGAAAGCAGCCATACACGGTCCTGCTCCTGGACGAGATCGAAAAGGCCCATCCGGACCTGTTCAGCATCCTGCTCCAGGTGATGGATCATGCCACGCTGACGGACAACAACGGCAAGAAGGCCGATTTCCGGAACGTTATTCTCCTGATGACGTCGAATGCCGGCGCGCGAGAGATGGCCATGTCCTCCATCGGCTTCGGCGGCGGCAAGGAGGTCGACAACCGGGCCGCCAAGGGACTCAAGGCGGTTGAAAACCTCTTCAGCCCCGAGTTCCGAAACCGGCTGGACGGGATCATCACCTTCTCCGGCCTGAGCATCGACATCATGCAACAGATCGTGAACAAGTTCATGGAGGAACTGGAAACGCAGCTGCTGGAGAAGCGGATCCGCTTTGAACTGACTCCCGCCGCCCGTCTGTGGCTTGCCGAAAACGGGTATGATCCGGCTTTCGGCGCAAGACCCCTTGCGAGGTTGATCCAGACGGAGATCAAAGACTTCCTAGCGGACGAGATTTTGTTCGGGCGCCTCATGCAGGGCGGCCGCGTGAAGATCGACCGGCCTGCGGACGATTCGCCCTCGGGCAACAACGTACTGAGGACCGGCAATCTGCTGTTCGTCTTTCCGGAGATGAAAGCCGCCGAACCGGCCATACTGGAATCTTGAGGACTCATGTGACGCGATGCCCATTTTCCGCCTGACGGAATCGCTCGTCTTTCCTTCGCCCCATTACGCGGAACCCGATGGCCTTCTGGCCGTCGGGGGAGACTTGTCCCCCCAGCGACTTCTCGTGGCTTACGCTCTCGGAATCTTCCCCTGGTATTCCGATTATACGCCGATCCTGTGGTGGTCTCCTCATCCGCGACTTGTGCTCTTCCCGGACGAATTCCGGATTTCCGCCAGCCTGCGACGTGTCGTGAAGAAGAAGGCGTTCACGGTTACCGTGGACAGGTGTTTCCGCGAAGTGATGCAGGAGTGTGCACAGGTCCCCAGGCGCTACGGGGAGGGCACCTGGATCACGGAGGAGATGCTGGACGCTTACTGCCGGCTCCACCGCCTCGGGTACGCACATTCAGTGGAAAGCTGGCAGGCCGGCGAGTTGGTCGGCGGGTTGTACGGCGTAGCCCTGGGGCGGGCATTCTTCGGCGAGTCCATGTTCATGAGGAAGACGGACGCCTCCAAGGTGGCTCTTGTCCACTTGGTGTACCTGCTGCGCCGTTTCGGTTTTGAATTCGTGGATTGCCAGGTCACTACCGCTCATCTCCAGAGATTCGGAGCGAGGGAGATCCCCCGGGAGGATTTTCTCGGCATCCTGCGTGAGGCGGTGACCAAGGGCGGCCTGCCGGGGTCCTGGGCTTCGACGCCTTTGGAAGAATGAGCCATCTTTCCCGTCCGGGCTGCCGGAGTGTGCTCCGGTTCCCTTCCCCGGTTACTCCTCTTTTTTCCTCTGATTCTTCGCCGCACGATAGAAATTCACGAAATAGTCCATGGCCGACCAGTATCCGAGAACCAGGGAAATGTAAAGGAAGGCGGTTCCGAGAAAATCGAGAATGGTCTGATATGGCGGCACGCAAAGCAGCAGCAGGGAGAGGGCGATCGTCTGGGAAACCATCTTGTTTTTTCCCAGTCGGCTTGCCTGGATGATGAATCCCACGCTCGCCGCTATGCTGCGCAGTCCGGTAATGGCAATCTCCCGGCCCACGATGAGAAAGACGATCCACGATTCCACTTTCCCCAGGGGGAGAAGCATGATCAGGACGGCGCAGGTCAGGAGTTTGTCGGCAAGGGGATCGAGCAGCTTGCCGATGGATGTCACCATATTGTGGCGGCGTGCCAGGATCCCGTCCAGGTAATCGGTCAGGGATGCCAGGAGAAAGAGCAGTGCGGCGAGATTCAGGGAGCTTTCGGGCACGGGGGGGGTCAGAATGACCACGAGAAGCGGTATGATGGCCATCCTGATGTACGTCAGGACGTTGGGCAGAGTAGTGAGGCTTCGCCGTGAGATTTCAATGCGTGTCATTACGGTCTGTATGGCCTTCAGCAGTAGGAAGGATTGTCCTTGCCGCCGGCTGCGTCATCGGCCCGGCCCATTGCCCGTCCGGTCAATCTCGTCAATCCCGGTTCGGGAGCGTCGTGGCGCGCCGGGAATGCCGAAGCCTTCCACTTGGAGTTGATTGCCTTCCGACAGCACACGAATAAGAAGTTCCGAACGCGCGGCACCATTCGGAATGAGTAAAAGTCGAAGTCGGACCGAAGGTCCGGAACGCCATCGGCAGGCATGCTCCGGGGAAAAGACGGAACATGGCCTGCCTTTCTGTAAATAGCATGCTCTAGCGCAAAGATCGATAGTAAAAGTCCAATACCCTCTGCACGTAGATCTGTGTTTCGTCGTACGGCGGGATCCCACCGTACTTTTGGACGGCTTCCGGCCCGGCGTTGTAGGCGGCCACCGCCAAAGGCAGGTTGTTGTTGAAGCGGTTGAGCAGAAACTTCAGGTATCGGGCGCCCCCGTCAATATTCTGCCAGGGGTCAAACGGATCGACCACACCCAAGTCCCTGGATGTGCCGGGCATGAGCTGCATCAGGCCCTGTGCGCCTTTGGGCGAGACGGCCTGCGAGTCGAAAGCCGACTCGGCCCGGATCACCGCCGTCACGAGATTCTGGTCCAGGCCGTGCTTCTGGCAGACAAGCCGGATGTGCGGCTCGTAAGCCTTCACGTTTGCCGGATTGCACGAGGGATAGAACGAACGCGACGGAACCGGCCCGACGTAAGAACGCTGCGGGACCGTCAGAATGGGAGGCGAGACGAATTTACGGGCGTCCGGATGGGTGGGAACGTTCGTAAAATGCATCACGCCTTCCTTGTCGACATACTTGAAGATGTCCGCAAACGAAACTGCCGGGAACGAGGGAATGAAGCACAGGAAAGAACACACAAAAAGAATGGTTCTTCCAATTTGGCTGAAAGTTGCCTTCATAACCTCTCCTCGTCTCTGGAATCCTGCGAGGCCCTTTTGCCACCCTCTTACTTTTCGACCTTTTTCCAGTCTTTCATGAAACTGTCAATGCCTGCGTCCGTAAGGGGATGTCGAGCCAGCTGAGCGATGACTTTGAAGGGAATGGTCGCAATATCCGCTCCGAGCATCGCTGCCTCGAGCACGTGGTTGGGATTGCGGATACTGGCCACAATCACTTCCGTCTCAAAAAGGTAATTGGAAAAGACATCGATGATCTGTTTAACAAGTTCCATGCCATTGTGGGCGATATCGTCCAGCCGTCCCACAAACGGGCTGACGTAGGTGGCCCCCGCCTTGGCGGCCATCAGGGCCTGGAGGGGGGAAAAGATGAGCGTGACGTTTGTCTTGATGCCCTCCTGGGACAATTGCTTGACGGCTTTGAGCCCATCGGTGGTCATGGGGATCTTGACGACGACATGGGGATCGATATCGGCAAGCGATCTCGCTTCCGCGACGAGGTCCTCGGCCTTCATGCTCACGGCTTCCGCGCTGACCGGAGCCTGTACCACCTCACAGATCGCCTTGATGTGTTTTACGAAGGCTTCCCGGCCGGTGAGTCCTTCCCTGGCGATCAGGGAGGGATTCGTCGTCACTCCGTCGAGTATTCCGAGACTGGCGGCTTCCCGGATTTCATCGAGATTGGCCGTGTCGATAAAAAACTTCATACCTTTCCTCCTCATCAAATGGATAGCCGGGCAACAGCGCACAACAATCCCCCACGGATTCCCCCTTCCGCGAGTCGCCTTTTTTAAACGACCCACGGTCGTTGCGCGGGTGTTTATCCCTTCAGGTACTTATCCCGGCATACTTCGCTGCAGAAATAGATCGTGCGGCCCCCCACCTGTGCCTTGACGCCGCGCTGTTTCAAGAAGTAGCTCTTGCACTGGGGGTCTTGGACGAGGTCCGCATCACTGGCGTTCGAATCTTCCTCCTCTTCATCCCTGCCGCCCCACGGGAGCAGGCCGGATGACTTCAGGAGCATGTAAACAAGGAAAATCAAAAGCCCGAAGAAAAGAATGCGGATCATAGCGCTCCCATCCGCTGAACCGGCTGGCTCTCCTTCTCCGAAGCGAGCCGTTCCAGCATTTCACGGGCCGTTGCAGAGAGCCGGGGATGCTCCCAATCGGGTGCGATCTCCGCGAGGGGCACCAGGACGAAAAGCCTCTCGTGCAACCTGGGGTGCGGTACGACAAGCCGCGGCAGGTCGATCACCCGGTTCCCGAAAGAGAGGATGTCCAGGTCTATGGTCCGGGGTCCCCATCTGTGCAGACGTTTCCGGCCGAGTTCGTTTTCGACCGTCTGAAGCACATCCAGAAGAGCCTCGGGCTCCATGGACGTCCGGCACAGCAGCACGCCGTTGACGAACCACGGCTGTTCTTCGTAGCCGACCGGCTTCGTCCGAAAAAGAGAGGAAACCCTGAGGATCTCGATTTCCGGGTGCCGGCGCAATGCGTCGACCGCGCTCCGGCACAGTTCCACCGAGTCCCCAAGGTTGCTTCCGAATCCGATCGTGACCTGTTCCGGCAGAGTCAATCCCTCCGGCGTTCCTAAAAGGACAACTTCTGGATCCGCGCCACGGCTTCTTCGATTCGTTCCTTCGAAACGGTGAGTGCCATGCGAATGTATCCCTCGCCGGGGGCACCGAAGCCGCTGCCCGGAGTGGTGACGATTCCGGCCTCCTTCAGAAGGAGGGATGTGAATTCCTTCGAGGTGTATCCCTTTGGAACGGGGCACCAGACGTAAAAGGTCGCCTTGGGCGCTTCGGCTTCGATCCCTGCGCGGCGAAGGCCGGGAATCAGCGCATCGAGCCGCTCCTGGTAGATCTTCTGCATTTCCGCAACGCAGGACTGGTCGCTTTCCAGCGCGGTAATACCCGCCTGCTGGACCGCGTTGAACGCTCCAGAGTCGATATTGCTCTTGATCTGTCCCAGCCCGCCCACGATCTGGGCGTTGCCCACGACGAAACCGAGCCTCCAGCCGGTCATGTTGTAGGTCTTCGAAAGAGAGTGAAATTCGATTCCCACGTCTTTCGCGCCCGGGACCTCGAGAAAACTCATGGGCTTGTAGCCGTCGAAAGCCATCTCGGTGTAGGCGGCGTCATGACAGACAAGCAAATCATGCTCTTTGGCAAAATCAACCACTCTTTCGAAAAAGTCTCTTCCCGCCACCGCCCCCGTAGGGTTGTTGGGATAGTTGATGTAGAGAATTTTCGCGCGCCTGGCGACATCGGGCGGGATGGCGGACAAGTCCGGCAGAAAGCCGTTTTCGCGCAGGAGGGGCATGAAATAGGATTCTCCCCCGGCAAACATGGTCGTGATGTGATAGACCGGGTAGGCCGGGCTCGGCACTATGGCGAGGTCACCGGGATTGATGAAAGCCAGCGGCAGGTGAGCGAGTCCTTCCTTCGAGCCGATGAGCGTCAGGACCTCGCTGTACGGGTCCAGATCCACGCCGAAACGGTGTTTGTACCAGCGTGCCGCGCACACCTTGAAGTCGTCCATGCCCGAATAGGAGGGGTACTGGTGATTTGCGGGAACCTGAGCCGCCTTGTTCAGTGAATCGATGATGTGTTTCGGCGTGGGGAGATCGGGGTCTCCCACTCCAAGATTGATGACGTCCACGCCCTTTGCAATCAACTCGGCTTTCAGACGGTCGATTTCCTGGAACAGGTAGGGGGGGAGCAGTCGGACTCGTTCTGCCTTCTCAAATGCCATTTGTGCCTCCGAGAGAATTGAAAAACCGCGGCCCCGTGTTCTCCGGGGCGCGGACGATGATCCACCACGAACCCTTAGCGAATGCCGAGCACGTTCTGCATGTCGTAAAGGCCGGGCGCCTGATGGACGACCCATTGAGCGGCGCGGATCGCGCCCCGGGCGAAATTGTCCCTGCTGTGAGCCCGGTGGGTCAGTTCCAGCCTTTCGCCCATGCCGGCGAAGACGATCGTATGCTCTCCCACGACGTCGCCTCCGCGCATTGTCTGAATACCGATTTCCTTATCCGTTCTTTCGCCGATCATCCCGTGCCGTTCGAATACGCCAACCTGATCGAGGTTGCGGTCAAGAGATTCCGCGATCACCTGGGCGAGTTTCAGGGCGGTTCCGCTGGGAGCGTCCTTTTTGAACCGATGATGTATCTCCACGATCTCTGCGTCGAAATCGTCTCCCAGGAGGCGGGCGACGTCCGCGACCACCTTGAAGAGAACGTTCACTCCCATGCTCATATTCGGCGCCAGGACACAAGGCGTCCGACTGGCGAGTTCGCGTGCCCGGGCGACCAGGTCCGCGGAAAAGCCGGTCGAACCGATCACCATGGCCCTGCCCGCCGCCGAAGCGGCCTTCAGGTGCTCGAGGGATGCCGCGGCGCTGGTGAAGTCGATGATGACGTCGGCCGCATCGAGCACGTCGGCGATGCCGGATGCGACCATTATGCCGGTAGTCGGGCCGCCGACGATTTCGGCGACGTCCCTGCCCAGCTTCGGGTGTTCCGCATGTTCGAAGCCTGCGGAAAGCTCCAAGTTTTCCGTTTCCATGACGAGCTGGGCGATCCTGGAGCCCATCCTGCCGCCTATACCCGCCACCGCTACACGGACCATCTTTGCCTCCTTCGCTGCATTTGCCGTCGGGGATACGGTCCGGCAGTTCAACCGCCGAAAACCTGTATCTGGCGCCGGCTTAGGAAACCGCACCAGCCCGTGCCGGGGGGAGAAGACCACACTGTTCCATGACGCTCCGCAGCCGCTCCTTGGCACCTTCCGAGGTGGGCATCAGGGGCAGGCGCACTTCGTCGCTCTCGATCATCTTCATCATGGCGAGGGCGGACTTGACGGGCGAAGGATTCGTTTCGACGAAAACGGCGTGGCATATGGGCAGAAGCTTATAGTAAAGCTGCCGCGCTTCGTCGTATTTGCCGGCAAAGTAGAGATTGCACAAGTCCGACATTCCGCGGGGATCGATATTGGAAACGACGGAGATCACCCCCTTGCCGCCTGCACAGAGCAGCGGAAAGGTAATGTAGTCTTCGCCGGAGATTACATGGAAGCTCTCGTCGCAGCGGGCGATGATGTCGGTGATCTGCTTCATGGATCCCGTGGCTTCCTTGACCCCGACGATATTGTCGATCCGGGAAAGCCGCGCGATGGTATCGGGTTCGATATTGACCGCGGATCTGCCGGGAATGTTGTAGAGGATGATGGGAATATCCACCGAGGCGG
>JAJFUA010000383.1 GCA_021372635.1 Desulfobacteraceae bacterium | reverse complement strand
GCGGGATATCCTGGTGCGGCTGCGCCCGGGAAACTTCGCGGACATCGTGGCGCTGGTCGCGCTCTATCGCCCCGGACCGCTGGAGAGCGGCATGGTGGACAGCTATATCCAGGGCAAACACGGGCAGATAGAGGTCACCTATGATATCGAGTCGCTGAGGCCCATTCTCGAGCCCACCTTCGGCGTCATCCTCTACCAGGAACAGGTCATGAAGATCGCCAGCGTCCTGGCGAACTACACGCTGGGCGAGGCGGATATTCTTCGGCGCGCCATGGGAAAGAAAACCCCCGAAGTCATGGCCGAGCAGCGGGCGCGCTTTCTCGCCGGTACGAAACAGAACGGCATCGACAATGCCAAGGCCAATCACATCTTCGACCTCATGGCGAAGTTCGCCGGATACGGGTTCAACAAGTCGCACAGCGCCGCGTATGCGCTCGTTGCCTATCAGACGGCCTATCTCAAGACCCACTACACCGTGGAGTTCATGGCGGCGCTTCTCAACAGCTTCCTGAGCAATACCGACCAGGTGGTGAAGCTCATCAACGAATGTTCCGAGAAGCAGATCGAGATCCTGCCTCCCGACGTGAATGCGAGCAGCAAGGATTTTACCGTGGTTGAGGGGAAGATCCGGTTCGGCCTGTGTGCCGTGAAAAACGTCGGGGAAGGGGCCATCGAATCCGTTCTGGCGAGCAAGGAGGAGCAGGGCGTCTATCACTCGCTCTACGATTTCTGTCAGCGGGTGGATATGCAGAAGGTGAACCGCCGGGTCATCGAGCAACTCATCAAGTGCGGGGCATTCGATTCGATTCATGAAAGCCGCTCCCGTGTTCTGGCCGGCCTGGACGACGCTCTCGAACAGGCCCAGGCCATGCAGCGGGACCGGTCGTCCGGGCAGATGAACATGTTCGACCTCCTGCGGGCGAAGAAAAAGGCCCCTCCTCGCGAGCTTCCGGATACCCCGGACTGGGACAGCCGGGTGACGCTCCAGTATGAAAAGGAAGCGCTCGGATTCTACATTTCCGGCCATCCGCTGGACTTCTATGCGAACCAGGTGGCGGCGCTGTGCGCCTCCGACACGCAGGTGGTGCCGGAAAAGCGGGAAGGTGCCGAAATCGTCCTCTGCGGAATGATTTCGATCATCAAGGAACTGACCACGAAAAAGGGAGACCGCATGGCCTTCCTTGCGCTGGAAGACAAGGAAGGCATCGTGGAAGTCGTTGCCTTTTCGGAAGCTTTCGCGCTGGCAAGACCTCTCCTGGACCAGGATGAACCGCTCGTCGTATTCGGCAAGGTGCAGCACGATGAAAAAGGCAGCAAGCTGATCGCCAACAACATTCTCACGCTCGACGACGCCCAGGTCCAGACCGTCGATTCCGTGCGCATCCGCCTGGAAGCGGACCGCCTGGACCGGGAAGGGCTCACGCGGTTGCGGCACCTGCTCATGGGCCACCCGGGAGATTGCAGGACCTTCCTGCATCTGAAGGTCCAGGAAAAGGGCGAAGCGGTCATCTCGTTGAACTCGAAACTGTTCGTGAGTCCCACAAAGGCCTTTTTCCACGATGTGGAACAGTATTTCGGAGCTTCCTGCGCAGAGGTGTCCTACAAGGCCTGCGCGCAGTGAGACCGCCGTCGATCCGCCGGCGCATCCGTTTGCGGAGACTGCCGAAGGGGCTACACCGTGAGGGCAGGCGCGGATGGGGCGGCGACATCCGGAAGGAGGGGGCGATCCACGCCTCGCCCGCGACCGGCGCGGCGGGAGACGGAACGCGGAGAGAGGAGGGCTCATGCCGGATAATCTGATTTATTTCGTGGAGACTCAGGCCGAAAAGCAAAGAGTTCTCCTGTGCCGCTGGATCGAGCGGTTCCATGAGAGGGGCCGGAAGGTCCAGGTGGTCGTCGATTCCAGCCAGGCGGCGCAGTACATCGACCATCTGCTTTGGACCTTTTCCGAGGAGAGTTTCATTCCACACCGGATCGCAGGAGCCGGAGGAGGGGAGGCCGATTCGGACCCGGTTGTCATTACCGTTGGGGAATCCCGGCTCGAAGGCTTCGACGTACTCGTCTGTGACGGGAGCGTCCAGCTCGAGTTCATGTCTCGCTTTCCCGAGGTGGTGCACTTCGTGCTGACGGACGATTCGGAGAAGAAGCAGGAAAGCAGGCTCATGTGGCAGAGTGCCCGGGAGGAGGGATTCCACCTGCGCCATGTCTCGAAAGCGGAGGGGCTTCGCGGTCCGCCTGCGCAGTAGATCGGCCGCGCTGCAAGTCGCAGCTCTGCCGTTTCCCGGTCTCGAAGTTAAAAAGGTCTGGAAAATCACCTCAGTTCGGAGTATAGGAGTTGAAGAAGCTGCGCAGTGGAGCACGCTTCGGCGTGTTGCCGGCTTCTGCCAGAATCAGACCTTCCGGCTTTTTTCTTGCGCAATCGGAGACTTTGTGCATCCTGGGATGCAGGAAGGGGAAAGCGCTTGACAACCCTTAGTGAACAATTAGAATGAGCGAATTTAGGTGGACAGGAAGCGAACCAGGGGTCTATTCAATGTCGAGATGAAGGAGAAGCGGATATGGGTAGGGTTGCTGATAAACTGAAGGAGCTGCGTGATCTAGAAGCAAAAATCAAAGAGATGGGTGGCGCGAAGGCCGTTTCCCAGCAGCGCGAACGCGGGAAGATGACGGCTCGTGAACGCATGGATTATTTCTTTGATCCTGGGACGTTCCGTGAAATTGACATGTTTATGAAGCACCGTGGGACTTTCTTCGGTATCGATAAGGTAGAGATTCCCGCAGACGGTGTTATTACCGGTTTCGGCCTAGTCAACGGCAGGCAGGTGTTCGCTTTCGCGCAGGATTTTACGGCTCGCGCAGGAAGCCTTGGGGAAATGCACGCGAAGAAGATCTGCAAGGTCATGGATCTCGCCCTGAAGGCCGGAAAGCCCTTCGTCGGGTTCAACGATTCCGGCGGAGCGCGTATCCAGGAAGGCGTCGACGCTCTTACCGGGTACGGCCAGATTTTTTATCGCAACGCCATTTCCTCCGGCGTGATCCCTCAGATTTCCGCAATCATGGGGCCGTGCGCCGGCGGCGCAGTTTATTCTCCCGCCATGACAGACTTCATTTTTATGACCAAGGGAACCGGGTTGATGTTCATCACCGGTCCTGACGTCATCAAGTCGGTGCTCGGCGAGATCATCACCCAGGAAGAACTCGGCGGCGCCATGACCCACAACAGCCGCAGCGGCGTCGCTCACTTCGCATGCGAAGACGATGCCGACAATATCGATCAGATCAAGCGGATGCTGGGCTTCTTCCCCGACAACAACATGGAAGATCCTCCGATCGTCATGTCGGACGACGATCCGGGCCGCATCGATCCGGCTCTCGATGTCATCATCCCCGACAACCCGATGGGCGCCTACGATATGAAGGACGTCATCCGCTCGATCGTGGACAAGGGTGATTTCATGGAAGTCCACGAGCACTATGCGATGAACATGCTCGTCGGGTTTGCCCGCCTCGACGGCAAGACCATCGGCATCATCGCCAATCAGCCCAAGGTGCTCGCAGGCTGCCTCGACGTCGATTCCTCGGACAAGGCCACCCGGTTCATCCGTTTCTGCGATGCTTTCAATATCCCCCTGCTGACCATTGCCGACGTTCCCGGCTATCTGCCCGGCAAGAACCAGGAATGGGGCGGGATCATCCGGCACGGCGCCAAGCTGCTCTGG
>JAJFUA010000381.1 GCA_021372635.1 Desulfobacteraceae bacterium | reverse complement strand
CCCGATCAGGGAACAGCCCGCCTCCTTGCAGCCCGCAACGATCCCGCTGATCAGCTTTTCCACGCAGTCGAGATCCAGCCGCCCCAGGGCAAGGTAATCCAGGAAGAAGAGAGGACGCGCGCCCTGGACGATGATGTCGTTTACGCACATCGCGACGAGGTCGATGCCCACCGTATCGTGCCGGTTGGCCCAGAAAGCGACTTTCAGCTTCGTGCCGACCCCGTCCGTGGAGGAAACGAGGACCGGTTGTTTCATGTCTCTGCAGTTGACGGAAAAAAGGCCGCCGAAGCCGCCGATGTCGGTGATGACCCCGCTGTTGAATGTGGAACGCACGAGAGGGCGAATGCGTTTCACAAGCTCGTTCGCCTTGTCCAGATCCACCCCCGATTCCCGATAAAGGCTCTTTTTCATGAATATTGACTTTCCCTTTGAAACGCCCCGAAATGAATCACTCTCCCGAGAAAACCACATCCGAACGCCCGCCTCAGCAGGAGTCCAGGATGGGCCCCACGCGATGGAACGAGCGTGGGAATTCCCGGAGAACTACCCCCACGATGCCGACGTGTATGAAGATGGCACTATAACATTTCTCGTGCCAGAGGCCAAATACTCTGGAGAGCAAAATGACAGATTCCAGAAAATGGGCCCGCAGCCCGGCTCTGCGTCTCATTCGGCGGTGTGGCGCGCCCAGGTTGTTATCGAATACGATTCATGCTAAAAAAGCCGGGTCCAAGGAGCATGAACAATGAGCGGATTCGGGCGTATCAAGAGGGCCGCAGGCCACTTCCTGCTCGCGGTCGCGGGTCTTTCGGGCCTGGTGGCCTGTCTTGCCGGTTTCGAGTTCTGGATCTTCCTGAGAACCCCCGGTGACGGCGGGCGGGAGGTGCGGGAAGTGGAAATTCCTTCCGGAACGGGCACCGCCGGTATCGCGAAGATCCTCGAGGATCGGGGCGTGATTTCCGACGCGCGCATGTTTCGGCTGCTGTGCCTGTACTCCCGCTACCGCGGCGGGGGCGCGCTCCAGGCGGGCGACTACGCCTTCCCTCCTTTTTCCCCGCCGGAGCAGGTCCTGGACCAGATCGTCCATGGACGGGTCATCACCTGCCGGATCACTTTCCCCGAAGGTTCGACGGTGCGGGACGTCGCGCGCCTCCTGGAGCAGCAGAGGCTTGCGCGGGAAGAGGATATCCTGAAGTTGGCCGGGGACGGGGACTTTTCCCGGAGCATCGGGCTGGACGCCCCGCAGCTCGAAGGCTATCTCTATCCCGATACCTACCTGTTCAAGAAAAAGCAGGGCGGCCCGGCCATACTCAAGGCGATGGTCCAGCAGTTCCGAAACCACCTGCCGGCAGGCTGGGAAGCCCGAGCCAGGGAGTTGGGACTGACCCTCCACCAGGCGGTGATTCTGGCATCCATCGTGGAAAAGGAGGCCGTGGTCGATTCCGAGCGGCCGGTCATCGCGGCGGTCTTCTTCAACCGGCTCCGCGGCAATATGCCGCTGCAGAGCGATCCCACGGCCGTATACGATCTGCCGGGCTTTTCCGGTCCGGTCACCCCCGCGCACCTCAAGCGCCAGAGCCCCTACAACACGTATCAGAACCGGGGGCTGCCCGTCGGCCCCATATGCAACCCGGGGAGCAAATCGCTGCGGGCCGCTCTCAACCCCGAAAAAGTGCGCTACCTGTATTTCGTGAGCAACAACGACGGGACCCACTATTTTTCCGAGACCCTGGCGGACCACAACCAGGCCGTTTCGCGAATCAACGGGAAGAGGAAGGCGCAGCAGGCGCAGGAAGCGGCGCCGGAGTCGCCGGCACGGCCGGAGCCCTGAGAATCGGCCCGGTGGGATCGGAAGCGATGCCCGCGGCAGGCCGGGCCCGGTTTTCTTTTGAATCATGGAGTGATGATAGATGCTGAACGCAGCGATGAAGGAAGTGGCGAGCGTCGTCCTGGCGGCGGGCAGGGGCAGCCGGATGACGGGCTATGGAGGGAACAAGACCCTGCTGCCTCTCGTACCCGCACCCGGTTCGCTCTATGAGGGCGGGCGGCCCATGCTTCTCGAAGTCCTGGAGAACCTTCCCCCCGGGCCGAAGGGGATCGTCGTGAACCATTGTGCCGGGGACGTGGAGAGGGCGGCGGCGGGCTTCCACCCCTCCTTCCTGCTCCAGCCCGTGACGAACGGAACGGGAGGCGCACTGCTGGCGGCCCGGCAGTTCCTGGAATCCGCCACGCAGGAAGCCGTGGTGATCACGATGGGAGACGTCCCCCTGATCCGCCCGGACACCTATCGGAGTCTCATCCGCCTCCTGGAAAACAACGTGCTCGCGGTGCTGGGCTTCCTGCCGGAGGACCGGGCGCAGTACGGACTCCTGGAGATGGACGGGGACCGGGTGCTCCGAATCGTCGAATGGAAATACTGGAAGGATTACCCGACGGAGCGGCGGGCCGCGCTGGGTCACTGCAATGCCGGCGTCTATGCGGCGCGCCGCCCGGAGTTGCTCCGCTACCTGGACCGTTTCGCCGGGCAGCCGCATCGCGTCTGGAAGCAGCGGGGGGACGAATGGGTGACCATTGAGGAATATTTTCTCACGGACCTGGTGGAACTGATGGGCGGCGACGGCCTTCCCACGGGGATGGCGCCCGCTTCCGAAGAGGAGGTGGCCGGCGTGGACACCCCCGAATCGCTCCGGAGAGTCCAGGAACGCTTTGCCCGCCTCTCGAAATCCCGGCTCAACGATCGTTGACGATCCGCGCCCAGAACCGGTTTCCCTCCTCGACCGCCTCGATGTGGATTCCGAAGGTTTCGCTCAGCAGTTCCGTCCGGAGCATGTCTCGTTTCGTGCCCTGAGCGAGGCAGTGCCCTTCCTTGAGCAGAAATACGTGGGAGAAGGAGGGAGTGATCTCTTCCAGATGGTGTGTGACGAGGATCATCACCGGGGCGTCCGGCATGGAGGCCAGTTCCTCGAGGGTTTTCAGGAGCTGTTCGCGGGCGACCAGGTCGAGGCCCGAGCAGGGTTCGTCGAGAATGAGCAGGCGGGGGCGGGGGATGAGCGCCCTGGCGATGAGCAGCCGCTGTTTTTCTCCCTGGGAGAGGACCCCGTAGGGGGATTCGAGAATCGCTCCGCACCGCAGACGCAGGGCGAGTTCGCGCGCTTGCGCGTAGTCTTCTTCCCCCGGGGTTTCGAAAATGCCGATGGATGCGAACTTCCCGCTCACGATGAGGTCCAGCGGGCGCTCGGCGGGCGGGATCTGCGCCTGGAGGAAGGAGCCGACCCAGCCGATACTGCGGCGCAGTTCCCGGAGGTCTGTCTGTCCGAACCGCTCGCCCAGGATCGTGATTGCGCCCCTGGTGGGCCACAGGTAGCCCGCGAGGAGCTGCAGGAGAGTCGTTTTCCCGGACCCGTTGGCTCCGAGTACCACCCAGTTGTCTTTCGGGGAGACGTTCCAGTCGATGCCGTCCAGGATCAGACGCCTGCTCCGGACGAACGATACGCCGTTCAGCGCGATCCATTCCCCTGCCTGTTTATCGGTCATTGCCGTCGTCTTTCGCTTCCATGAAAATGAGTTGTTCGTTAGAGGTGACTGCCGCTAGGACCATGTGAGCACGATTTTTCCGAAGTGCTTTCCTTCGCGCATGGCGAGGTGGGCTTCTTCGGCCGAGGCGACCGGGAGCGCGCGGTCGATCACGGGGTGGACGGCGCCGGATTCCAGGAGGGGCAGCACGTCTTTCCGGAAGGCCCGGGTGATGGACGCCTTCTCCTCGTCCGGCCTTGCGCGCAGGATCGAACCGATAAGCCGGAGCCGCTTGCCGAGCACGGAGGCCAGGTTTATTTCGGCCTTGTTTCCTCCCATCAGGCCGATGAAGACCAGCCGGCCGCCGGTTTTCAAAAGTTCGAGGTGCTTCGCCAGGTAGGGAGCCCCGATCCAGTCCAGGATCACGTCGACGCCCCTGCCGCCGGTGAACTCAGCGGTGCGGGCGGCAAAGTCGTCCTCCTTGTAGTTCACGGCGAAATGCGCGCCGATTTCCAGGCAGCGGCCGACCTTCAGGGGATCTCCCGCCGTGGTGACGACGGTGGCTCCCGCTTCCTTCGCCAGTTGGATGGCCGCCGTGCCGACGCCGCTTCCTCCGCCGTGGACGAGCAGGGTCTCGCCCTGGCGAAGCCAGGCTTCGATGAAAAGGTTCAGATAGGCTGTGAAGAACACCTCGGCGGCCCCGGCCGCTTCGATGAAGTCAAGGCGTTCGGGAATCCTCACCAGGTGGTCCGCCGGGACGGCAACGTAGCGGCCGTAGCCGCCGCCCGCGGCGATGCCGAAGACGCGGTCGCCGGCTTTCCAGTCGCCGGTGCCTGTGGGAGTCTCCGCGACCGTTCCGGCGAAGTCCAGTCCCAGGATGGACGAAGCGCCCGGAGGCGGCGGATAGAATCCCCGCCGCTGGAGGAGGTCTGCACGATTGACGGAGCAGGCCTCGACCCGGACCAGCACTTCTCCGTGTTTCAAGGCGGGCATCGGCACCGTGTCGATGGAGAGGGTGTTCCAGTCGCCTTTCTTTCCGGTTTCCCGGACCACCACGGCCTTCATTGTGTGTTCGTTCATTCCAGTTCTCCATTTTCGGCGAAGGAATAGTACTGGGGTCCCGCTATGATGATGTGGTCGTGCACGAGGATGTCCAGGTCGTTGAGGAGTCGTTTGAGCTTGCGAGTGAGTTGGCGGTCCGCCGAGGAAGGCTTCGGGTCTCCGCCGGGGTGGTTGTGGGCGAGGATGACCGCGGTCGCCCGGTGCTTGAGGCTCGCCTCCGCGACGAGGCGCGGGAAGACGGCGGTGCGGTTTACGCTGCCCCGCTGGATATGTTCGGTTGCGATGAGCACGTTTCGGCTGTTGAGGGCGAGAATGCAGAAGATTTCGTTGCGTTCCAGTCCCAGGGTTGCGGTAAGGGATGCCACGGCGTCCTTCGTGGACTGGATCGCCGTGTCGGCCTTCCAGCGGTCCTGCTGGTAGCGGTCGAGAAGGCGTGGGATCGAGGCGATCAGGACCGCGGCCTGCGGCCCGATGCCGCCGACCTGCCGCAGGGTTTCCATCGGTGCGTCGAAAACGGCCGCCAGGTTCGTGAATTCCTCCAGAAGGCTTTTGGCCAGCGGCTTGACGTCTCGCCTCGGGATGACGAAGGAGAGCAGCAGTTCCAGGACTTCGTGATCGTGGAAGCCCTCGAAGCCGCTCCGCTCGAACCGTTCCCGGAGGCGTTTGCGATGCCCTTCCGGACCGATGGTCATGGCAGGACTCCGTGCGGGGCCGAAGCCCGGATCGGGTGGAGATCAGGGGTTCTTCTGTGCCGCGACTTTTTCGCTCAACCGGCGCAGCAGGCTGTCGAAAGATTCGTTGGCCAGGATGGAATTGAACTGGCCCCGGTAGTTGTCGATGAAGCTCACCCCTTCGACGATGACGTCATAGACCTTCCATTCGCCCTTCTCCTGTCGAAGCCGGTAGTCCACCTGGACGTCCGTGTCCTTGAATCCCCGTATGCGCGTTTTGACGAGCGCGTAATCGCCTTCGATTCTTTCGTTGTCGTAGACGATCTTCTCGTTGGTTCCGGTGTAGGACTGCACGCGGTCCACGTAGGTATTGAACAGGAGGTCCCTGAAGAGCCTGACGAATTCCTTCTGCTTATCGGGGGACTGGTCCTTCCAGGGACGGCCCAGGGCGCGGCGGGCCATTTCATCGAAGTTGAAGTATCTATTGACGATGGTCAGGATTTCGTCCTTGCGCTGCCGTAGAGGCAAGCCGGTGCTGGACTGCGTTTCCCGCAGGATCTTCAACGCCTGGTCGGTTCCTTCGCGGACCACGGCAAGGGGAGCAGGGGCGGCCAGGGCCGCGCTTTCCGTGAATGCGGCAAGGACTGCGAAGCAGAAACAGACGACTCGAACGCACGTTTTCAATTGCATTGCCTTTCTCCCATGATCAATCGACTTACAGCCTGTTGCGACGGCCGGAATTCGGGCCAGCCATTCAAACTTATTAGTATATCACCATTCCGTCAGGCAAGGGAGATAATTTTGGGTATCTCCCGACTTGCGTCGGAACGGGCCGAAACGCGCACCTGGAGCGGGAAACCTCCGCAATCCCTTGCCACGCCTGCCCGCATGGCCCGCAATCCGCCTTGACAAGGCTTGAATAGATCGTTAAAAGCAAGCACACTGTTGGTACTCTTAACGGAGCCTCCATATCGCAATATCGGAAACGACTTCTGAAAGGAGCGCGGGAATGAAGGATTGGGTTTTTCTGTTTCCGGGTCAGGGATCTCAATATGTCGGTATGG
>JAJFUA010000353.1 GCA_021372635.1 Desulfobacteraceae bacterium | reverse complement strand
CCATACGCCCTTTTTCCCCGGCTACCGGCCCCAGTTCTATTTCCGCACGACCGATGTGACCGGCGTGATGACCCTTCCCGAAGGCGTCGAGATGGTCATGCCCGGTGACAACATCAGCACGGAAGTGCAGCTGATCACCCCTGTCGCCCTCGAAAAGGAACTCCGCTTCGCCATCCGCGAAGGCGGCCGGACCGTCGGCGCAGGCGTGCTCACCGAAATCATCGCATGATCCTTAACGAAGGGCAGGATATAATATCATGAGAGTTATCATTACACTGGCTTGTTCGTCGTGCAAGCGTCGCAATTACACGACCACGAAGAACAAGCGGACTACGCCGGAAAAACTCAGCTTTCAGAAATATTGCCGGTTCTGTAACGCTCACACCGAGCACAAGGAAACGAAATAGCGTTCCGTCAGCGCCGGGGGCCGGACGATGATGCCCTCCCCGGCGGCGCGGGCGAATGCATGTTTCTGATCGAGCACACAGCCCCAGCGGGCAGCCGCAAGACCGGGCGGGCTGTCCCAAGGGCCTCGGGCCGCCGGCTGGCGCTCATTTCAGTTCGTTCTCCCGGTCGAGAGCGGATCAAAGAATAGACGAGACGTAGATGGATCTGCCAAAGCTGTTCCCTAAGAAGAGTAAACAAGGCGGCGAGCAGTCCGCAGGGGCTCAGAAATCAGACGTCCTCAAAAGGATCGGTCCGAAAGCCGTGAAGGTCAGGAAGCCCGAGCCCGCCAAAAAGGTTGCGAAGAAACCTGAAGAGGCGGCTCCGGCGGCATGGTGGAACACGTTCCGCCAGTACCTCAGAGAGGTCGTCTCGGAACTGCGCAAGGTCATCTGGCCCTCGCGCAAGGAGACACTGGGTACAACGTCGGTAGTGCTGGTGATCGTTATCCTGTGCGCGGTCTATCTGGGCGTCGCGGATGCGATTCTGAGCCGGCTGGTGCGGATCTTTGTCGGGTAGACGTGTCGAAGAAGGAACCCTGAATCTTTCGGGTCGATTCAAAGCGGGACAAACCCAGAACCGCATAAACGGGGTAATTTTGTGGCAAAACATTGGTACATAGTCCATACATATTCCGGTTTCGAGCACAAGGTCAAATCTGCGCTTGAGGAGCGGATCAAGGCCGAAGGGAAAGAACACTTTTTCGGAGAGGTGCTCGTCCCCACGGAGAAGGTCATTGAGCTTGTCAAGGGACAGCGCAAGGCCTCTTCGCGCAAGTTCTACCCCGGATACATTCTGGTCCAGATGGAACTCAACGACGACACCTGGCACCTCGTGCGACACACCCCCAAGGTCACCGGGTTCATCGGCAGCCAGGAGCGCCCCATTCCCCTTTCCGACGAAGAAGCGGAGGGCATCATCCAGCAGATGCAGGAAGGCGCCCAGAAACCGCGCCCCAAGTACCGTTTCGAAAAGGGCGACGAAGTCCGCGTGGTGGACGGCCCGTTCGCCAGCTTCAACGGCACGGTGGACGAGGTGATGCCCGACAAGGGGAAGGTGCGCGTGCTCGTAAGTATTTTCGGCCGGTCGACGCCGGTTGAGCTGGATTTCGTTCAAGTGAACCGCATGTGATGGACTTTACCGAAACGGTAAGAGTGAGGAGTTAAACCAGGGATGGCAAAAAAGGTTGTAACGAACATAAAGCTGCAAGTGTCTGCCGGACAGGCCAATCCGTCGCCACCGATCGGTCCCGCTTTGGGCCAGCACGGCGTCAACATCATGGAATTCTGTAAGGCATTCAATGCGAAAACCCAGGGTCAGGAAGGAATGATCATTCCGGTGGTGATCACGGTTTACTCCGATCGCTCCTTCACCTTCATCACCAAAACTCCTCCGGCCCCTATTCTCCTGAAGAAGGCGGCCCAGATCGCCAAGGGTTCGGCCGAGCCCAACCGCAACAAGGTTGCAAAGGTCACCAAGGCACAGGTGGAAGAAATCGCGAAGTTGAAGATGCCGGACTTGAACGCCCGGGATTTGCAGGCAGCCATTCTTACCATTGAGGGAACCGCGCGTAGCATGGGAATCGAAATCGGTTAGGAATGGGCCATCGTGGATGAATGGACAGGCAGTCGCTGGAGAGTTGAAGATGGCAAAACATGGTAAGAAATATCGCGCAGTGCGCGAGAAAATAGACCCCGCTAAGCGCTACACCTTTCAGGAAGCATTGCAGATCGCCACGGGATCCGCCTTCGGCAAATTCGATGAAACACTCGATATCGCCGTGCGCCTGGGAGTCGATCCCCGCCATGCGGACCAGATGGTCCGCGGCACCGTCGTGCTTCCCAACGGACTGGGCAAGTCCGTTCGCGTCCTGGTTTTCGCAAAGGGCGAAAAGGTGAAGGAAGCCCTCGACGCCGGTGCAGACTACGCCGGTGGCGATGAACTCGTCGACAAGATCAAGGAAGGCTGGGTCGAATTCGATAAGACCGTGGCGACTCCGGATATGATGGGCGTCGTCGGGAAAATCGGAAAGATCCTCGGCCCGCGCGGCCTCATGCCCAACGCC
>JAJFUA010000351.1 GCA_021372635.1 Desulfobacteraceae bacterium | reverse complement strand
AGCCGCCGGAGGACGGGTAGAGTTCATCCCTTTCCAGAAAAGGAAATAAACGGTGCTCACGGGCTTTCAAAATATCGGCAAGATTCCTGAGCTTAAGCGCCGCATTTTTATGACCCTGGCCCTTCTCGCCGTTTACCGCGTAGGGGCTCACATCCCCACGCCGGGAATCAATGGCGATGCGCTGGCGGCGTTTTTCAAAGCTTCGCAGGGAACCCTCCTCGGTCTTTTCGACATGTTTTCGGGAGGCGCACTCCGCCAGCTCTCTGTGTTCGCCTTGGGCATCATGCCCTACATCAGTTCGTCGATCATCCTGCAGCTCCTCACCGTCGTCATTCCTCATCTGGAGCGACTCAGCAAGGAAGGCGAAGCGGGACGCCGCAAGATCACCCAGTACACCCGCTACGGCACCGTGATCCTCAGCATCATCCAGGGATTCGGAATCGCTTTCGGGCTTGAGGGAATGACCGGGCCTGGGGGCGAAATGGTCGTGGTGACTCCCGGTTGGGGCTTCCGGCTTACCACCGTGATCACCCTCACCGCCGGCACGGCCTTCATCATGTGGCTCGGCGAACAGATCACGGAGCGCGGCATCGGAAACGGAATATCGCTCATCATCTTCGCCGGTATCGTCGCCGGGATTCCGTCGGCCCTCGTGAACACTTATCGTCTCGCTTCCTCGGGGGAAATGAACATTTTCGTCATTCTCCTCATCGCGTTGCTGATGGTGGCCGTCGTGGCCTGCATCATCTTCATGGAACGCGGCCAGAGGCGGATTCCCGTTCAGTACGCCAAGCGGGTCGTTGGCAGGCGCGTCTACGGCGGGCAGAATACGCATATCCCGCTGAAGATCAACACCTCCGGCGTCATTCCGCCGATCTTCGCCTCGTCCATCATCATGTTTCCTGCGACGGTGGCGAACTTCATCAATGTGCCCTGGGTGCAGGCGGTCTCCAATTCGCTCACTCCGGGCCATTGGCTTCATGAGCTTCTTTATGTGGCTTTCATCATGTTCTTCTGCTTTTTCTACACGGCCATCGTGTTCAACCCCTTGGACGTAGCGGAGAACATGAAGAAGTATGGCGGGTTCATCCCGGGCATCAGGCCCGGCCGTCCCACGGCCGAATACATCGACCGCGTGCTCAGCCGGATCACCTTGGGCGGGGCCCTCTATATCTCAGCGGTGTGCGTACTGCCCACGATCATGATCCAGAAGTTCCAGGTTCCTTTCTACTTCGGCGGAACAGCTCTCCTGATCGTCATCGGAGTCGCCATGGACACTCTGGCGCAGATTGAGGCTCACATGCTCTCTAGGCACTACGAAGGCTTTCTCAAGAAGGGCAGACTTCGCGGCCGTCGTTAGCGGTCTCACGGCGGTACTTTCATCCCTTCGGGGCCGGCGGTCTGCGCCCGCCCCGGAACGGCATCTCATCAGCGAATGATCGGAAGAACAGGAGAGTATGGCATGAATATCGTTTTGTTAGGCCCTCCCGGAGCGGGAAAGGGAACCCAGGCGAAGCGACTCATCGAAAAATTCGCAATCCCCCAGGTGTCCACTGGTGACATGCTTCGCGCCGCGCTCAAGGAAGGCACGCCTCTCGGACTCGAAGCGAAGAAGTACATGGACCAGGGCGCACTGGTTCCGGACAGCGTCGTGATCGGCCTCGTCAAGGAAAGGATTCAGAAGTCCGACTGCGACAAGGGATACATGCTCGACGGTTTCCCCCGCAACGTGAGCCAGGCGGGAGCCCTCGACGAAATGCTCACGCAGCTGGGACAGAAAATCGACGATGTCGTTTGCATCGAAGTGCCAAACGAAGAACTGACCGCTCGACTGACCGGCCGCCGCACCTGCCGTAACTGCGGTGCCGGCTATCATGTCCTCTTCGATCCGCCGAAGACGGAAAACGTTTGCGATCGCTGCGGCGGGGAACTGTATCAGAGAGACGACGACAACGTGAAAACGGTTTCTTCCCGTCTGCAGACTTATGAAAGCCAGACCAAGCCTCTCATCGATTACTATGAGAAGCAGGGGAAGATTCGCCGCATCAATGGCGTCGGCAACATGGAAGGGATCTTCAACCTGATTGCCGCCGCACTGAACAGATAGGGGCTGCCGGGATTGATCGTTTTACGTTCGCAGCGAGAAATCGAAAAGATACGAAGGGCCTGCAAGATCGTTGCGGAGATCCTCGTAAAACTCAAGGAGCACATTCAGCCTGGTGTCACGACGCTGGACCTGAATGTGCTCAGCGAGGAACTCGCCCTGAAACACGACGCGAAGCCGGCCTTCAAGGGCTACCACGGCTATCCCTTCAGCCTGTGCACATCCGTCAACGAGGAAGTTGTGCACGGAATGCCCTCGGCGCGCAGATCGCTCGCCCAGGGCGACATCATCAGCATCGATTTCGGCGTTGTGGTCGACGGGTACTTCGGTGACGCCGCGGTGACGGTACCGGTCGGTTCGGTCGACCCGGAAGCGGAGCGTCTTTGCAAGGTGACCGAAGGCTCTCTTTATGAAGGTATCAGGCAGGCTGCGGCCGGCAATCGGCTTTCGGACATTTCCCACGCAATCCAGGAATATGTCGAGGCGCGGGGCTTTTCGGTGGTGAGAGATTTCGTGGGGCACGGCATCGGCCAGCGCCTTCACGAGAGCCCCCAGATTCCGAATTACGGACCTCCGGGAAAAGGGGTTCGCCTGAAGACGGGGATGGTGCTGGCCATCGAGCCGATGATCAACCAGGGCCGGCCTGAGGTGGAGGTTTTGGGCGACGAGTGGACGGCGATCACTGCCGATCGGCAGTTGTCCGCCCACTTTGAGCATACGGTAGCGGTGACGGAGAACGGTCCGGACATTCTGAGCAGGGTCTAAAAAAAACTTTACATGAAGCGCCAAGCGCAGTATGATGTTAATTTCTACAAACTTCCCGAGAGGGAAACCGCAAGGAGAGAATGATAGGCATGCCCAAAGAGGACGCCATTGAAGTTGAAGGCACTGTGGTAGAGACCCTTCCCAACGCCATGTTCCGAGTCGAACTGCCCAACGGG
>JAJFUA010000346.1 GCA_021372635.1 Desulfobacteraceae bacterium | reverse complement strand
CGCGGCTGTCTCAGTTCCGCAGCATCGGATTCTCTTTCGGGCATAATGGGTATCCTCTTCAAATGGTGTAAAGGATGCGGCCCCGACGGGCCGCACAGATCGACCGGGCATCGAAAAACGCCGGCTGCCGGGACTGCCGATAGAAACTAAGTCATTGTAATGATACCACTTGGAAGACCGATTAGCCAGAAGTTTATAACCCGTCGAAAGCCTATGCCCAAGAACGGAATTCCGATAATATTGATCGTGAAAGAATAATTCATATAAGACCCAATTTTTATCAACTTCTACTTGCGATTTTTCGTAATCAATGTTTTTTTACTATCCGAGGCGGATTGTCAATCAAATCACTACCGGCTTCTTTTCGTCCGGCATTCGCCTGGAAGCCCCAAGCGTTAACTCTCTCCCGTGAAAGGTCGTCGCACCGGCCCGTAGCAGGGCTGTGAATTCCTGATAGCACATCTCGTCGAATCGCAGGGGATAGGCTTGTTCGCGCAAGGGGGGAACGAATCGTGAAATCTATTGAGACCCTTTCGAGTATTCTCATCGAAACATTGAAGGAATTTTCGTCGGAAGGGATGGGCCTCACACAGGAATCCCTGAGCCAGGCCCTCTCCTCGAAAAAAGAAATCACAGGGTTGTTGCTCCAGGATCTTCATGTCCTTCCGTTTGCAGATCACCCGTCAGACCAACTGCATCCCTGCCCCCCCACAGGCAATGAGCCGGAATGTGAAAAACAATCCCTCCAGGAACTGGACCTGCACTGCCGGCCGATCCTGCAACGGACCTTGTTGAAGATTCTTGCCGAACTCGCTCCCCTGTCTAAAGAAGAGCATCTGCAGCAGATCTCGGAGCTTCAGCAGCACCTGCAGCAAAGCAAGTCGATGAATGACATCCTGTCGCTCAGCGACGAGATGGTGGGGACCGTACGACTCCTGATCGGCCGGACCATCGAAGAAGCGGAATATACGAGGGGATTTCTTGCGGAACTGGGGAGGGATCTTTCGGGAATGGAGAAGCAGATCCTCTCCTGCCACGGCATCCACCTGGAAACCTACAATTCCAATACGAGGTTCAGCGGAGAACTGCTCAACCATGCGGACGAGATGAAAGACGCCCTGGATTCGCGGAAAGAATACGGGCAGGTCCGCGAGTTCATCCTTTCCAGGCTGACGGCGGTCAAAGCGGCGGTAGACACCAAACAGAAGGAGGACGAAGCCCGCCTTCGGGAAGCGGATCGAAAACTGTCGGATCTTCGGGCGACCCTGGACAGTCACAGGGAAGAAATCGCTCAAGCCAGGATGAGGGTCGAAGACCTGGAAAAGGAAGTGCTGCTCGACAGCCTGACGGGGATACACAACCGCCGGGCCTACGAGCTGAGAATCCGAGAAGAACTGCGCCGTTTCGCACGCGAGGGCACGACCTTCTCACTCACCCTCATCGACGTGGACCACTTCAAGGAAATCAACGACCGTTACGGGCACAGGACGGGAGACCGGTGCCTGCGGGAGATCGCCCTGAGGATCAAGTCCTCCCTGCGCAACATCGATTTTCTCGCTCGCTACGGCGGCGAGGAGTTCATCGCCATTCTGCCGGGCAGCTTTCTGGAGGGGGCACGTACGGTTGCGGAAAGGATTCGGGCCGTGATCCAGAGGACACGCTTCCGATACCAGGGAGGAGAAATTCCCGTCACCGTCAGTCTGGGCGTGACGGAAGTGGGTGAAGCGGACAACTCGCCGGAAGCCATCTTCACCCGTGTGGACAACGCCATGTACCGGTCCAAGAACGACGGACGAAACCGCGTCACCACCCTGTGACGGCGAAAGACCCGATGCCCCGGCCCCGCCTCACTGCTCGGTCCCGGACTTGCTCTTCAGCTCACGGGGGCCAGGCGGTGATTTGTCCGGGCATGAACTTCCCTCTTTCCTCTTCAAAACCTGCCTGACCGTTTCATGGCAGATCGTATCCACGAGTCCCAATTCCACCAGTTTCTGCGCCAGGAGCCTCAGCGTCCACTGCGAATGGCCCGCAGGCGGTTGACTGCACCGCAGCTTCAGCAAAATCGCCTCAGCCTCCTGATCCAGTCGGGGTTCCCGGGACGGTCTTCGTTGTTTCTTCCTGTTCAGAGCGACGTCCAGACCATGCTCGACGTACCTTTGCCGCACCAGGGCAACCGTATTTACATGCGCGGAAAACGCCTGGGCTATCGCCTGGTCCGACCAGGCAGGTCCATTGGTGTCCGCCTTGAGAAGAATATTGGCATGCCTGATTTTATGCGCGGGGGCCTTCCCCCGGGTGACGATCTCCATCAGTCGCCGGCGCTCTTCGCCGCTGAGTCTTACGATGTATTTCTTGTTCATGCTCCACTCCACTTATTTCATTATAACGATCTAATTATAGCACGTGAACCCACCGAATCCAAATGTACGGGCACTGGCGCATGGAGCGCGAAGGGCAGAGTGGTTATAGACAATTCACTTTTCCTCCCACTCGGAGTATCATGGACGGGCTTGTGTCGTTATCGCCGCAGCGGTTCGTCCGAGCAGGGGGCATTTGGGCACAGGGCAAAGCATGCAGTCATCTATCTGAAGGGAAAGGATATGAGCTCATTTTTGGCGGGGTGCTGTCAGTTCGAGGTCGTCCCGGGCAACGTAGAGAAAAACCTGGAAAAGGTCGAAAAATCAATCGACATTTTCGCAGAACGAGGCTGCAGACTCCTTGTCCTGCCGGAAATGTGGTCCTGCGCTTTTGACTACCCTTCACTGAAGGCGGCTGCCGGAAAAACTCCCGCCGTGCTCGAAAGCCTCTCCGACCGGGCCCGGCGTTACCGTATGGTTCTCGTGGGAAGCCTTCCGGAACTGGACGGTCAGACGGTTTACAACACCAGCCACATTTTCGACTCCGACGGCGCATTGACCGGAAGTTACCGCAAAATTCATCTATTTTCGTTCAGCCGCGAGGACCGCCACTTCGGCCGCGGAGATTCACCGCTCGTCTGCAAGACCTCGCTGGGCAGGATCGGGATCATGATCTGCTACGACCTCAGGTTTCCTGAGCTTGCAAGACGCCTCGCGCTGGACGGAGCGGAGATGCTTTGCGTTTCCGCTCAATGGCCGACTCCTCGGATCGAACACTGGTCCCTGCTCCTGAGGGCCAGGGCTCTTGAAAATCAACTGTTCGCCCTTGGCTGCAACGGGTGCGGCAAGGAAGGCAGGCTGCAATACGGCGGTGCCTCGGCGGTCGTGTCCCCGACGGGAAAAGTGCTGGAAAAGGCGGGGCACCGAGAAGAGCACCTGATCGGCACGATAGATCCCGATGAGACCGCAGATTTCAGGAAGCTTATCGACTGCTTTTCCGACAGGGTACCCGAGGCTTACGAAAACAAACCGCAGGGCAGGCCCTGACGGATTTTCGCCATAGATCCGGCCCGGAGGATCACCTCCGGCGAACACCGCCGCAACGGTTCCGGCTCTCAACTGAAAAAAGGATCGCACTTTGAGAGGACGTTTCACTCCGGGTAGAGACGCCCATTTGCAGCCGAAACGGACACCCGAAGAGTCACGCATTCCCGAAAGCCCTCGCCCGCACAGACGGTTCCCATCGGGGTGTATCTTCTGCCTTACCGTCGGTCTCCTGCTGATCCTGTCTTTTTCGATGCAGCAGGTTTGCATCCTCCATGCCTCGGCCGCGAAGATTGTCGTCGGGTTCGACCCGAATTTCCCTCCTTTCGAATTCGAGGATGCCGACGGGATGCCGGCCGGCTTCAATATCGACCTGATCCAGGCGGTCGGCGAGACCATGGGCCTCGAAATCGAATTCAGGGCCGGTGACTGGGACAGCATCCGAAAGCACCTGGAATCGGGCAAGATACAAGTCTCCTCGGGCATGTGCTACTCTCTCGAAAGGGACCGGACCATAGCCTTTTCGGCCCCTCATACGCAGATCTATCATGCGATTTTCGTGAGGAAAGGTTCCGAAATCCGCTCCATTGAAGATCTTCGGGGCAAGGAAATCATCGTCGAACTCGGTGACATCATGCACGACTACGTTGTCGCCGAAAACATCACCGATCGCATCGTCGCCGTATCGAATCAGCCCGAGGCCCTGCGACTGCTGGCATCCGGAAAGCACGACTGCGCCCTGCTCGCCAGGGTACACGGCATCTACAGTTCAGAAAAATTCAAACTCGGGAACATCACCACGACCGGAATACCGATCTTGCCGCGCGATTATTCCTTCGCCGTTCTAAAGGAAAACCGGACGCTGCTGACCCTGCTCGACGAAGGGCTCACCATCACCAGGGCCACAGGCAAGTACCGGCAACTGCGCGACAAATGGTTCGGCGTGTATGAAGCTTCCTCTACGGGCAGTATCGTAAGGACCATCGGATGGGTGGCCGTCCCTTTCGTGATTCTCCTCGTTATCGCCTGGCTCTGGAACTGGTCCCTGAAGAGCCAGATCCGGCAGAGAACGAATGAAATCATGAAAGCGCTCGCCATGCGCAAACGCGTCGAAGTCGCGTTGCAGGAAAGCGAGGACAAATACCGGGAACTGGCCGACCTCCTGCCGCAGCCGGTCTTCGAAATGAACGAGGCGGGGATTCTGACGTTTGCCAACCGGGCGGCGTTCGAGCTGTACGGAGTCACCCCGGAGGACATGACCAGGGGGCTGAGTTTCCTGGACCTGATCGCCCCGGATGACCGCAAGCGGGTGGCCCGAAACTTTCAGATGAGGATATTCGGCTCGAAGGTCGTCCACAACGACTACATGGCCCAGAAGAAGGACGGCACCAGGTTCCCCATTCTCGTCTATTCGAACCCGGTCATTCGCTCCAACAAGCCGGTCGGCCTGAGAGGAATAACCCTCGACATGACCGAGCGGAAAATCCGGGAGATGGAGATCCTCAAGACCCAGAAGCTGGAATCCCTCGGGGTCCTGGCCGGTGGGATAGCCCACGATTTCAACAATATACTCACCGCCATCATGGGGAACATCTCCCTTGCGAAACTCCTGGCCACTCCGGGAGACCGCCTCCATAAGAAACTGGACGAGACCGAGAAGGCCACCCTGCGCGCCAAGGACCTCACGCAGCAACTCCTCACTTTTTCGAAGGGGGGAGCGCCCATCAAGAAAACTGTGTCCATTTCGGACATTATCAGCGATTCCGCCATATTCGCCTTGAGAGGATCCAATGTGGGATGTGAATTCCGACTTCCCGAGGATCTCTGGCCGGTGGAAGTCGACGGCAACCAGATCAGCCAGGTCATCAACAACCTGGTCATCAATGCGAAGCAGGCCATGCCCGACGGCGGAGTCATCGAAATATGCGCCACGAACCTGGACATCGCAGATGAAGGCGCACTTCAGCTCGTTCCGGGAAGATACGTGCACCTCTCCATCCTGGATCACGGCATCGGCATAGCAAATGACGACATCCCGAGGATCTTCGATCCTTACTTCACCACAAAAATTTCGGGCAGCGGTCTGGGCCTTGCAACCGTGTATTCCATCATCAGCAGGCACAACGGCAGAATCACCGCTGATTCAGAACTCGGTCTGGGCACAACCTTTCACATCTATCTCCCGGCTTCAGAAAAGGTCAAAGCCGAAGGGGAGGATCATCGGGGGGGGAAGTCTCTTATGGGAAACGGCAAAGTTCTTGTGATGGACGACGAGGAAATTGTGCGGGACGTTTTGTGCGAGATTCTCCTGCACCTCGGTTACGAGGTGGCGGCGGCCGAAGGCGGGGAACAGGCCATCGAGCTGTACAGGGAATCTCTGGGCAATGGAGCGCGGTTCGATCTCGTCATCATGGACCTGACGATCCCCGGCGGCATGGGGGGCAAGGAAGCCGTCAAGATTGTGCGGGAAATGGATCCCGAGGCGAGGGTGATCGCCTCGAGCGGCTACTCCAACGATCCCATCATGTCCAGGTACGAAGACTACGGTTTCGCGGGCGTGGTAACCAAGCCGTACCGGATAGAGGATCTCGTGGAGGTGCTGCACGGAGTCATGCCCTCCCCGCTGAAGAACATCACCGAAAACCAGGTGGCGTGAATGCCGCAAAGAGCAGCTTTCGGGCCGGGCGCTGGTTCTCGCCGCCGCCCGGGGGAACGCGCTGCCGGGCGAACCGGCGGCATCCCGTCTTGCTCCGGCGCGGGACACCGCCCCGGCAATAGGGAAGAAAGCGCCTTTTTCCCGCTTTACGCAAAAGGAACGACGGAGTACCGACATGCAGGATGACCGCCCCCTGTACGAAAACCTGGCAGCCCACCTCGACCGGCTGCCCGCTGGGTTCCCGAGAACGCCGTCCGGCGTCGAGATACGAATCCTTCGCCGACTTTTCTCGCAGGAAGAAGCGGCTCTTGCACCGCTCCTCGACATGAAGCCGGAACTCCCCGAAGAGATCGCCGGGCGAGCCGGCCTGGCCGTGGAGGAACTCGCCCCCAGGCTGGAGACGATGTCCCGCAGGGGACTCATCTACCGCGTTCGCCTCGCGGGCCGGGACCGGTACATGGCCGCTCAATTCCTGATCGGCATCTGGGAATTCCACGTGAACGATCTCGACCCCGATCTCATACGGGACATGAACG
>JAJFUA010000343.1 GCA_021372635.1 Desulfobacteraceae bacterium | reverse complement strand
GTGATCGCGATTCCGGCAGGAGCGCACCGCGGCCAGGAACGGAAGCGCAGGAACTGCTTGCCGCCGCCGTGTTCCTCGACGGCCATCAGCACGCGCACGCACCCGAGGAGTCCGCCGCGCAGTTCCAGGTCCCAGCGGTCGTAGTCGCCGCCGCGCAGCACAACCGTGCGCACTTCCAGGAGCCCCTTTTCGAGGGATTCCAGCCATTCCACCGGGGACCGCCACTGTTCGCTGCGGAAGGTGAAGGTACGGGGCCAGGGCCACGGCACCGAGATGCCCGTATAAGCACACTTCCGCCAGGGAGTGAGTCCCAGGCGCATTCTGCCGATGAGCCTTGCCATGGGCTGCATGAGGTGCATGAAAGCCGTCAGGGCGCGCAGTTTGAACAATTCCTTCCTCGTTCCCGCCACCTCCTTGTAGGAGAGCTTCATGGCGCACAGGCAGGCATGCAGAACGGGAGTGAACACCGCGAGGGCCAGCATGGGCAGGACCACCACCAGGGGCATCCATTCGACGCTCAGCAACGAGAAGCCCGCCAGCGCCGCGATGACGATGTACCACTCGGGCATCATGGGCAGGGACCAGAGCAGGCTGGGCGCCGGCTGGTAAATGGACTGGAACAGGGCGCTACCCCAGGTTCCCTGGTAGATGCGGCCTCGGAACGCACCGAGAAACTGCTCGAAGCCCTTGAAATAAAGCCTGCCCGCCCACGGCACGTGCCCAGCGGCGTTGTATTTTTCAGGCCATTTCTTCTCCAGGTCGGCTTCCGCCTTTCCGTAATTCAACTGCTGCTTCCAGTACGCCTTCACCGAATTGCGCCGGTGATGCCATACCATCGCGGCCGGGCTGAACCCGAGGGTGCCGCCATTCTGCTGCAGGCGCCAGCAAAGGTCCACATCGTCGCCCGCGATCCGGAAGCGATGGTCGAATCCGTCGATCGCCATGAGGGCGGACTTCCGGAAAGCCATGTTACAGCCCGGGATATGTTCCGCTTCCTCGTCCGTGAGAAGAACGTGGATCGGTCCGCCCGGAGAATTGGCGACGCAGGCGGCGATGGACCCGTCACTCGCGGGAGGAAGGTTCGGCCCGCCGATCCCCACATGGTCCGTGCTCAGGAAGGACGCCGCAAGATACGTCAGCCAGTGCGGGTCGGGGATGGCGTCGTCGTCTATGTAGGCCACGATCTCTCCCTTGGCCGCCCGCATTCCCGTATTCCGCGCGTTGCTCAGACCCCGGTTTTCCGTCGTGATCACCCGAAAGCCGTAATCCTTGATGAGTTCCCCTGTATTGTCCTTCGACCCGTCGTTGACGATGATCACTTCGAAGTTCGGGTACTCCACCTTCTTCAATCCGTCGAGGCAATCGCAGATGGTGCGGTGGCCGTTGTAGGTGCAGACGACCACGGAGATGCTCGGCCAGGCCAGATCGGGAGGGAAAGGCACCTCCGCGTACGCCTTCCGGATCGCATCCAGGGAAACCTTCGGGTTCCGGTTCCTGTCGGTAAGGCCGAATCCCCAGTCGTCGATGTCGAAGCCGCCGCGATGCCATTCGTCCGTCCAGGAAAAAACGAATATCCCCGCGCAACCGGCCGCAAAAGTGGATCGGATCTGCCAGTCCAGGGTGCGCGCCTGTGCGTCTTCGCCGTTTCTCATGCTGTCGAGGCCGATTTCCGCCATGACCAGGGGCTTCTCCCCTGCCAGGTTCTGAAGCCGCGCCAGGTATCCGTCGAGTTTTTCCTTCGTCTCCAGGTATACATTGAACGAGACGAAGTCCAGGAAGGAAAGATCCAGGTATTCGGTCGTCGGGAAATTCACGTAGGTGACGAGCGCTTCGGGATCTTCCGCCTTGGCTGCCTTGTAGAGCCGTTCCAGGTACTTCTCGATCCGGTGCTTGCCGTGCCAGCGCACGATGGAGGCCGGAATCTCGTTGCCGACGGTGAAACACAGCAGAGCGGCGTGACCGGCGCATTCCCGCACTCCGGC
>JAJFUA010000333.1 GCA_021372635.1 Desulfobacteraceae bacterium | reverse complement strand
TGACGTTCCACACAACCACCGGCTTCTTGTCCTCGGAAAATTGCAGGAGATGGGAAGGAAGGTGCCCGCTGTGACGCCCGTACCGCAGAGCGTCCGAAGGCTCCACGGTACCGCAGTAGAGCTTGGAGATTCCGATCATCGCTTCATGTCCTCGTCATCACTCCTTCTTGACCTTCGACAGGTCGGGCGGGAATTGCCGATAATTCTCCCTGATCAACTCGTCGATGTACACCTCGGGATGCAACACGGCTTTCCAGGGCAGTTCGAACCGCGTCTGACCGGTCCGGTCTGAAATCAGTTTAAAACCGTAATCGAAGTCGCGGGAAACTTCAAGGCACACCGCCGTCGCATTCGTATCCCGTTCCAAAGACTTCGCGATGATCGCATCGACCGCCTCATCGTCGAAATGGATCTGAAAGCGGAACTTGTCATAAAAGTCGCTTTCAAACACTTTGACCTGATTATACAGCAAAATCACCTCGTCGAAAATACCTTCCACCGGCAAACCGGTCCGCACATGGTGTTCCACAACCAGCTCGACCCGCTCCGGGCTGAATACCAGGGGATAGTTCTCCACGTAGTGCTTTTCCCTCTTGAGCACCTGCTCGCGAATTCCCCGCTTCTCCGCTTCCATGATCGACTGGTAGCGGCTCAGACGTTCCGGATCGTCGGGCTTTTCCAGGAGCCGCCGCAACTCCTCCTCTGGATTGAGAACAACCTCCTTCGTAATCACCACGTACTGCACCAACGAGGACGGCAGCTTCTTCTCGTACGGCAGCAAAACCCTCTCGAGAACGCTCACCAGCCCGCGGGCCCCGGTCTTTTCTTCATAAGCCCGTTCCGCGATGACCCGAAGGGCCTCCTCTTCGAACCGGATGTCTATGCCATAGCTCCGGAAGTCTTCCTTTTTTCCCAGAATCACCGGATTGTTGGGATTCTCCAGGATCTGGCGGAGGTCTTCCACCTCGAGGGGTTCCAGAACGGCGATCACCGGCAGACGCCCTATGAATTCGCTCTCGAATCCATAGGCGATCAGGTCTTCCGCCTTCACATGGGCGAGGAACTTGTAGTCGTCCCCCTTGCTTTGCAGCTGCGCTCCAAAGCCGATTCCCTGCTTTTGCATCCGGTTCTTCACGATGGCGGCCAACCCGTTGAAGGCCCCGCTCATGATGAAGAGGACGTCCCGGGTGTTGACGGCTTTCTTTTCCCTCTTTCCCGTCTTGCGAAACTGCTCCAGCGCCTGGAGTTGAGAAATGGGATCGTGCGCGACCTTGATATCCACCTCGGTCTCTTCCATAGGCTTGAGGAGCGCCCGCTGGACGCCGGTCCGCGACACGTCGGGGCCGAGCAGATGCTGTGAAGAAGCGATCTTGTCGATTTCGTCGATGTAGATGATCCCGCACTGCGCCAGTTCGATGTCGTCCTCGGCATCCACCAGGAGTTCCCGCACGAGGTCTTCGACATCGCCGCCTACGTACCCGGTTTCGCTGAATTTCGTCGCGTCCCCTTTCACAAAGGGTACGCCCAGCTTCTGGGCGATCAGCTTGATCAGGTAGGTCTTGCCGACCCCGGTCGGCCCGATGAGCAGGATATTGTTCTTGATCCGGCCGACGAAGGCCTCGTTCCCGTGGCGCTCCCTGCGCTGCTGGTACTTGATGCGATTGTAATGCGTGCAGATCTTGGTAGCCAGCACGGCTTTGGCGTCGTTCTGCTTGATGGCGTACTGGTTGAGATAGCTCTCCAACTCTTCGGGCTTCATATTGAACTGAATCCTGTTGGACCCGCCCGAACTCTTCTGGGTAGACTCCGGTGCCTCTTTGGCCTGTGGCATCATCATGGGAGAAATCACTTTGATTCTATAACCGTATTTTTTTGAAAGATACTCGCTGAGTTCTTTTTCAAGCTCTTCCTGACCTGGAAATCTGGGCAGATCGTCAGCCATCGGGATATCCTTCCACAAGATTCCCCTGCGGGAATATTTGTTCGTTTCATCTCGGCAGTAGTAATATGAGAATTATAATTGCCCGCGCCATGCGTTTCAACTGGAGCGGGTTCTTATTCCCGCTCACGCCGCAGAAACGGCTACGGGGGGATCCGCCCGGTCTCCATTGCGCGGAGGCCCGATAAATATACCGGCGGGGACCAATGATTCAAGGAAAGATGATCGTTGAAGGGCCGGCGTTGGCAGGGAAAATCGGCCTGTGCGGAAAATATCTCCTTCCCGAAACGACGCACGCGAACAATGCCCCAAAAAAGAATGCGGCCCACGGTGACCTGAGAACAGGCCAAGGGGGACCACATATTCCGACTGGGAATACCGGTACCGGCGTCGCATTCTTTTCACGCATCCCGAACGGCCGTGAACGGGGCCGGTCTTCGTATCGCCCGGCCGACAGGTATGAGGGGCGGAATACACACTGACTGTGGGGAACTGCCCGGCACGGACGAAGAATTCAGCCGCACCCAGGCAACGGTCTTCCGAGGTTCATTCCTTGTTGAACGCTACTTCGACGACGAAATTCCCGCCGGGGGTCTGGAACGGAACGGCAAGGCGGGGGCCGCTGTTGATATGCGTAATGGAGTGCCCCTTCCCGGCAATGATGGTCGGGATGCTCGCCTGAAGGGATATTCCCTGCTCTCCCAAGCGGCGGCGGGCATCCCCGCAGATCATGTTCGCCAGTTCCCCCACCGCATCGGTGACCTCTTCGTTGAATTCCGTCACCGGGGTACCGAAAAGGTTGGAGACAATTGCCTTGATGCAGGATTCCGTAAAGGTGAGGGCCATGGAACCCCGTGCGTCGCCGGTAATCCCGAGCACGGCCGAAACATCTCCCAAGGCGTTCGAATCCTTTTTCAAAAAGGGTTTTCCTGGTATCGGCTCAACACTCGCCATGGTCTTGAGAACGTGGATCGCAGCAACAAGGAACGGGTTGATGATTTTGACGTCCATCCCAAATACCCCCGGGTAATTTTTGCCACCTGTTTTTGTACGAGAATTGTGGGCAAACATACAATGTCGGAAGCCGGATGACAATAGATAGATGACCGAAACAGACGCATTTTCAGGCATGGCTGCACTGGTGGAGGCGGTCCGCGAGGAGTTTCGACCAGGAACCGGGTGGGGACGTCAGGGGACAGAGTGCAGCGATATGGCCGATGTTTTTCACAGATTGAGCGGGCCTGCACGAACGCATGACAACGGATACTCGCCGGCGGCAAATTGAAATTCGAACCGGAACGGGTTAAGTATCTGGTGGTCGGTTGTTGAAAGCCGCCATCCACAGTCATCGCGGAACGGACGCGTTTCGTTTCACCCCGCCGTCGCGGGGCGATGCCGTTGAATCATGGCTCCACCCTTTCCGGTTCCCCGTTGGGGGACCAGGCAGGACTGTTGAGTTGAATCGATTTGAATTGAGTTGAGCAATGCGATTTCCCTTTCGAGCGATCCCGTCAACTCCCACCCCAGGCAATTTCCATTCCCCCTTGAGGGGAATCCGACCGCCAATCGGCGGGAAGACGGTTGCTGCCAATGAATTACCGCAAAGCGGGAATTGAGGTTTATCGAAGGGCGAGGGGGGATGGGGATGAGTGCCCGGGAGGAAAATGCATTGCCTGATTCGACAACAGGACCATTGCTGGAGGAAGATTTCCGGCAGATGGACGGAGAGTGAAACGGAAAGTCGCATGGATGCATTGGGAGACCAGGTCGATCATCAAGCCATCGGAAAGAGAGCGGTAATGAACAAGGAAGAACGGATTCGGCTCGAGGCATGCAATGCGTGGGTGGAAATCGACAAGCTGATCATGAAGATCAAAGCGCAGCAGAAGGCTGCCGACCGGGAACTGCTGGAACTCGACCAGCGGCTGCCGCGCATGCTCCTGGGCCTGGCGATGGGAAACGTTTCCCGCGGCGAGGTAAAATCTCTGAAGAACCGAATGGCCGAACTCAGGGAAATTCTCGACGACGCTCCGATCATTCTCCAGGAACTGGAGAAGGAAAAGCGCCGGCGCTGCTTCAAGCCGCTGCAGGACGCTTGCACGATCTCCAAGGAACGGGAGAGGTACAACTGCCTCAAGGAAAGACTGCTGGACGCCTATGAACCGGAACACGCGGACGAGCTTCGCAGGTATGCCGCCGAACTGGGCGAATTGCAGGACTGCGAAGAATTTCTGTCCCGGTTCCTGTCGGAACATTCTTTCCGAAAGCAGTAGCCGCGTCCGCCGCCCGCCTCTGCTAAACTCTCTTCAGGAGCTTTCGAAGCACCTCCCAACTCCTGGTGTTGAGGACATCGCACGCCTCCAGCCAACCCCGGCGCGCCTGTCCGATTCCGAACCGCATGAAATCCAGATCCCTCTCGACATGCGCATCACTGGAAACGGCTATCTTCAGTCCCAGATCCCTGGCCATCCGGCAGTGAACATCGTTCAAATCGAGGCGGTCGGGCTGCGCGTTCAACTCCATGAAGCAGCCGCGCTGCACGGCGGCTTCCATGAGCCGCTCCATGTGCAGCCCGTAGGGCGGGCGGCCGTGGATCAGTCTTCCCGTGGGATGGGCAAGTATATTGAAGTACGGATTGTCCATGGCGCGAATGATTCTTTCGGTCTGCTTCTCCCGCGGCAGATGGAACCTCGAATGAATCGAACAGACGGTCAGATCCAGCTCTTTCAGGATTTCATCCGGCAGGTCCAGCGAACCGTCCTCCAGTATGTCCACTTCAGCGGCTTTCAGGATCACGATCCCTTCAAGTTTTTCGTTCAGCCGGTCGATTTCGGCAATCTGCTGCGCCAGGCGCGAAGCGTCCTGGCCGTGGGCAATGGCGACGCTTTGGGTGTGGTCGGTGATGGCGATGTATTCGTATCCCCGCTCCCGGGCGGCAAGTGCCATTTCCTGGAGGCTCGCGCGGCCGTCCGTGGCCCGCGTGTGGCTGTGGAGGTCTCCGCGTATGTCCTCGATCCGAACCAGGCGGGGAAGACTGCCCTCCGCCGCCGCGGCGATCTCCCCCCTGTCCTCCCGGAGTTCCGGTTCGATATAGGGCAGCCCGAATTGCGCGTAAATCTCCTCCTCGGTCCTGCCGGCAACGCGCTTACCCTTTCGGAAGACCCCGTATTCGTTGATCTTGAGATGATTCTTCTGGGCCATTTTGCGAAGCGCGATACTGTGCGCCCTCGAACCGGTAAAGTAGTGCAGCGCGGCCCCGTAGCTCGTTGCGGGGATGAGCCGCAAATCCACCTGGATCCCCGAGCGGAATACGACCGTGGAGCGCGTCTCCCCCCTGGAAATCACCCTCTCGATGGCTTCGTACCCCGCGAACCGCTCCATCACTTCACAGCTCCGGCGGCACGTCACCAGGATATCCAGGTCTCCCACCGTCTCCTGCCTTCTGCGGAAACTCCCGGCCGCCACGGCGTCCCGCACGCCGGGAATCTGCCTCAGGTAGGACAGCAGGGGCTGCACGATTTCCTCGGCCGTCATCAGGCCGGAACGCCCTTCGTCCCCCTCTTCCCTTCGCCGCTCGATTTCTTCCAGGATCCTCTTTTCCGTTTTCTCGCCGAATCCCGGAACTTCCCGGACTCTTCCGGTCCTGGCCGCGCGCTCCAGCGCCTCCACGCTGTCCACGCCCAGGCACTCGTAGAGCAGCAGCACCTTCTTCGGCCCCAGGCCGGGAATGTGCATCATCCGGCGCAACCCTGACGGCGTGCGCCTTTCGAGTTCCCTCAGCAGAACCAGTGTGCCCGTTTCGACGACTTCCCGGATCTTCATGGCAAGGTCTTTGCCGATGCCCGGCAGCTTCGCCAGGTCTTCGTCGTGTTCGATCATATCGGCGGCACTGCGCGGCAGGTTGTTCAAAACCGTTGCGGCGTTCCGATACGCCCGGACCCTGAAGCTGTTGGCTCCCTCTATATCCAGGAGGTCGGCCAGCCGGTTGAAGATCTCGGCGACTTCCCCATTCCGTACAGCCATCCGCAATGCTCCTCGTTCAAAACGGTTGATCGGGTCCGGACCATTTAGTAGCATGGAAACGCTTCGCAAGTTAATATAAGAACAACCCCCGGGCTCGACATTTTCGTATAGGCCCGATCCGGTCTGTTCTTCCGATCGGCGATGCGCCGAACACATCTTCGTTGATTTGTCGAATCTATTCCCGGATAATGACGGGCTTCGTAATTCGGCCCGTTCCGGTTCGGGCCGCCCGCCACAACTCCTTACCGCGCCGCGGTGGAGAAGTGCCCGGGCATCGCGCAGAAACAGGTGGAGACAGCATGACGGAATCTGCAAAAGAAAAACGGGTCGCGGGCGTCGTCCTGACGACAATCCTGTTGACCGGTCTTACCATAGTGGCGTCGTACAGGGGAGCTTCCTACGCATCGAAGGCCCAGGTCGACATTGCAGCGGCAGCAAACCGCGGCGATACATTCCTCACGGACAGCATCAAAGAGCACAGTTACAGGCTCCAGATGGAAGTCTTCGAACTGAGCAAGCTGATGGGCCGCGGAAACCCCGATGTCGAGAAGTTCCTGGAAAAGAAGGTGAAGGAATACGACGACGAAATCGCCCGGTTCGAAAAAGAAAAAAAACAGATCGCCGAGGACAACGAAAAGCTGATCCGGGAACAGGCGGAATACGGCAAGCACTATGCCGCCTTCGCCTTTGCGGTCGTCTTCCTCCAGGCAGCCATCCTGATATCGTCGCTGGGCGCTTTCGCCGGGAAAAGGGCACTGTGGTACGCCGGCCTCTGCTGCGGCGTCTTCGGCTTGTTCTGCACGGTCAACGGCTTCTTCCTGTGGTTCTGAGACCGGCAGACCTGCAAACCGGGTCCGTTTCAGACATTCTCCACCCTGCGGGGCCTGACCGGACGGAAAGGTCCGGAAATGCCCGGAATGCAACCCATACCCGTGGACTCTCCTCGTTCGGGCCACAATGAGCGAAGCGCCTCGAAGGGCGCCCGGCGTCGCTTGACAGAAAACAGCGCACCCCGTATAGTCCTGCATTCCATGAATGGTAGAATGGAGACCACCTTCTCATGAAAACACTTCTCCTGAATCCTCCCTCGTTCGAAAACTTCGATGGAGGGGCAGGTTCCAGGTGGCCCGCCCGAAGGGAGATCACTTCATTCTGGTACCCGGTATGGCTGGCCTATCCCGCCGGGCTGATCGCGGAAAGCAGGCTCCTCGACGCTCCCCCCCATGGAATCACGCCCGAGGCGACCATCGAAATCGCCAGGGACTACGAGTTTCTCGCGCTGTTCACCAGCACTCCCGGCTTCGCGCACGACGTGCGCCTCGCGGAGATGATCAAGGAAACCAATCCGCACATCAAGATCGCCTTCGTCGGTCCACCCGTTTCCGTGCAGCCCGAAGAATCACTGAAGGCTTCCCGGGCCATCGACTTCGTCGTTCGAAGGGAATTCGACTACTCCATCCACGACTTCGCCCGGGGGGTGCCGGTCGAAGATATCCAGAGCGCCAGCTTCAGGCGCAACGGCCAGGTCGTCCACAACCCCGACCGTCCGCCCCTTACCGATCTCGACTCACTGCCGTTCGTCACGGACGTCTACAAGCGGGATATGGATATCACGCGCTACAGCGTGCCTTTCCTGCTGCACCCTTTTGTGGCTCTCTATAGTTCCCGAGGCTGCCCCGCTCAGTGTACCTTCTGCCTCTGGCCCCAGACTTTCAGCGGGCACCGCTGGCGCACTCGAAGCAGCGAAAACGTCGCCGCGGAGGTGCGGCATGCGTTCGAGATTTTCCCGAACATCAAGGAAGTCTTCTTCGACGACGACACGTTCGCCTGGGGGAAATCCCGGGTCATCGAACTGTGCGGCAAACTGAAGCCCCTCCACGTCACATGGTCGTGCACCTGCCGTGTCCATGCCGATTACGAGACGCTCAAGGCCATGAAAGAGGCAGGGTGCCGCCTGCTGATCGTCGGCTTCGAGTCGGGGGAGCCGGCGATTCTCCGGAACATCCGGAAGGGAACGAACGTCGAGCAGGCGCTCGTCTTCATGAAGAACTGCAAGCACCTCGGGCTGCTCGTCCACGGCGACTTCATCATCGGCCTCCCCGGCGAAACGCCGGAAAGCATCGAGAGAACCATGAAGTTCGCCGAACAGCTCGACTGCGAAACCATCCAGGTCTCCATCGCCCATCCCTACCCCGGAACGGAATTCGACGCCTATGTCCGGCGAAACGGTTACCTGACCGACGACGCCATGTCCGACGAACTGGGCCACCAACTGCCGAACATATGCTATCCGGGCCTCAACCGGCAGGAGATCGTGGAGGCCGTCGAGTATTTTTACGGGCGCTACTACTTTCGCCCCAGGATCATCTTCAGGATCGTCCGCCGCGCTCTTTTCGATCCCACGGAACGAGCGCGGCTTTACAGGGAAGCCAGAGAATACCTACAGCTGCGCGCGAGGAGGCAGAAATTTTCCAGGAGCAGAATCTGAACCCGATAGCAGCGAAACAGCAGGTCGAACGGACGCCGATGCAACGCCCTGTGGCGGACGTAACCGGGAGGAAGGTCCGGCTGATCGTCAACGCGGACGACTTCGGGGCCTCGTCGCAGGTGAACGAAGCCGTTATCCGCGCCTACGGCCGGGGAATGCTGACGGCGTGCAGCCTCATGGTTTCAGGACACGCCTTCGAAGACGCCGTGCGGCTGGCCCGGGAAAACGAAGGACTGGCCGTAGGGATTCACCTGGTGACGGTGCTGGGCCGGTCGGTGCTGCCTCCCGCGAAAATCCCGAGCATCGTGGACACAAACGGCAATTTTCCCTCGGACCCGGCCCTCGCCGGACTGAGGTACTTCTTTTCCAGGCGTTCGCGCCGCGAACTGGTAAGCGAACTGGAGGCGCAGTTCGAAAAGTTCGCGGCGTCCGGCCTTCCCTTTTCGCACATCGACAGCCACCTTCACCTTCATGTGCACCCGGTCGTTTTCGAAGCTGCCCTGCGGCTCGGCGAGCAGTACGGGGTCAGGCGGATGCGCGTTCCCCTCGACGACTACCGCCTCTTTTCGAGGTTCCACGGCGGCGGGAGCTTTTCCGGCAAAGCCATGGCGGCGGTCTTTCGACTCCTCACGGCGCGCATGGAAAAGAGGCTCCGGGCAAGGGGATTCACCTGGGCCAGGCGGGTGTACGGCCATTTTCAGAGCAACCGCATGAGCGCGGACTACGTCCATTTCGTCCTGGATCATCTCCACGAGGAAACGAACGAGATCTACTTTCATCCCGGCTGTTTCGAAACCTGCGGCGGGACGGACACGACCCCGGAGGCGGCGGCGCTCCGGAAAGAAGAATACGATATCCTGGTGGACCCCGAAATGCTCGCGCACGTAAAGGCCCTGGGGATCGAACTCACCAGCTACCGAGGAATTGAACGCAACCTATGAAAACGGCAATCGTGATCGCCCTGGCGGTGCTGGCTCAAGCCCTGGGAAACACGATCCTGAGCAAAGGCATGAAGGCCATCGCCGCGGCGGGCGGCACGGGCGGTTTCTCCCCGATGATGCTCGTCGACGCCATGGCAAACCCGCTGATCTGGCTCGGCACGATCCTCCTGGTGCTGTTTTTCGCCCTCTTCGCGGCGGCCCTCTCGTGGGAAGACCTCAGCTTCGTGCTTCCCGCAACCGCCTTC
>JAJFUA010000322.1 GCA_021372635.1 Desulfobacteraceae bacterium | reverse complement strand
GGGCCGGTTCGGGGCCGTCCTGCCAACAACATGGGATCTTTACAAATCCCGCGGCTTATGTCAATTGTCTGGGGCGAACGGGACAAGGCCGGTCCTGCGGGCGCACCCGTTCTTTTCGCCAGCCGCGCGGAAAGCATTGGATTTCCGGGCGGCGGTTATTTCCATTATAACCCTGTACCGCCCGTTCGACGATTCCGCGCAGCTTCGGGATTCATCCCGGCCGGCAACACGAGGAGGCAAGATGGAAGTCTTTCGCAGGCAGGTCGAAGAGGCGGCCGCGTTCATCCGTTCCCGCATCGCTCTTCGTCCGAAAATCGCCATGATTCTTGGAACCGGCCTCGGCGGGGTAGCCGGCGAGATGGAAAACGCCGTCGCAATCCCGTACGAGGAAATCCCCCATTTCCCGGTAAGCACGGTTGCAGGCCACGAAGGCCGCCTGCTTTGCGGCCTGTTCGCGGGAAAGCCCGTGCTGGCCATGCAAGGCCGGTTCCACCTGTACGAAGGCTACACGGCGAGACAGATATCGTTTCCCATCCGGGTACTCAGGGCGCTCGGCTCCGGAATCCTCATCGTCTCCAACGCCGCCGGCGGGCTCAACCCGCAGTTCCAGGCGGGAGACCTCATGCTCGTTACCGACCACATCAACATGACGGGTCAAAACCCGCTCGTCGGCCCCAACGTGGACGAATGGGGGGCGCGGTTCACCGACATGACGGAACCGTACAGCCGCCGGCTGCGTATACTGGCGGCGGAAAAGGCTCTTACCGCGCGGATCGAACTCCATCGCGGCGTATACGTCGGGCTCGTCGGACCGAGCCTGGAGACGGCCGCGGAAACGCGTTTCCTGCGCGCCGCGGGCGCCGATGCGGTCGGAATGTCCCTCGTCATGGAAGCCATTACCGCCGTCCACGCCGGTATCGAACTCATGGGCGTTTCCGTGATCACCAACGTGAATCTTCCCGACAATTACCAGCCGACCCCCCTCGAAGAAATCATCGCCACGGCGGAGTCGGCGGGGCTCAGGCTGCAGAAGCTCCTGGCCGGAGTGGTGGCCGCCCTGTAGAATCGCCCCGGTGCGCGTCCGAAAGGCGCTCCGCCGGGAACTTGACACTGCCGATCGAACGGAATGGACAATGGCCGAAAACGAACACCTCGCATCGTCACCGAAAATGGAAGCTGATCTTCTTCTCGCCCACGGGCTCGTCTTGACCCTCGACTCTGCCGGCCGGCGCTTCGACCCCGGCGCCGTGGCCATACGCTCGGGAAAGATCGCCGCGGTCGGCCCCTCCGAGGAGATCCTGGCGTCGTTCACCGCGCCCAGGACCCTGGACGTCACCGGTTGCGTCGTCATGCCCGGCCTGATCAACGGGCACACGCACGCGGCCATGACGATCTTCCGGGGGCTCGCGGACGACCTCCCCCTGATGGAATGGCTGGAGCGGCATATTTTCCCCGCGGAACGCAAGCTCACGGAAGACTGGGTCTACTGGGGCACGATGCTTGCCTGCGCGGAGATGATCCTTTCGGGCACCACCGCCTTCTGCGACATGTACCTCTTCGAGCACAAGGTCGCCGAAGCCGCCAGGACGGCGGGCATGCGGGCACTGGTCGGGGAGGTCCTGTACGATTTTCCCTCTCCGCACTACGGCCCCGTCGAGAACGGTCTCCGCTTCACGCGGGATCTCATCGAAAGGTGGCGCGGCGACCCGCTCATCCGCGTCGCGGTGGAGCCGCACGCCCCCTACACCTGCTCCCCGCCCCTCCTGGAAAGCTGCCGGAAGATATCTTCGGACCTCGGCGTGCCGCTCGTGATTCACCTTTCCGAAAACCAGGCCGAAGTCGACCAGGTCCTGGAACGCTACGGCCGCCGGCCGGTGGCCCACCTGGAAAGCCTGGGCCTCCTCGGCCCGGACCTCCTCGCGGACCACTGCGTAGTCCTGGACGAAAACGACATGGAACTGCTCGCCCACCGCGGAGTTCACGTGGTGCACAATCCCGAAAGCAACATGAAGCTGGCCTCGGGGATCGCCCCGGTGCCGCGCCTGCTGGAACTGGGCGTGAATGTTTCCCTCGGAACGGACGGCTGCGCGAGCAACAACGACCTGGACCTCTTCGGGGAAATGGACACCTGCGCCAAGGTCCACAAGGTGGCGTCCCTGGACCCCACCGCGCTTCCCGCCCCGACCGTCCTGCGGATGGCGACCCGAAACGGGGCCGCGGCGCTCGGGCTTGCTGGGCGGATCGGCGAACTGACGGCCGGGTGCCGGGCCGACTGCATCGTCGTGGATTTTCATAAACCGCACCTTACGCCCGTCTTCGACCCCGTCAGTCATCTCGTCTACGCCGCGCGCGGCTCCGACGTGCGGCACAGCGTCATCGAAGGACGCCTGGTCATGGAAGACCGCAGGCTGCTCACCATGGACATCGACGAGGTTATGGAACGTGTGTGCGGATTCGCCCGCTGCATCCGGAAGTGATCCCGCGCGGGATTCCCGCCGGGAAGTGGACTGGGTCTTCCGCCGGGTTTCCTGGCTGGTGACCTGCGACGACACCATGCGCTGCATCCCTGACGGAGCGCTCGCCGTGGACGGCGGCACCCTGGCCGCCGTCGGGACTACGGAGGAGATCCTGCAGCGCTTCCGGGGACGGCGCGACACGGACCTCAGCGGGTACCTGGTGCTGCCCGGGCTGGTCAACGCGCACGTCCACGGGGCCATGAGCTGCTTTCGGGGACTCGGCGACGACCTGCCCCTCATGCAGTGGCTGACCGAAGTCATCTTCCCCGCGGAGGCCGCCCACGCCAACCCGGACATGGTCTACTGGGGAACGCTTCTCTCCATCGTGGAGATGCTGAAAAACGGCGTCACGACCTTCTGCGACGGCTATTTCCACGAGGAAGATGCCGCGCGGGCCGCCCGGGATTCCGGCATACGGGCCGTGCTGGGGCAGGGAATCGTCGATTTCCCCGCTCCGGGCATCCCCGACCCGGGCCGCGCGCGGGAGCGCGCGGAAGCCTTCCTGGAGGCTTTTCCTGCAGGTGTCCCGACACTTCGCCCCTCCCTCTTCTGCCACGCTCCGTACACCTGCAGCGCCGAAACCATGAGATGGGTCAAGGATCTGTGCCGCGAACGCGGCATCCTTTTTCAAATCCATCTTTCGGAAACCGCCGGCGAGGTCGAGGAACTCACCGCCCGGCACGGGATGAGCCCCGCATTCCTTCTCGACCGGCTCGGAATCCTGGATCCCGGCACGCTGTGCGCCCACGCCAACTGGCTCGACACCTCCGAGATCGCCCTGCTGGCCCGTCGCGGGGCAGGCGTCGCGCACAATCCCGAAAGCAACATGAAACTCGCGGCCGGCGTGGCCCCCGTGCCGGAGATGCTTGCGGCCGGCGTGAACGTCGGGCTCGGAACCGACGGCTGCGCGAGCAACAACGACCTGGACCTCTTCGGGGAGATGGACCGGGCCGCCAAGCTGCACAAGGCGTTTCGGCGGGACCCCGTGGTCTGCCCGGCGCGCCGGGTGCTCTGGATGGCCACACGGGGAGGCGCGAAGGCCGTCGGCTGGGCCGACGGAATCGGCAGCCTGGAAGCGGGGAAAAAAGCGGATTTTGCCGCGATCGATCTGAAGCAGCCGCACCTCACGCCCCTCTACGACCCGGTCTCCCACCTGGTCTACGCCGTGAAGGGGAGCGACGTCCGCCACGTATGGATAGAAGGGCGGCAGACCGTTTGCGATGGAAAGGTCCAGGGGCTGGAAGAAGAAGCCGTCATGAAGGAAGTGCGGCGGATCGCGGCCTCCATCCGCCGGTAGCCCCCCCGAAGATGCACAATGACCTTTCTGCCCGTTTGTGTTAAATGTAACTTTTGGCGGGCGGTTTCGCGCGAATCCCCTCATCGAGGGGTCCCGCGCAGGCACCTCCCGGTATAACGGAAACCTGCACTTCCCAAATCAGGGTCCCCCTCCACCGCTCGTACGGGAATCTGCCGATGCGCGAACGACATAAAATACTCATCGTGGACGACGAGCCGCACTTTCGGACGGCACTCCGCCGGCTGCTCGAGAAAAGCCACATCGTGATCGAAGCCGAAACCGGCGCCATGGGCATCGAATTCGCCCAGAGGGAAGAACCGGACCTCGTCCTGCTCGACATCGGCCTGCCCGACGGGAACGGCCTCGAACTGCTGCCGCGGTTCAAGGAACTGCGCCCCTCGCCCACCGTGGTGATGATCACGGCGTTCGAACTGGTCAAAGACGTCGTCCGGGCGATCAAGCAGGGCGCTTTCGACTACATGGTGAAACCCGTGGACCTCGACGAGTTCGAACTGACCATCCAGAATGCCCTGGAGCACGCCGGGCTGCGGAACGAAGTCGTGAGGCTGCGGCAGGCCGTCCAGAGGCTCAGCCGCGTAGACCGCTTCATCGGCCGGGACCCGAAGTTCCTGGAAGCGCAGATGCTCGCCATAAAGAGCGCCCAGAGCCGGGACGCAGGGGTGCTCATCCAGGGGGAAAGCGGGGTGGGGAAGGAACTGTTCGCCCGCCTGATTCACAGCCAGAGCCCCCGGACGGAATACGCCTGCGTCGCGCTGAACTGCGCGGCCTTCAGCACCGAAATTATCGAAAGCGAGCTGTTCGGCTACGAGAAGGGAGCCTTTACGGGAGCGAAGGCCGAAGGCAAGGAGGGGCTCCTCCAGGTGGCCGACGGCGGGACGCTCTTCCTCGACGAGGTCGTGGACCTGAACCCGGAGATCCAGGCCAAGCTGCTGCGCGTGCTCGAGGAGAAGGAATTCTACCCGGTGGGCGGAACGCGGAAGCGGAAGGTGGATATCCGCATCGTATCGGCCTGCAATCAAAATCTCTGGACCGCGACGGAGCAGGGGAAGTTCCGCAAGGACCTCTTTTTCCGCCTCGCCACCATCCGCATCGACCTCCCGCCTCTTCGGGAACGCCCGGAGGACATCATCCCGCTGGCCCTGTTCTTCATGGAGGAGTTCAACGACAAGTACGGGAAGCGGTTTCGGGGGCTGAACCCGAAGGCGGAGCACATCCTGCTGACACATTCCTGGCCGGGAAACGTCCGGGAACTGCGCAACACGATCGAGCGGGTCATCCTGCTGGAAAACGAGGAAACCCTGCTGGGGAGGCACCTGGATTTTCTCGTCCGTCCGGAGGAAGGGCAGGCACAGGCTTCCGGGAAGTTTCACATAGAACTTCCCAACGAGGGGATCGGACTGGAGGAGATCGAGAAGGAGATCATAGCGAACGCCTACGAGAAATGCCGCCGGAACAAGTCCCGCACGGCGCGGTTTCTGAGAATGCCCCGGCATATTCTGACGTACCGGTTGAAGCGGCACGGCATCGAAAAGGATTGAAGACATTTCTCCAAACCCGCCTTTTTTGAACAATATACTTCAACAGTAAGATAACCCATTGATTTATAGAGATATATTTTGCACAAGACTTCCAAGTAGTTTGTGCTTACTGGCATAATCCTGTCGAATATTGTGCATCGATCTACTGGCCGCCTGAGGAAGCTGCACCGGAAGAAACGGGCTGGACAAGGTTCCCGGAATCCCTGCTCATCTTGGTACGAAGTTTGCTGTCTATACGGTATGGAGGCTGAAAGTGCAAGTTGAAAATCGGATTCTGCTGGTTGAACACGATCCTCCCATGAGGCGCTCTTTGGAAAACTTTTTGGAACGGGCCGGTTATGCCTTTTACAGTTGTGCGACCGCTCGCGATGCTCTGAGCCTGGTGCTGAGAGAACGATATGCAGTTGTGATTGCCGAATATCACCTTCCCGATGCAAATGGTGCGATGTTGCTGCAGAAACTGGTTCAGGTCGAGCCCGAATTGGGCACGATCCTTCTCTCCGAGTATGATTTCGAGGTGATTGCGGATGATCTGGCTCGGGCAAAAGTGGGAGCATTTTTGAAGAAGCCCTTCGATCTGGTGGAACTGGAAGCCGCGCTGAGCGCGGCGCGCTCACCGGTCGAGGCTTCCGCCGGGGCGTCCCCGGCGGGGACGGGGATTTTGCTGTAGAGGTTGACCAGCCTCCAAGTTTTAAGACGGGGAACTCTCAAACTCACGGTTCAGGCGAATGTTCATGTTCACGCTCATGTTGCCGTTCGGGTTGAGATGACAATTCTGCTCGTGTGGAACGGACGAAAGGAAGTTGCTTCTCCTGTTGCAGTGGAAGTTCAAGCGGATCTTGCGACTTTTCCAATCCATCTCCTGCGGAATGCGGAAGCGCGCTGTGACGTTCGAATCTCAGGCGGAATGCGGAACCTGAAGCTCACATTGGCGGTTGAAGCGGATCATCAAGCGCACGCGGTACAGTTCTGAGAGGGCCCTTGTTCATAGGCGAAGGCCATAAGGATTTCCTTATGGCCTTCTGCTTTTTTCCGGACGGAAATGTCTCCGGGCACGGACCGCTCGATCCGGCGCGGCGCACAGGACTACAGGACAAATATGCACTTGTGCAATATGTTCGTCTTGTGTATAAGAATGGATCGAACAGTCTACCTTTACGATGCGCAGGAGAAAAAACCATGAGCGTGCAAAAAGACGAAATTCTGGAAAAAATCCAGGCGAAAGGACTGAACGTGCCCCAGGTGGCCGAGGCGATTCAGTTCGATCCCACGCTGCTCGGCCTCTATCTTGCCGGCGACTCCTATCCCGTTCCGACGAGGATCCTGAAGAAACTGTCGGAAGCTCTCGCGAACTGAGCCGGAGCCCTTTCCCGTTCTTCTCCGTCGATGCGCGGCCGACACTGCGCATCGGCTTCTCCACTCTCCCTGTACGACAGACTCCCTTTCCCGCTGAACAGAAGCTCCGACTCCGCCCGGCAAACGGACTCCCAGCCCCGCCCCGCGCCTGCGCGCACGCGCCGCACCGGCGACGGGCGGTTGTGGCAACCTTCATTTTGTGTGCAAAGAGTGCAAAAGGAGGGCACCATATCGGCAAGAGAAGGACAGACCCGGTTTCCTGTTGTGCAAGTGCTCGGGAGATGCACCTTTCGAACATAAAAAGCATAAGATAAACGGCAGTTTAATACCCATTTTCACTGCTTGACACGATTCGAAACGAGTGTTATCTCGTTGCTGTTCTCTATCGGGAAGACCGCTGCGCACCTCGAACGGGCGAAAGAGCGGCCCGCAACGCAAGAGTATGCCTGATGCAGGAGGCATGCTTTCATACCTGAAACCGGCCCGGGCTTTCAGCCCGCCTCGAGGCTGAGGCGTTCGGCGCCTGCCGGGACCGGCCGGTTTGCCAGTACACTGAGCGATTCTTCCTTACCGCGGCTCGACGGGATGTTTTGCGGCAGCTGCGACGGTTGGCGGCGACCGTCCTGGTCCCGGCGGCGGCACGACGACCATTTTCCGGCACGGGCGCCCCTGCGGGGCCGCCCCGATTTTTCGCCGCACCGCCATCCGCTGCGCCTTGAAAGCGATCCGGCGGTCTGGGTCCGCGGGCTTTGCGGGCGAAAGCCCCGCGGCCGTTTTCATACTCATTCGCGGTTTCGAGCGATGAGGTTCTTTTGGGCACCATACGGCAAGGTGGATTTTTCTTAACGGCTTGAGGAGGTGTTTTATGGAACACGAAAAGAACTTGGACCAGCGGCTGGAACGAAAAGGAGTGTCACGAAGAGATTTTCTGAAATACTGCACCGTGATTTCAGCCACTCTGGGATTGTCCTCTTCCTTCGTGCCGAAAATCGCCGAAGCGATCGCCAACCCGAAGCGTCCGCCGGTGGTGTGGCTTCCCTTCGCCGAATGCACGGGATGCGCCGAAACGACCCTCAGGACGGCATACCCGTGGATCGATCAACTGGTGCTCGACATCATCTCCCTCGACTACCACGAGACGATCATGGCCCCTTCCGGCGAAGCGGCCGAAAAATCCCTGCACGACACGGTCACCAAGTATCCCGGCCAGTTCATCTGCATCGTGGACGGTGCGATCCCCACGGCCGAAAACGGCGTGTACGGCATGATCGGCGGCCGCACCATGATCGACATC
>JAJFUA010000304.1 GCA_021372635.1 Desulfobacteraceae bacterium | reverse complement strand
GCGGCCGAAGTGGCCAAGAAGAAGGGCTTCACGCAGGTCCTCTGGCTCGACGGCGAGCATCGGAAGTACATCGAGGAAGTCGGTACGATGAACATCTTCTTCCGGCTCAAGGACGAAATCATCACGCCGCCCCTGCACGGGTCCATCCTGCCGGGCGTCACCAGGGACTCGGTGATCCAGCTTGCGAAGCACTGGGGCATCAAGGTGAGCGAGCGCGCCATTTCCATCGACGAGATCGTCGACGGCCTGAAATCGGGCGACATGAAGGAAGTCTTCGGGACGGGCACGGCCGCGGTCATATCCCCCGTGGGCAATATATCCTTCAAGGACGACTCCCACCAGGTCGGAGACGGCGGTGTGGGCGAATGGTCGCACAAGCTCTACGAGGAGATCGTGGGCATCCAGTACGGCGAGAAGCCCGATCCCTTCGGTTGGATCACCACCGTGAAGTGCTGATCGTGTGAAAAACGCACGACCTGTGCGGTGAAATAATCGAACCGGGGCTTGAACTTTCAAGCCCCGGTTCTTAATTTGGGTTTAGGCTGACACAAAGTCGCCTTCTCCTAACCCCTCTGAGCCCTGTTCGGCTACCCCCCCTCCGGCTGAACAGGGCTTTTCTTTGCTTCGGCGTCATTCCTCAGGGCCGGGTGCTGGGTCGTTCCCGCCTCCCGCCCCGTTTCAGGCACCCTGCGCGGCCGACAGGTATTCGTTCAGCGCCGATTCCCAGTAGCTCATGAATTCGCGGTAAAACTCCTCGCTGTACGCCCGCACGAACGCCTCCCCCTCCGCGCTCAGCGCCGTATACATGTAGCGGACGAGGGCCTTCGTGCCGTTTTCCCCCGTGCTCTCCAGGGCGATGGCTATCTTTCCGACCGTTGTTCCCGGCGTGACCTTGACCATCTCGATCAGGAATTTTTCCCGGTCGTAGGCGGTGATTACCCACACGGCTTCCTTGCCCTTTTCCCCGGTGAGGAAGACGCAGTCCTTTTCCGCATAGCCCGATTCCGAGTAGACGGCGGCCGGGTCCCAGCCCTTCACCCATTCCTTCTCCCGGACGGGGCACAACAGGGGAAACACCGACTCCGGGCGCGCATTGAGGTGCTGTACGTAAACGCGCTCGACTCGAACCGGCTTGAACACTTCCATGCTGCACCTTTCCCTTCTCTAGAGCCTTACCTGTTGAACCGAGAGAATGTGCGGGTTGTTCCGGAGGGCCTGCAGGGCTTCCTGCGGCGCCTCGTTGTCGACGAGGATGATCGCCATGGCCTTGTCCCGCTCGGGGGCCCGGCTGAGGTGCATATTGGCGATGTTTACGTCGTAGCTGCCGAGAGTGGTTCCGATGAACCCTATGATTCCCGGCTTGTCCTGGTTGTGTACGAGGATGTTGATCCCTTCCAGCTCCGCTTCCAGGCGGTAGTTGTTGATCCGCACCAGCCGGGGTTCCCCCCCCTGGAACACCGCGCCCGAAACCGACGACTCCACCTGCTTTCCCCTGGCCCTCACCGTGATCTGCCCGGTATAGCCGCTGGCCTCGGAGGAAGTGGAGGTCACCAGTTCGATCTGCCGCTGCTTGAGCAGCAGGTGGGCGTTCACGAGGTTGACCTTTTCTGCCAGGATGGGATCGAGAAGGCCCTTGATGACCGTCTGGGTCAGCGGCTGGATGGGCACCTCCAGGAATTCGGCCCCGCTGTACTCGATTTCCAGACGCTGTATGGGGCTGACCAACTGGCCCTGGAGGCTGCCGAGCTTTTCGGCCAGCACGAGGTACGGACGGATTTTTTCGTAGTCCTTGGGGCGGATCGATGGAAAGTTCACCGCGTTTCGTATGATGCCCATCTGCAGGTAGTCCAGGATCTGTCCCGCAATGGCTTTGGCCACGTTGGTCTGTGCCTGGTAGCTCGACGCGCCCAGGTGGGGGGTGAAGATCATGTTCTGAAGGCCGAGGAGGGGAGAGCCTTCGGGGGGTTCCCTGTTGAAAACGTCCAGGGCGGCCCCGGCCACGTGCCCGCTTTTCAGCGCTTCGTAGAGATCGTTCTCGTCGACGAGATCCCCCCGGGCGCAGTTGATGATGCGCACGCCGGGTTTCATGCGGACGATGTTCTCCCTGTTGATGATGAAGCGGGTCTCCGCGGTGGACGGCGTATGAAGAGTGATGAAATCCGAGCGGCTCAGAAGTTCTTCGAGGCTTACCAGTTCGATGCCCTGGATGGCCGCCGCCTCGGGAAGGATATGCGGGTCGTAGCCGAGAACGTCCATCTTCATGGCCAGGGCGCGGTCGGCGACGAGCGTTCCGATCTTGCCCAGGCCGATGATCCCGAGGGTTTGCTTGTAGAGTTCCGTGCCCATGTAGCGCTTCTTCTCCCACTTCCCTTCCCGCATGGACTGAGTGGCCTGCGGGACGTGGCGGGCGAGGGAGAGCATCATGGCGAGGGTGTGTTCGGCCGCGGCCATGGCATTGGCCCCGGGGGTGTTCATGACGAGGATGCCCCGGTTGCTGGCCGCCTGG
>JAJFUA010000289.1 GCA_021372635.1 Desulfobacteraceae bacterium | reverse complement strand
GACGTCTTCCACGAAGAGACCCAGGGGGAACCCCGTGCTGATCATCTTTTTCGCCAGTTCCGCTCTCCCGTCGTGCCAGGTGATCATCGCCGTCGCAACCACCGCGGCAACCGTCAGCGCGACCCACCCCCCGTCGACCACTTTGAAAAGGTTCGCTCCGAAATAGGCGAGATCGAAAATCATGAACACTGAAACGAGAGGGACCGCTTTCCAGAGCGGCCATTTCCACGTCCGGGTAATCACGAAGAAATACAGGATGGAAGTGGTTCCCATAGTGGCCGTGACGGCGATGCCGTAGGCTCCGGCCAGGGCGCCCGATTCGCGGAATGCGAGAACCAGCCCGATACAGGCGATCATCAGGGCATAGTTCATCTGGGGCACATAGATCTGCCCCTGGGTTTCGGACGAGGTGTGTACGATGCGCACACGGGGAAAGTACCCCAGTTGCACCGCCTGCTGGGTCAGGGAGAAGACGCCGGTGATCATCGACTGGGAGGCGATCACCGTCGCCACGGTGGACAGGATGACCATAGGGTAGAGAAGCGGCTTGGGGACAAGTCCGTAAAACGGGTTGAAGGCCAGTTCCGGCTGGTCGAGGAGGAGGCCCCCCTGCCCGAAATAGTTGAGGAGAAGGGCTGGACATGCGAGGAAGAACCAGGAGAGGCGAATGGGCCTGGCTCCGAAATGGCCGAGGTCGGCGTAAAGCGCCTCGCCTCCCGTGAGACAGAGCACGACCGAGCCCAGCACCACCATGCCGTGCAGCTTGTTGAAGGCGAAGAAGTCGTAGGCGTAGACGGGATTCAGTGCCCTCAGGATGTGAGGTTTTTCCAGGATCTCGAAGACACCCAGGGCGGCGATGGTGAGGAACCACGTGACCATGACCGGCCCGAATACCCTGCCGATCCCCGCCGTCCCATTCCGCTGCACCAGGAAGAGCGAAAGAAGAATTGCGCAGGTAAGGGGCAGGACGAAGGGAGCGGCCGCCTTGGTGGCCACCTCGAGACCTTCGATGGCCGAGAGCACGGAAATGGCCGGCGTAATGATCCCGTCGCCGTAGAGAAGCGCCGCGCCGATGATCCCCGCGACCACGACGGCCGCCCGAAGCCTCCCGGACATCACCTCGTCGCGTATCGGTATGAGCGCGAGCAGGGCGTATATGCCGCCCTCGCCCTTGTTGTCCGCCTTCATGATGAAAGTCACGTATTTTACGGTCACCACCATGGTGAGGGACCAGAAGACGAGCGAGAGCACCCCGAGGATGTTGCCTTCGGTTACGGCGATGGCGTGAATGCCGTGAAAGCACTCCTTGACGGAATAGAGAGGGCTCGTGCCGATGTCGCCGAAAACGACCCCCAGAGCGGCGAGGGCCATCGCAAGCGTTTTCGTGTGCGGGGAAACCGGAGCGGGCGCGTCCGCAGCCCCGTTATGACCGTTGGGCGGCGTTTTTTCGGCCGAACCGCGGGCGGCGGGCGGGGGAGACGCATGCCCGCCTTTCGCCTTCGACGGAGAAAGCCTGTTCATCTCACAACCTCCGAAGCTCATCTGTATGAGGATAGTCCCCCAAAACAACTTCGGAAGGCTCTACCCTTCGAAGCCTGCGAGGTTAGCTGACGGGCTCGGGCCGAAGAGTTTGCCCTTCGCTTGAAAAAAGCGATACGCCCCAAAGGTTCGGGTCCCCCGCTCCTGCACCACCGGCAGGATTCGGCTGTTCGGGCGCAATCTATTCCAACTTCCCGAGAGAGTCAATCGTCATAATATAAGAACAAATCGTTCCGATGGAAGGCTCCCGGTTCGCACGCCACCACCTGAAAACACAGGCTGATTCCGTTTACGCAAATCCCGTCGTTTTTTCGGAAAAGCGGTACCGGCAGTGAGTGAGCGGGCCCCGGCCGGTGAAACCGGCCCGGGGCACCCGAGGCTGGATCACGCGTCCGGGAAAAGCTCGTTGGCCATTTCCCGCAGCTTGTATTTCTGGATCTTTCCGCTGGCCGTCATGGGCAGGTGTTCGATGAAGCTGACGTATTTCGGAATCTTGTAGCGGGAGATCTTCCCGCGGCAGAAGTCCCTCACGTCTTCGGGGGTCAGGTTGAAGCCCCGCTTGAGGACGATGAAGGCCCCGACCTCCTCGCCGTATTTTCTGCTGGCCACCCCCACCACCTGGACATCCTGGATGCCGGGCATCTTGTAGAGGAATTCCTCGATCTCTCTCGGATAGACGTTTTCCCCCCCGCGGATGATCATGTCCTTGTGCCGCCCGGTGATCGAAAGGTAGCCGTCGTCATCCACGACGCCGAGGTCTCCGGAGTGGAGCCACCCTTCCGAGTCGACGGCTTCCGCCGTCGCTTCGGGCATGTTGTAATATCCCTTCATGATGTTGTAGCCGCGGCAGCAGATTTCGCCCTGTGCACCGGCAGGCACGGGAATGTTGGTATTGGGATCCACCAGCCGCATTTCGATCGCCGGCATGACCCGGCCGACCGTTTCCACCTTCCGGCGTATGGGATCGTCGGTGCGCGTCTGGGTGATCACGGGGGAACCTTCGGTCAAGCCGTAGCAGATGGTTATCTCCCTGGCGTTCATCTTCTCCATGACCTCCTCCATCACCCGGATGGGGCACGGAGACCCGGCCATGATACCGGTCCGGAGCGTGCTGAAGTCGAATTTCTTGAACAGCTTGTGCTCCAGGATCGCAATGAACATGGTGGGCACGCCGTACACGGCGGTGCACCGCTCCTCCTCCACGGCCGTCATGACCCCGACGGGATCGTAGCTCTCGAGGATGACCATGGTGGAACCGTGGTTCACGC